>PDQP01000064.1 GCA_002747805.1 Deltaproteobacteria bacterium
ATTTTGAGTATATTTTAACAGAAACCTGCAATTTTGACCATAAAAAAATGAAATTTATCTTTTATTTTCAAAGTGTTGATCGTTTCTCAGGGTTAACTAAATAATTGACCTTGAAGACAGCCCTTGCCATGACGCCGACAATCAGCAGCGGGATCACGGTAATCAACACCCCGTAGCCTACCCAGACCAGCCCTTCACCGTTAATAAGCGTTTCAAGGAAATTATGCCCTGAATTAATGCCGACCACGGCTAAAAACAAGACGATGCCGATTTCCCTCAAGGCGAGATTCGCCCCGGGCGGCATAAACCAGTATAGCTTTCTGAAACTGCCTAAACGCCCCAGAATTATGGCCACCACCAAGGGGCCGCCAGCCAGACCAAGTTTCAGCGGGGCGGGAAACCCTGGAATCATAATGGGGATTGAACCCAGGATAACCCCCGACAGGATGCCAATAAAGATCGGCAGCATCTGCACCTGAATTAGCTTGTGTCTTGCATTGCCGAAGATAGCTGAGACCTTTTCGATTGCCGCTTGCCGGCCGACAATATTTAGCACATCACCAAACTGCAAATGGGTATCATCATGGGGCAGCAGTTCAACTCCGCCGCGGTTAATACGGGTAATAATCACATTATACCTGCTCTTTAACTGCAATTTACCAACCTGTTCATTAAGCACCTCATCATTGGTTACCACCAGACGGACGACGCTTAGTTCAGAAGTTTCAGAGGCTGACAAAACCTCTTTGCTGACCACCTTGCCAATCAGCATAGATGCCTGCCGCAGGTCATGTTCATTACCAATCAAACGCAGGCAGTCGCCCATCCGTAAAATGGTATCATGGGCCGGAATTATTTGTTCCGCAGAGCGTTTCAGGCGGGAACAAATAACCCTTTCATCCTCAAAAACAGGCAATTCACCAATGGTAAGGCCATCCAGGTTGGGATTATTGACCATGACATTGATGGTTTTTAATTCCCTTGTTTTTTCAGGACCTTGATTTTCAATTGCCCTGGCTTCGTCTTCAATATTGACCCTGAAGATAATGCGGATTAACCAGATGGATAAAAATATGCCGCAAATACCAAGGGGATAAGCCATCGCATAGCCGGTTCCCATCATATTAACCAGATCGTTTTTTTCACCCAGGGTTGACAAGGTCTCGATGCCGGCCTTAAGAGACGGGGTATTGGTAACCGCACCTGATAAAATTCCCAGAATAACCGGCAGCGGCACATCGCATATTTGGAAAATTATCAAGGTGATAAGTCCAGACAGCAGCACAATGGCGGCGGCCAAAAGGTTTAATTTCAGCCCGGTGGCACGAAGAGAAGCGAAAAAGCCCGGCCCAACCTGAACTCCAACCGTATAAACAAAGAGAATCAGACCAAATTCCTGGGCAAATTTTAATACCGACGGCTCCAGCTCAAGACCGGTTGACATTAAAAAATGCCCGGTGATGATGCCGCCGAACAAGACCCCGCCGACCCCCAAACTAATGCCTTTTACTTGCCAATGTCCTATCCATAAACCGATAATAGAGGCCAGCGACAGCATCATAATAGTCAAGGTCAGAGGCGGCAGTGATAAGAGTAAGTTTAACATTTTTCAAGAGTTAGGTTTTGGTTAATAATTTCATATCATAGCATCATAACATTTTTCTGGTTAAGGCCGCATAATATTTTTTGCCCAAGGAAAGCCAGGTCGGCGGGAGCCTGCAAAGAGATTTCATTGCTATTATCCGGCAAGTATTGTACACTTTGAGGATTCCATAAGAAATCATCAATAATCCCCCGAAACCAAAAAGGAGCGAGTGCAAGCCATGAACACAAATCATGTAAATATTCAGGAACTGCATATTGGTATCTCACTGCCGGATGAATTAAAGCATCTGCTGACCATGGCCAATAATCTATGGTGGTCTTTCAGCGAAGAGGCTCAGGAATTATACCGAAACCTTAATCCAGAGGTATGGGAAGCTTCCGAGCATAATCCCCTTGAAGTCCTGAATAGTCTGTCCAGCGAGGATCTTGAGCATTGCAAAAATGATCCGGTCTTTATGTCCCGGCTCAATGACGTATGGGGGCATTATACAGATTATATGAAAAATCCCAGATGGTTTGATCTGGAGCATGCCAAATCCCATCCCGATATGCTGGTGGCCTATTTCAGCATGGAATACGGGCTGCATGAGTCCATCCAGATATATTCGGGCGGACTGGGCATCCTGTCCGGTGATCATTGCAAGGCGGCCACCGATATTGGCCTGCCGTTGGTGGCGGTGGGGCTATTGTACCGCCACGGCAATTTCCATCAATACCTGAATACTGACGGCTGGCAGCAGGAATATTCCCCCTATCAGGAATTTTCCAAATGGCCGGTTAATCCGGTTCTGGATGCAGCAGGACAGCCGGTGATTATTACGGTGGAAGGCCCAAATCATCCTGTTTATGCCAAGGTCTGGGAGATGTATGTCGGTTCGGTGCGGATGATTTTGCTGGATACGGATATTGATCAAAATCAGGATATGGACAGAAAAATCACCGGCCAGCTCTACAGCGGCGATATTGTTATGCGGATCCGTCAGGAAATTATCCTGGGCATAGGCGGAACCAGGGCGTTGGAGGCACTGGACATACACCCCACCGTATATCATGTCAACGAGGGACATCCGGCCTTTCTGGTACTGGAGCGGGTCAAGCAGTTAAAAAGTCAGCAGGGACTTGATTTGGCTGCCGCCTCGGAACTGGTGCAAAAAAGCACCCTGTTTACCACTCATACTCCGGTGCCGGCCGGTTTCGATCTCTTTCCCAAATCCCTGATCGAGGAATATATCTGCCCGATCTATAACCGGCACGGCATAAGCATTAACGATATTATGCCCTGGGGCCGGATTCGCCCCAATGATGAGACCGAATCCTTTTCCATGGCTATTTTGGGAATCAAGATGAGTACCTTCCGCAATGGGGTCAGCAAGCTGCATGGAGAAGTCGCCAGAAAGATGTTTCGGGAGCTTTGGCAGAATGTCCATGAGCCTTTTCTGCCGGTGGGCCATATCACCAACGGCGTGCATCTTCCCACCTGGATTGCCGAAGATATGCAGCAGCTACATCATCGTTATCTGGGGGAAAACTGGCATCTCAAACCCTATGATTTTTCCATTTGGCAACTGGCAGGCTCCATCCCTGATCTGGAACTTCTGAAAATCAAGCAGCAGCTAAGGGCCAGACTTATCGGCTACACCAGGGAAAAATTGAAAAAACAGATCGGAAATAGAAACGGTTCCTTAGGCGAATTACGCAAGGCCGAGACGGTTCTTAATCCCGACAGTCTCACCATCGGCTTTGCCAGAAGGTTTGCCACCTATAAGCGGGGCTATATGATCTTTATGGATGAGGAAAGGCTGGCAAAAATCCTTAATCACCCTGAACATCCCGTTCAGTTGATTATTGCCGGCAAGGCCCATCCCAAGGATACTGCCGGTAAGGAAATTATCAAGAAAATCATCCATATCGCCAGAAAACCTGAGTTTAGAGACCGGGTGGTATTTCTGGAAGACTATGATATGTGCATGGCCAGGTATCTGGCGGCCGGAGTGGATGTCTGGCTGAATACCCCAAGGCGCCCGATGGAGGCCAGCGGCACCAGCGGCATGAAGATTGCGGCCAACGGCGGGCTGAATCTCTCCATCCTCGATGGCTGGTGGGCAGAGGGCTATAACGGCAATAACGGCTGGTCTATCGGCTTCGGGGAGGAATATCAGGATCAGGATTATCAGAACTTTGTCGAAAGTCAGGAGCTGTACAACAAGTTGGAAAACGAGATTGTGCCTATGTTCTATCATCTGGACAAGGCCGGCCTGCCCCGAGACTGGATTGATATGATGAAGGATGCCATCGGCAGCATCTGTGCCTTTTTTAATACCAGCCGGATGGTGATGGAATATACCGACAACTACTATCTGCCCCTGCACGAGCAGTTTACCAAGCTGACCAGGGACAATTTGCAGGGCCTTACCAGCCATATGGAGTGGAAAGGCTGGATTGCCGAAAAATGGCCCCAGGTGAAATTTATAAGTGCCGGAGTTGAGGCGGCCAGTCCGGTCATGGGCGGTCAGGTGCAGCTAAAAGCCTCGGTTCATCTGGGAGACCTAAAGGCTGAGGAGGTTCGGGTTTATGCCGTTCTTGAATACAATGCCAAGGACCGGGCCTTTGCCAAACCTTTTTTTGTGCCGCTGGAGCATGTCGGCGGGGAAGGGGAGCAGAGTTTCTGGCAAAAGGAATATACCGTGGTCAACAGCGGAAAACTTCGGGCCGGATTTGTGCTGGTGCCTGAAAACAGCGGGATGCGGCAGGATTTTGCCAGCTCTTTGGCCGTTTGGTATTAGGTCTGGCATTAAATTGGCGGCAGGCAGTTTGCCTTATAAGATCAGGAGGATTCTATGAAAGCAGTGGTCATGGCCGGCGGATTCGGCACCAGAATTCAACCCTTAACTTCCAGTTTGCCCAAACCCATGCTGCCGGTACTAAACCGGCCGATGATGGGCTATGTCGTTGAACGCCTGAAGGATGCAGGCATTACCGAAATCATTATCCTTTTATATTTCAAGCCGGATATTATTCAGTCTTATTTTGGTGACGGCACTGATTTTGGGGTGAAAATCACCTATGTTATCCCGGAAGAGGATTATGGCACCGCCGGAGCGGTCAAGCAGGCTGCCCCCTATCTGGATGAGCGGTTTATGGTGATCAGCGGCGATCTGATTACTGATTTTAATCTGCGGGAAATTATCGGCTTTCACGCGGCCAATCAGGCCAGGGCGACCATTACCCTGACCTCGGTAGAGGATCCGCTCCAGTTCGGCGTGGTGATTACCGATAAAAAAAACCAGATTATCCGTTTTCTGGAAAAACCGGGCTGGGGAGAGGTCTTTTCCGATACCATCAATACCGGAATCTATGTATTTGAGCCGGAGATACTGAGCTTTATTCCCGATAATGTGCCTTTTGATTTTTCCAAGGATCTTTTTCCCAAGCTGATGGCCGATCAGATCAGCATTTTCGGCTATAATGCCAGGGGATATTGGCGGGATGTGGGCAACCCCAATTCCTACCGGGACTCGCTGGTGGATATTCTGGAAGACAAGATGGCCCTGCCGGTGGAGGGGCTTAGGGAAAAATCCTTTCCTGCCGGCAAGTTATTCTATGAGCAGGAGGTCAGTCTGCCTGACGATATAAGCGTTACCGGCCGGGTGGTGCTGGGGCCGGAGGTTACTATCAGCGAGGGCGTGCATCTGGAGAATTGTGCCATTGGGGCGGCATCCATCATTGGCAAGAAGACCAGAATTACCGGGTCTATCCTGTGGGATCATGTCTCGGTTGGTCAGAATTGTCAGATCAAAAACTCGGTACTCTGTAATCTGGTCAACTTCGGCCACGGCATCCATGCCGAACATGGCTGTATTATCGCCGAAAATACGGATGTGGGCAGCCATGTGGTCTTTGAAAAGGATGTTATGGTCTGGCCGGACAAGCAGATTGAGGAGGAATCCATTGTCAGCTCCAACCTGATCTGGGGCGATAAGTGGAAGAAGACCATCTTTGAGGGCGGCAAGGTCAGCGCCCGAACCAATGTGGAGCTTTCGGCAGAGTTATCGGCCAAGCTGGGTACCGCCTTCGGCAGTATTGCCCCCAAGGGCTGTAATGTCCTGCTGAGCCGTGATTATCACCGGGCTTCCAGAATGCTGAAAAGGGGCTTTTTGTCGGGGCTGCTGGCCGCCGGTATTAACGGGGTGGATCTCAAAATGGTTCCCACACCGATTATGCGGTTCATTCTGGCTAATCATCGGGAGCTGTTCGGGGTACACTTCCGGCAGTCGCCAAGGGATGCCACCGTTACCGAGATTTTTTTCTATGGTGAGGACGGGCTGCCCATCAGCACCAATATTGAAAAGGGGATCGAGCGTTTCTTTTTTCGGGAGAATTTCCGGCGGGTTCCTCAAAACGAGGTCGGTATTATCACTTCCAGGGTGGATCTGGTTCATCGTTATCAAAGCAATTTCTTTGCTTCAGTGGATAAAACCGCCATCCGCTCCCGCAATTTTCGTCTGGTGCTGGATTTGCTGAACGGCACCACCGATACAATTTTTCCGGCCATATTAAATGAGCTGAATATAGAATCCACGGTGCTTAATGCCTATCAGGATGAGAGAAAACTCTCCCGTTCGCCGAGCAAACGTAATAGCTCCTTAAATCAGTGTCTGAATATCGTTAAGGCCGTGGAGGCCGATCTGGGCCTGATTCTGCAGCCCCACGGGGAATGTCTGCAGATTATTTCCGATAAAGGTGAGCTTTTGAACCGAGAACAGGCACTGCTGCTGTTTTTGCGGCTGATCGATATGACGGTAAGGGAGCCGGTTAAGGTTTATCTGCCGGTATCCACGCCTGATATGATTGATGCTCAACTGACCAGGCTGGAGATCGTCCGGGGCAAAACCGCCGATTTGAAAAAGGAATTTCTGCAGCAGTTTTATTTTTGCAGCCCGGGCGGGGATTGCTACGGTTTTCCCCATCTCCATCCGGTGAAAGACGGCATGTTTTCTGCCGTCAAGCTGCTGGAGATGCTGGCCGTGAACGAAACCAGGGTTTCGGCGATTATAGATTCCCTGCCCAAGTATTATTTTGCCCATAATGTAATCAATTGCCCGCTGGAAAAAAAGGGCTTTCTGATGCGCCGGATGAGCGAGGAAGCCGTTGATAAAAGGGCATCTTTTATTGATGGAATCAAGATTTATGCCGATCGGGAAAGATGGGTGCTGATGGTGCCGGATCAATACAGCCCCAACGCCCATCTTTATGTGCAGTCGCCGGACCGGGAAACCGGAGAGGAGATGATGGAGAGCTATAAAAAAATGATCGGCGAATGGCTGGAAGAGTAGGCAGGGAAACGATGAAAACCTTATATCTCTCCTTTTTATGGCATATGCACCAGCCGTATTATAAGGATGATTTGCAGAACCAGTATCTGCTGCCCTGGGTATTTTTGCACGGGATCAAGGATTATGGTGATATGCCTTATTATCTGGCCGCCTGGCCGGAGATCAAGGCGGTATTTAATTTTGCTCCGTCCCTGCTGGTGCAGATCGAAGATTATGCGGCGGGCAAGGCCCATGACCCGCTGCTGGAGCTGATCCGCATGGATACCGGCCAGATGGATATGTCCCAAAAAACCGAGCTTTTGCCCCAACTATTTATGGCTAACGAGATGCATATGATTCGGCCTTTAAGCAGGTATAATCAGCTCTATCAGCGTTATAAACAATTTCCCTCGCCGGATGCCGCCGCACGCGGCCTTGACCGCCAGGATATTCTGGATTTGAAGGTGCTGTTTCTCCTTGTCTGGACAGGTAATTATATAAGAAAAAATTCTTCACTGGTGCAGGAGCTTCTTCAGCAGCAACATTTTTCCGAGGAGCAGAAAAACAGCCTGCTGGGTGAATTGCTGAAAAAAATGGGAGAGATTACCGGCATATATAAGAAACTTCTGGAAAACGGGCAGATAGAAATCTCCGCCACGCCGTTTTATCATCCCATCCTGCCCCTGCTGCTGGATCCGGCATCGGCCAGGGAGGCCAGACCGGAGATCGCCATGCCTGCCTGCCCTGCCTTTGCCGATGATGCCAACTGGCAGGTGCAGCAGGGGATTGATCAGGTGCAGGCGGTATTTGGGCATAACCTTGCCGGAATGTGGCCGGCCGAGGGCAGTGTCAGCCAGGCGGCGGCAGAACTTTTTGCTTCCTGCGGCATCCAGTGGATTGCCAGTGATGAGGATGTCCTGTTTCAATCCCTTGGCACGGCCCGTAATCGGCAGGATTTATATAAACCGCATAAAATTTCCGGTGCTAAGGGACAGATTACCCTGTTTTGCCGGGACAAGGGGCTGAGTGATTTAATCGGCTTTACCTACAGCTCTATGGAGGCGGAAAGGGCGGCCCTTGATTTTGTGGAAAGATTACGGGATATTTATGAGCAGTGTGATTTTAATCCCCATGTATCGGTTATTCTGGACGGCGAAAATGCCTGGGAATTTTATCCTGAAAATGCGGCTCCGTTTTTTAATGCCCTGTACCGGAAATTATCAGACTGCGGCTGGATAAAAACCTTAACCTTTGCCGAAAGTCTTGCTCATCCTGACCTTACCTATCAGCCCCTGCCTGCCATTCGGGCCGGTTCCTGGATTTATGGGGACTTTACCACCTGGATAGGTCATCAGGAAAAAAATCAGGCCTGGGAGCTTCTGGCCTGTGCCTGGCAGGCGGTCTCCGGGCAAAGACAGCAGATTCCTGAGCAGCAGTGGCAGCTTGTTCTTAATGAGCTTCGCATTGCCCAGGGCAGCGACTGGTTCTGGTGGTATGGTGATGACCATTTCAGTGTTCAGGCCGATGTCTTTGACCGGATTTTTCGGTCGCATCTGATCAATATGTATCAACTGGCAGGTATGTCCGTTCCTTCGCAGCTATATCTTCCCATCAAAAAAACCTGCCGGAGCGGATTATTAAAACCCATGTCAGGCTATATCAGCCCGCGGATTGACGGACAGCAGTCAAGTTTTTTCGAGTGGATGGGGGCCGCCCATTTTGATCTGACCTATGATATGGGTTCCATGCATACCGACAAACGCTATCTGAAAGAATTTTTCTGGGGCCGGGATCACCGGTTTTTATACTTTCGATTGCAGGGAGAAATGGCAGAACTCATTGGTTCCGGTATGATCTTGCAGGTAGAAATTAACTGTCCTGCCGCCCATTGTATTGAATATCAATTTACAGATCCCCCCGGTGCGGCAACGATGGACCAGGCCGCTCTGGCAGGTCTGCAATGTGCGGCCGCAGACTTTATTGAAATGCAGATTCCGCTTGCTGCCCTGAAAGAGCCCCAGACCGGCAAGGTGCAGTTCAAATTATTACAAAATGGTGCAGTGGTGGAGCAAGCTCCATTGTATAACTCGGTGGATATTGATATTTCCAATGACTTTCTGGATGACTGGATTGTCTAACGACCACAAAAGCATTCATTTGGAATTTATTTTTGCATAGTCTTAATCGAATGACTGATGGATTAGTAAAAAGCCCATTTTGGTCGATTTTGCTATATGTAACTTACTGAAATTACTAGTGGCGGTTTTTCTGTTTTTGACTTTTTACGAGGCCATCAAAGAAACGCTTAAGGAATAATTATTATGGCAATTACATGGCATATTTTTGGAGGGATATTCTTTTTACTGTGTACTATGGGGCTGCTCCTGCTTTATTTTGTTTTTTGCTATGGGCTGCTGTTACTCTATGGCAATTTTCGTAAAAAAAGAAAGCTGAAAAAAGCAGGCAAACCACTTGAGGGAGCCCGTATCAACTGGCAGAGATGTCGGAGGATTTTTTTTCGAGCCTGTATTGTGATCGTAGTTACCACCTCTTATATGTACCTTCACCTTCGTTTTCAATGGATGGGTGATAATAACGCCAACCTGAAGGCCAAAGAATATTTTATTGCTGGTCAAACGGTGAATGTCTACAAGTCCATACTGACCAGTGTTTTTCATCCCGAGCTGCCATTTATAAAACCGCTTACCAGTTTACAGTGGCTGATCTATAACAAGGGAGTGGCCTTGCTGCCGGAAAATGATGGGGAAGCAGGTGTCTGGCAACATCTTTGGTTCCATTATCATTTTGGTAAAAAAGATTGGATGTATTTTGGTGTCAGAAAAAATAGACCATCCCCTAAAATGATAAAAATTCTGGATCAATACTGGTTTTGCCTTGAGTCCATGGCAACCAGACCCTTTGCCGATAGGGAGATGGAAGACAAGTACCTCGAAAGCTTTGTTGGGCTGGCTTTTAGTTATGTTCTTTATGATGGCTTTTACAGCGGAGAATTCCTGGGTTCAGCGACCAGAATGGCTAAAATGCCTGAAATGACTGAACGTTACCGGCTTGTAGTGAAATGGGTAAATGATCTGCGATTAAAATGGCAGGATAAAAATGCCCCCAGGATAGTTCATGACAATCCAAAACTGATGGTTTTGTCGCAGTTGACCTTGTTGATAACTCTTCATAATTTGATTCTTGGGGAAATTCATGCTGGCAATTTTAACTGCAATAACGCTTCGATTGCCCAATACATTAAGCTAAGGCAGGAATTTTATGCACCAGATAAGGGCAAACCAGCATATAAAAGAGTTCCAAATCTGGAAGAAAGGAAGCGTATCTATCATATTGCCATAAATAGTGGTGCTGGCCGAGACAGCAAATATATCATTGAACATTATTGCGGTTATAAAGTGGCAGGGAAGGTTGATATGACCTCTGCTATTGAATTTGCAAAAGCTGAAAATATTACACCGGAAGAACATGAGGAAGGTAGGCGTCGAGATAGTCTTTTTGACGAAATTCCACTTCTAGAGGGAGGAACCAATGGCAGAGAATAATAATGTTGTTTATTAAGGAAAAGGCCAATGAGGATCAGGAGTTTAGGGCATGGACCCAGAATTAAGGGGACACCATATTGAATTTCTCATTTAATTAAAAAGATGTCCCTGAATTTATAAACGTGGTTAGTTGCTTTGATGACATTTGTAGGGAGGTTATATGCATTTTTTACTGGGACTTTTGTTGCTTGTACTCATTATGGTGATGATTCTCTGT
>PDQP01000065.1 GCA_002747805.1 Deltaproteobacteria bacterium
TTGACCGATTCAACACCTCCGCTATTTCGGTTTGATTCATTTTTATTTCCAAAAGAATCTTTATCTGGTACCTTTCCTCTAGAGTGAGCTGCTTGTAGATGTTCCCTGTGTTTTTTTGCATGTGAGCCTCCGTTTTTATTGGAAAACTTGACCATACCAGTAGCTCACTCTTTTGCAAACTTATATCTGTTGCACTTATTATAACAATCCAGCTTATCTTTTTCTAAAAAGAAAGACAATCACATTGGAGCTATTTGGATGTTTATACATCACTATAATGCAGTTATTGCTCCGAAAATTATAAACAGCACTACTTGAAATGTACTACCATCAATTTTTCACAAAACACGAATGGACATGAAATCCGAAGGGCGGATATGAAATCCGAAGGGCGGATACGGAATCCGCCCCTACTTGTATAAAATTGTCTAATGAGTTACACTCTCCCCTTACTGCTCTTTTATAACAGGCAGGTAAATTTTATTCATGCCCGTTTTTTGTTTGAAAGTATCCGGGTATGGCAAGACTCAGAAGAAGTTGAAAAAGGAGGAAAACTAATGGAAAAAAAAGCATTTTTTATGGCAGCTATCGGTACTGGATTTGCCATGGCAGTGTCCACGGTTATGGCGGCGGATACCATCAAATTCGGCATAACCGGCCCGCACAGCGGCAATCTGGCTTCCTACGGGGTGCCGACTGTTAATGCGGCCAAGATTATCATTGACAAGGTTAATGCGGCCGGCGGCATCAACGGCAAGCAGATCGAGCTGCTTATTGAAGATGACCAATGCGCCCCGGAAATCGCTGCCAATGCAGCAAAAAAACTTGTTTCCGATGGTGCCGAGGTCATTCTTGGCGGGATCTGCTCCGGCTCAACCATTGCCGCCATGCCGATTTTTAAGGATGCCGGGCTGCTGGCCATTTCACCTTCGGCAACCACCGACAGCCTGACCTACAGCGGCAAATATCCCAATTTTTTCAGAACAGTCGCCCCTGATGCGGTTCAGGCTCCGCCGATGGCCGACTTTGCCTTAAATAAACTTGGGGCCAAAAAGATTGCCATTATCCATGATAAGGGAGATTATGGCAAGCCGCTGGCCGAAGGGGCTAAGAAGCGTATCGAAGAGTCCGGCAAGGCCGAGGTGGTTCTTTTTGAGGGCGTAACCCCGGAAGCAGTTGATTATTCAGCAATTGTCCAGAAAATAAAACGCTCCAAGGCCGATGTGGTTATCTTTGGTGGTTATCATCCCGAGGCATCGAAAATTGTTTCCGGCATGAGAAAAAAACGTCTTAAAACCATATTCTTATCAGATGACGGTGTAAAAGACGATACCTTTATCAAGGTGGCCGGTAAGAATGCGGAAGGAGTTTATGCCGCCGGGCCTCAGGATAACAGCAAAAACCCGATTGCCATTCAGGCCAGAAAGGAGCATAAGGAAAAATTTGGTTCAGATCCGGGAGCCTTTTTTGACGGAGCCTATGCCGCCACTTTGGCCATCCTGAACGCCATTGACAAGGCAGATTCCACTGAGCTTGCGGCCCTGAAAAAGGTATTGCAAAGCGAAATGGTGGATACTTCCGTGGGCAAGATCAAATTTGACGAAAAGGGAGATGCCGTGGGAGTCGGCTTTTCCATGTATGTGGTAAAAGACGGCAAATTTGTTTTGGCCGATTAATTTCAGGATTTTGATTGACAAGGGTTTGGCCTTGTACCGAACCCTTTCAGGTTTCCGTGATGGATTATTTTATTGAGCTTTTTTTCAGCGGTCTGACCAGAGGCTCCATCTATGCCTTGATTGCCCTTGGTTATACCATGGTTTACGGCATTATCGGCCTGATCAACTTTGCCCACGGCGAGATTTATATGATCGGAGCCTTTACCGCCTTTATTGTCGCAACGGTCTTGTCCATATACGGCTTTCCGCTGCCGGCCATTATCATTCTGGCCGGACTTGCTGCTGCGGTCTGGGCTGGTTCCTATGGTTACAGTATCGAGAAAATAGCCTATCGGCCATTAAGAAATGCCCCGAGGCTTTCGCCGCTGATCAGTGCTATCGGCATGTCGATTTTTCTGCAAAACTATGTGATGCTGGCCCAAACCTCGGAATTTTTGCCGTTTCCCGAACTAATTCCCGATCTGGCATTTCTGGAGCCGGTAGCCCATATAGTCGGCACCAGCGATATTGTCATCCTGCTTACCACCGCGGTGGTTATGGTCTTGCTGACCATCATCATCAAATATACCAGATTGGGTAAGGCCATGCGTGCCACCGCCCAGGACAAGACCATGGCGATGCTGGTCGGCATCAATGTTGATTTTATCATCTCCGCCACCTTTGTTATCGGCTCGGCACTGGCGGCCATCGGCGGCCTGCTGATCGCTTCCCATATCGGGCAGATTAACTTTTACATCGGTTTTCTGGCGGGCATAAAAGCCTTTACCGCTGCGGTGCTGGGCGGCATCGGCTCCATACCGGGGGCGGTATTGGGCAGTATGGTACTGGGGCTGACCGAAAGTTTTGCCACCGGCTATGTTTCAAGTGATTATGAAGACGTTTTCGCCTTTTCCCTGCTGGTTTTAATTCTTATCTTCAAGCCTTCCGGGATACTGGGCAAGGCCGAAAACCAAAAGGTATAAGCAAATGTTCTGGATAACTGAATTAAAAAAATCCTTGCTGGCCGCCTTGTGGTTCGGTTTTTTAACCTTTCCGCTGATGGTGATCAAGGTTGATCCCATTGAGAGAACGGTGCTTTGGCGTTGGCATAACCTGATTTATGTTGTGATTGGGGTATTTTTTCTCTCGTTTCTGGCTAGATGGATGATGAAAAGAAAGGAGATGGGCAAGGCCGTTTCCGCCGGCGGCAATCAGGAACGGCAGTCGCTTATCCACCGGCTGATTGCTGATCCTGGGAAAAAGCTCACTATCTGCCTGATTATCTGTGCTTCTGCCCTGATTTTTCCCCATCTGCATACGCTTTATGCGGCCTTATATTCGGCAGTCCCCGGTCTTTATCTGGCCTCGGTGGACGGCATGTTTTCGCATTTAACCTCAAGCTATCAGGTTACGATTATGACTACCGCCCTGATGTATGTGGTGCTTGGGCTTGGCCTTAATATTGTGGTGGGCATGGCCGGCCTGCTTGATCTGGGCTTTGTGGCCTTTTATGCGGTCGGGGCTTATACCTATGCCCTGCTTCATTTGCACTATGGTTTGAGTTTCTGGCTGACCCTGCCCATCGGCGGCATTCTGGCGGCCATTTTCGGCATCTTGCTGGGCTTTCCGGTGCTAAGACTAAGGGGAGATTATCTTGCCATTGTAACCCTTGGTTTTGGCGAAATAATCAGACTGGTTCTGGAGAATTGGGGAGAATTTACCCGCGGGCCAAGCGGTATCTCGGATATTCCCCGGCCGGGGTTTTTCGGCATGGATTTTTCCTTGGAACAAGCGGTGATTTACACCTATTATATTACTCTTGCCATGGTGATAATCACTATTTTTGTGGTCAACAGGCTGCAGGATTCCCGCCTTGGCCGGGCCTGGATTGCCCTGCGTGAGGATGAGATTGCCTGTCAGGCCATGGGCATCAACAAGATTAAGACCAAGCTGGCCGCCTTTTCGCTGGGTGCCTTATGGGCCGGATTTATGGGCGTGGTGCTGGCCGGACATATGACCTATATCAACCCCAAGAGTTTTACCTTTCTCCAGTCGGCCATCATTTTAGCCATTGTGGTACTTGGCGGCATGGGTTCGATTATCGGGGTGATTATCGGAGCCTTGATTCTGATTCTGCTGCCGGAATATTTAAGGGGACTATCAGAATTCAGAATGCTTGCCTTCGGGGCCATTCTGGTCTGTATGATGGTTTTCAGGCCGCAGGGACTGATCTCCAATATCCGCAGAACATATCGGTTTGAAAAATGAGCGAGAAATTACTGGAAGTTAAAGGGCTGACCATGGATTTTGGCGGGGTCAGGGCCTTGAACGGCTTGGATCTGGATGTAAAATCAGGGGAAATCGCCGCCCTGATCGGCCCTAACGGGGCAGGGAAGACCACTTTTTTTAACTGCATCACCGGCATCTATTATCCCACCCAAGGGGATATTGTCCTGCATTCCAAGATTGGCCGGAGCAAAAGTCTGAAAGGGCTGAAACCAGACCGGATTACCCAATGCGGTCTGGCCAGAACCTTTCAGAATATCAGGCTTTTTTCGCAGATGACGGTGCTTGAAAATGTGATGATTGGCAGGCATTGCCGCACCAGTGCCTTTATTTTCGGGGCTATCTTTCGTAATCGGGCTACCAGACTGGAAGAGCGTGAAATCCTGGAAGACAGCTATTTTATGCTTGAAAAGGTGGGGCTGGCAGACCAGGCCAATGATTATGCGGCCAATCTGTCCTATGGAGCCCAGCGGCGGCTGGAAATTGCCCGGGCCTTGGCTACCGAGCCGCTGCTGCTTTTGCTTGATGAACCGGCGGCGGGGATGAATCCGCAGGAAACCCTTGAACTGGTGGAGCTTATTCAGGAAATATCCGCAGATGGTCAGGCCATACTTTTGATTGAGCATGATATGAAACTGGTGATGACCCTTTCTGAGCGGATATTTGTCATGGATTATGGCGAAAAGATAGCCCAGGGCAGCCCGGATGAGATCAGAAAAAATCGGGAAGTTATTAGAGCTTATCTGGGAGAATAACTAAGTCATGTTTTTTGAGGTTTTGAAATATTGTTTTCTGGCCGGGTTATTTATTAACTATATCTACCTGCAGCAATGTCTAAATACCTGAGGCAATGCGGTTATGATGCAGGTAGCATTTATAGGCAGCGGTCTTGGTCTTTTATATGGCAATCTTCGGATGCAGACGTTGCTGTTCTGGCTGACTATACTTACCGTTTCGGCGGTTATCACCTTGATTGCCGGTAAAATAAACCGTGGCTAATAAATTTCCCGTTAGTTTGACAAAATGAATGGCAGAACAATTACAATACATATATGAAATAAAGCTCAACAGAGAAAAAGTACCCTCATTTGAGCAATATCCATTTTCCCTTGATGCGGTAAAAAATATATCCTCAATAAAGCTTCATCCGAATGTAACATTTTTCATTGGTGAAAATGGCTCCGGTAAATCAACTTTGATGGAAGCTATTGCTGTTTCGTGGGGCTTCAATCCCGAAGGAGGTTCAAAGAATTTCAATTTTGGTACGTATGAATCACACTCTTCCTTGCATGAATATATCAGGCTTTCTCGTGGTTATAAGCGTCCCAAAGATGGCTTTTTTCTTAGAGCCGAAAGTTTTTTCAATGTTGCCTCTGAAATTCAACGCTTAGATGAACAAGGTGGTTTTGGACCACCAATCATTGATTCGTATGGAGGCCATTCTCTTCATGAACAATCTCATGGAGAATCATTTATGGCTTTGCTTATTAACAGATTTGGAGGTAACGGCTTATATATTCTTGATGAACCAGAGGCGGCTCTTTCCCCGACACGGCAAATGGCAATGATTTCAAGGATGCATGATTTGGTTAAAATGAAATCACAATTTATCATAGCAACACATTCGCCAATTATTCTTGCGTACCCGCATGCCATGATTTATCAACTTGATGAAAATGGAATAAAAAAAGTAAATTATGAAGAGACTGAGCATTATCAAGTAACCAAGGATTTTCTTAACCGGACAGATAAAATGCTCGATGTTTTACTGCAAGGCTAACAAATTGTTTTAAGGGACTGGGGGAGGCTTGCGGTATTTTCAACGCTCTTACCTGCACCAAACAAACAGGCGACTTGGATCTCATTGCTGTAAAATTCCACAACCTTGAGTTCACCGTTATAACTTTGAGCCAGCTAAATATTTATTGGCTCAAGATTTGCTGCCTCTAGCCAGCCGCTTTGTCCGGTTTTATCCTGAACCAGCCGGAAATCATGATGTTTTTTCAGCACCTTGACTCTTTTGCCCGGCGGTAGGCTGCCAGCACTGCCGGCGGTTGCAAAGGGTGAAATCCGCAAAATATTTTCCTGACCGATGATAACCGCATCATGGTAGGAGCCAAAGCTCACCCAGGCTGCCGCTCCGGCCAGCAGCATGGCAATCAGGGCCGGGACAAGGCTGAAAATTAAAACACCCTTTTTAATCCTGACCAGACAGGTTGAGCCATAAACCATGGAGAACACCGTCAGTCCGGCCAGGGCGAAAATACACCACTGGTTAAAGGTAAAACGGTCAACCAGACTGTTCGCCAAAGATTTTTCCTCCGTAAAAAGCCCGGATTCCTTAGCCAAAAGCACAAGGTTTCTTTTTATATCCGGGTCATTGGGGGCAAGCCGTCCGGCCCGGTAATAATTGACCATGGCCTTGCCAGTCATTCCCTGACAGGCATAGCTGTTGGCCAGATTAAAAAGCAGTTCGGCGGAATATCCCCGGCTGTCAATTAGCTGCTGGTAAAGAGAGGCCGCCTTCTGGTAGTCTTTACCGTTATAGGCGGCGTTTGCCTGCTGGAGACTTACATCATCGGCCATTGCTCCGCCGGCGGCGGCAAGTCCAGCTGCAAGACCGAGCAGAAGTATAATCAAACGGGTTATCATTTTATCCCTCCAGTTGCTTTTTGATTCGGCGGACAAATTCCTGCAGTTCCGTCTCGGAAGGCAAGGCGGCACCATAGGCACTTTGCTCGGTAAATTCAAAGAGAGAAGCCATTTTCTCTGAAATATCTGGATGGGCTTTCAGATCGGCAAGGGTAACCGCCTCGGCCTTGATACCCATGATACCAGCCGCCTGAGCCTGGATTGCCCTGCGGCAGGCGGCGATGGTTGCCATGCTGCCCTGTTTTTCGGCCTGCAAAATATCCTGCAGGGCCTGTTGCCGCCGCCGCTGTGCTTGCCTGGCTTTTTGAGCCGAATTGCTGTCGAATTTCTTACGCAAATGAAATCCGCTGGCCGCAATTATAATCAGCAGACATATTATCAGGGCAGCCATAAACCATAGCTGCCTGAAAACCGGCTTGATGGCTGGCGTAAAGGCCCCTGCCGTCAATTTTTGCGGAGCCATATGCCGGGCCAATCCCTCATTTTCTTGGGGCTGGCCGCTTTTACTGCCCTGGCCGCCTGCTGACGGGGAAACCGGCTTAACCGGTTGCTGTACTTGCTGCATCTGCTGATTTGCCCCGTTAACCTTGAGTGGAATGGCGTTGCTTTTGACGGTAACATACTCCTGCCGATCCGGGTCAAAATAGGTTAGGATATGCGGCGGCACCTCGGTAAAACCGCTGTTTTTTGGGATAATTGCCCGTTCAAATACCTTGGTTTGACGGGCGGCATCAAACTCTGCCTCGGCCTGATAGACCTTGAAATTATCCTGATCGGGAAAGGCCGGACACTGCACCCGGTCAAAATTTCCCTGGCCGGAGACCTCTACTTTCAAGGTAACTGGCTCGCCCGTTTCCGCCGTCTGAGGAGCAGCTTCTGCCTTGATGGAAAACTTGCCGATTGCCCCGGAAAAATCCGCCGGACGGTTAGCCGCAGGTAATGGTACAATATCAAGGATAAAAGGCTCGGTTTTCAGGGTCATAAATTTTCTTTGATAGCTGCCCATAAACAAATCATCAAACATCAGGGAATGGGAAGGGAAATTATCGAAAAATGGATCCCGTGAACGGGCCTTTCTCAGCAAAACCATAGCCTCGGCACTGATGCCAAGTTTGAAACTGCCCTCCTTGACCCCGGAAAGAGTACTGTGCCAGGTAAAGGTCGTATAGATGGTGCCGTTCATATTTTCACGCCGCTGCACCGGTTTTTGGCTGAAAGGAGCCATCATAATCCCGGTGCCGTCCAGCACCGGCTGCGATAATTGGCCCGGTTCGGCACGAAAATATAATTTGATCTGCACCGGCACCAGCTCGCCGACATAGGCCCTTTTCTTTTCGGGCAGACATTTAATAAAGGCCAGTTTTTCCCTTTGGCGGCTGGCGGCAGGGCTGTCATCAGGGATAGCCTTGGTCTGGCCGGACTGCTGATTTGGCCGGGAGCCGGATGCCAAAATCTCCAGAGTAAGCGGTTTGGCCGCCAGCTTCCTGCCCTTGACCGATGCCGTAATTGGCGGAATTTCATACTTGCCTGGTTCAAGACCGTAAATAACATAAATAGAAGAAAATGAAGCGGTTATCTTGCCATTGATGTTTTGCAGGGAAGATCCGGTTCCCCGGCCCATAATCTGAAGACCATCCACCTCCGGCACCTTGGTTTCAGCCCGATTGGTGCCGGTTACGGTTACGGTCAGCTGCACGGCACGTCCGGCCTCAACCCGACTGGAACTCAAATTGGCGGAGATTTCAGGCTCGGCGGCATGCAGACTGCCAGCCAGAAGCATAATGGGAAGCAATAGTTTCAATATCTTGTTTATCATTACCAGTCCTTCCTTGGTTTTTCCTTATTTTTTCTGGGGATGAGATTAAGGTTTCCTTCCTCGCTTTTCAGGCTTTCAAGCAGCTGGCGGGCATCCTCTTCCGACATCTCTCCAGGTTTCGGTTTTACCGGCTCTACGGCCTGTTGCTGACCATTTCCCTTTTGCTGATTATCGGCCTGCTCCGGCGGGGCATGTTTTTTCTTCCCCTGCTGATTTTGGCCGTCCTGTTTATCCCTTTCCTTTTTTTCACCAGGTTGCCCGCTTTTCTGCTGATCGGTCTGACTGGACTCGCCGCCATCCTTTTTTTGCTGCTCTTCCGGTTTTCCTTGTTGCTGGTCTTTTTGCCCCTTTTGCTGCTGATCTTGTTGAGGTGAATTTTTCTGCCCCTGTTTATCCTGCTCCTGTTTGTCCTGCCCCGATTTCTTTTGCTTGTCCTGCTTCTTCTGATCTTGCTGCTGCTTTTGCTGTTTCTGCTTTTCCTGCTGCCGTTTTTTCAGCATCTCCAGCTTTTTTCTTACCAGCTCAAGATTATCCCCGGCATTTTCAAAATCAGGGGCAAGGGCCAGTGCCGACTGGTAAAATTCAAGGCTTTTCTCCCATTGTTCAATGGTTTTTTCCGGGGCATCCTTAAGACTTAGCTGCCCCTTCTGATAAAAGGAATTACCAAGATTATAATAGGCAAGCTGCTGCAGGGCCGGCTCATCGGTTGCAAGAGCCTTATTAAAGGATGCAATTGCCTGATCGTAATTCCTGCTTTTATATAAGGCAGTTCCATGATTATAATGGAGCTTGGCATTATCCTTATCTCTGGTCAGGGCCTCATCGTAATATTGGGCGGCACCTGTATAGTCTTGCTCCTCATAGGCCTTTTCCCCCTTTGAGGCATGGGCATCAAACGGGCTGACAAAGGTAACCGCAGCCAGAAATAAAAGGGATGAAAGGCCGCCCCTTCGCCCCCGCCTGCCTGCCGTCTTGATTTTGCTTAAATATCTGGCCGCCGGTTTTGCTCCGCTGTTAAGCAGATATTCAATAACCAGCAGGACAAGGGCAGCGGCCAGCGGCCACTCAAACCGCTGGACAGGCACCTTATGTTTTCTTTCGGTTAGCTCCTTTTTGGGTACCAGAGCCAGTTTTTGCTGGTAGATCTTTTCAAGACCGTTGCCGCGGTCAAGGGGGGCATAAATTCCGCCGGTTTTTTCAGCTATTTGGGCAAGTTTTTCCTGATCCAGTCTGGAGATAACAAAATTTCCGCCCTCGTCCCTGATAAATTTACCCTTACTGCCTTCATTTAGGGGAATCGGTTTGCCGCTTGGGGTGCCGACTCCGATGGTAAAGATGGTCATGCCCTCTTCGGCGGCCCGGGCGGCGGCTTTTAGGGCATCTCCCTCCAGATTTTCCCCGTCCGAAAGCAAAATCAATATCTTGTGATTGGAGTCACCAGCCAGAATCTGCCCGGCATGGTCGATGGTTTCGGCAAGATTGGTGCCGCCGGTTGGAATGACATCGGTGTTCAAGGCATCAAGGGACTGACTGAACGCATCGTAATCGGTGGTCAGGGGGCAGAGAAGAAAACTGGTGCCGGCAAAGGGCAGCAGGCCGACCCGGTCGCCTTCGAGTTTCTGCACAAAGTCAAGGATGGCAAATTTGGCCCGTTCCAGCCGGTTTGGTTTAATATCTTCTGCCAGCATACTTTTAGAGGTATCCACGGCAAACATAATATCAATGCCCTTTCGTTTTACGTCCTGCCATTCAAAATTATAATAGGGTCTGGCCAGAGCTGCAAAGCAGCATAACATGGCCGCCGCCGTGAGATATTTTTTTGCAGTTCTCCTGCCGGCAGATAAATTGGCAGTGAAACTGGCCGGCAGATGGGGGCGGGCAAATTTTGCCAGCCGCCGCCTTCGGCCCTGCTCCAGCCGGTGCAGGAGAAAAAGCAGGCCGAGACAGCAGAAAAATCCTGCTGCCAGCCAGGCCGGAAAATTCAGTCCAATCATGGCAGTCTCCTTGCTTCCAGC
>PDQP01000021.1 GCA_002747805.1 Deltaproteobacteria bacterium
GATTTTGAGTATATTTTAACAGAAACTTGCAATTTTGACCATAAAAAAATGAAATTTATCTTTTATTTTCAAAGTATTGTCGTTTCTCAGGGTTGACTAAATAGTATAAAAGGGCTGGGAACATTTGTCCGGCAGGAACTGTCCTGCCATTTTTTATTATTACTTACCTAAAAAACTATGAATTTTATTGACTTACAAGCACAATATAGACAAATAGAGGCTGAGATTAACCAGCGGATTCAGAAAGTTTTAAGCCACGGCAGATTTATTTTGGGGCCGGAGGTGGCAGAACTTGAGGAAAAATTAGCCGCTTATGCCGGCGTAAAACATTGCCTTGGGGTATCTTCCGGCACCGATGCCCTGCTGATTGCCCTGATGGCCCTTGATATTGGCCCGGGTGATGAGGTTATCACCACCCCTTTTACCTTTATCTCCACCGGCGAGACCATTGCTCTCTTGGGAGCAAAACCGGTCTTTGTTGATGTCGATCCCAAAACCTGCAATATTGACCCGCAGCTGATTGAGGCGGCGTTAACGGACAAGACCAAGGCCATTATTCCGGTCAGTCTCTATGGTCAATGCTGTGATTTTGATGCTGTCAACGATATTGCCGCAAGGCATAACCTGCCCGTAATTGAGGATGCCGCCCAAAGTTTCGGTGCCACCTACAAGGGTAGAAAATCCTGCTCCCTGACCACCATTGCCACCACCTCATTTTTTCCGTCCAAACCCCTTGGTGCCTATGGAGACGGCGGAGCCTGCTTTACCAATGATGATGAGCTGGCAAAACTAATGAGGGAGATCAGCAACCATGGTCAGGACCGGCGGTATCATCATCCAAGGCTGGGATTAAACGGGCGGCTCGACACCATGCAGGCGGCAATTTTGCTGGCCAAAATGGAGATTTTTCCGGAAGAGGTCAAGCAAAGGGGAAAAATAGGCCGGAGATACAGCGAATTGCTGGCGGATGACCGGATAACCGTGCCGTTTATTGAGGAATATAATACCTCGGTATATGCACAATATACGATTCAGGTTGATAATCGGGATGAAGTTCAAAAATCTTTGCAGGAGGCGGCCATACCGACCGCGATACATTATCCGGTGCCGCTGAATCGGCAGCCGGTTATGAATCAGGCCGATTTATACCTGCCTGTTGCAGAAATGCTGGCTGAGCGGGTATTAAGCCTGCCCATGCACCCCAGGCTCAGCCATGAGGAACAGGATTTGGTGGTTAATGCGGTTAAAAAAAGTGTTGGTTAGCTGGAGACGGTTATGAAATCGCAGATAATATTTGCAGTGTTATGGCTGATATGCGGTTTGGCTCCGCTTGCCCGTGCCGGTGAGGGGACGGTGCTGTTTTTCACTAATCCCGGCGGGGCAAAGATATATATTGGCGGCAAACTTATGGGAACCAGCCCGCCGGAGCCGGGAAAACATCTTGCCGTAAAATTAAATGAGGGTTCGTATGCAGTTAAGGCGGTTGCTGAGCGAGGCGGCGTCCAGTTTATCAGAGAAAGAAATATCTTTGTCGGTGCCGGTAGAACCAAGCCCGTAAACCTGAAACTTTCACCCCAAGCCAAACCCGCTCATGGTGCCCTGCAGGACTTGTCGGCCCTGGAGAAAACCCCGCCCAGACCAGAGAGCAAAAAAACTGCCGACCAAGGCATATTATCAGGATATGAAACCAATTTTCCGACTGCAAATCATCAGCCCAAAAAAAATGCCGATTTAACTGCGGGTCAGGACAGGTTTATCACCAATTCATTGGGGATGAAATTTGTCAAAGTAGCCGGGGGCTGTTTCCAGATGGGTGATGTGCTGCATGAAGGCGGGAAAAATGAAGGCCCGGTTCATAAGGTATGCTTGGACGACTTCTATATGGGAGTTCATGAAGTAACCCAGGGTGAATATAAATCGGTGATGGGCTTTAATCCCAGCCGCATCCAGGGCAGAGATGATTATCCGGTGGAAACGGTAAGGTGGCGGGATGCTATGGATTTTATCCGCAAGTTAAGCGAAATGGACGGCCGCACCTATTTTCTGCCGACCGAGGCGCAATGGGAATATGCCGCCCGGGAAGGGGGCCGCAAGGTAAGGTTTGGCAATGGCAAAAACATTGCCGATCCCGCAGATATGAATTTTAACAGTTCACCGGAGCATAAAAAAAGCTACAGCCGAACCGGCAGTTATCGCAAAAAGACCATGCCGGTAGGCAGTTTTCAGCCCAACAGCCTTGGCCTCTATGATATGAGCGGCAATGTTTGGGAGTGGTGCCGAGACTGGTATGGAGAAAATTATTATCAAATGAGCCGGCAGGATAACCCGCAGGGGCCGCCGTCCGGCAGCCAGCACGTGGTCAGGGGCGGCTGCTGGGGCAATGGAGCCGATTGGCTGCGCAGCTCGTTCAGGCTCAGGGAATGGCCTGACTATCGGCACTATTACCTGGGGTTCCGGCTAGTGCTTACAGAACGGCCATAGTTTGTTAAAGTTTGAAGAAAAATCCCCTGCAACATAAGGAGAAAAGAAAATGGAAATTGCCTGCCTGGATCTGGAAGGAGTGTTAATACCTGAAATATGGATAAGTTTTGCTGAAAAAACCGGCATCGAAGAGCTAAAGCTAACCACTCGCGATATTGCGGACTATGATGAACTGATGCAGATGCGTCTTGAAGTCATGGCAAAACATAATTACGGCATCAACGAGATTCAGGAAGTAATCGACAGCCTTGAACCTCTGGCCGGAGCCGTAGATTTTATGGACTGGCTGCGCAGGCACTTTCAGGTGGTAATTTTATCGGATACCTTTTATGAGTTTGCCGACTCTATTGTAAAAAAACTCGGCAATCCGACCACGTTCTGCCATCATCTAAAGGTGGATGACAGCGGCAAAATTACTGGTTATGCCCTGCGTCAGGACGACCCGAAACGAAAGGCAATCAAATCCCTGCATAATCTTAACTTCCGCTGTATAGCAGCCGGGGATTCATATAACGATACCAGTATGCTGACCGAAGCCGATGCCGGAATTTTATTTTGCGCACCCCAAAATGTGATAGACGAGTTTCCCCAGTTTCCAGCCGTTACTACCTACGGGGAATTAAAGGAAGAATTTATCAAGGCCAGCAGCCGCAATCTTACTTTGTAGAATTTTCCGGCATGCGGTCAATACCTGGCAGCGGGCGGTCAGCAATCGCAGCCTCAAAGGAAGCCAGCCTTTTATATACGGAAAGCAGCTCTACGATGGTTGTCCATGAATTTACCAGATATTGAAAAGAGTTGCTGACCTGACTAAAGGCGGTCAGGATCTGCTGCATGATGCCGTAGGTTATACTTCCGGCAGCGATGGTCGGAATTAGCAATATATAGACAAAGATATTATCTGCCTGTAAATACATGCTTCTAGCCACATTAAAGTACATATAGTGGAAATAGAGGCGGAAATAATTTTTACGGACATCGCTGAAAAGTTCAGTGAGTGTGGCCGGTTTGGCCCGGGATATATCGTCTTCGCCATAGACCAGCTCCTTTCTGTAGGCCGCCTCAACCCGCTGATTTTTGAACTCAAGGCCGGGCAGTTTAAGGCCCACCACCGCCAGTAAGCCGGTTCCCAAAAGCGACCAGACAATGGATGCCGTAAACAGGGGTGAAGGAATACTGCCGACAATCGGAAGCTCGGTAATATAGTGGGAAAGCGACCATAGAACAGGAAGAAATGAGAACAGGGTCATCACAGAATCAACCATCGCCACCCCAAGACCTTCCATAATTGAGGCAAACCGCATGGTATCCTCTTGTATCCGCTGGGATGCACCCTCTATGCCTCTCACCTGCTCCCATCTTTCGGCATAATATTCGTTCATGGCCGTCCGCCAGCGGAAGATATAATGGCTGACAAAAAACCTAGTTGCCACATAAACAAAAATCGCCAAAAAGGCAATCTCGGCAAAAATAATAATCAGGTCGTACATAACCGCATCACTTACCGTTTGCTCAGGAGACAGTGCCTTTTGCACCGCATCAAAAAAAGGCCGGCGCCAATTATTGATCGCCACAGAAACCTGCACGGAAAAATAAGTGGAAAACAGGATCAGGGCAGAACCCAGGATCGACCATAACTGCCAGCGGTGCGGCGAAAAACGCATCCAGAAAAGGGCAAAAACGGCAACTGCTGCCGCATAGTAGATGTAAACCAGCTTAAATGAATTGGTAAAAAAATGACCAAGACCGATGACCGGCCCGCCCTGCTCCAGGGGGATTCCCAGCCAGATGCCCAGGTCGTGCTTAAATAAATACCACAGCAAAATACAGCAGCAAGACCACAGAAGCAGGGACGGAAAAAATATTCCTGGTTTTGGAAAAAAGGATTTGAACATAGTTTTTGCCCGTTTATGAAATAGGGGTGTTAAATGACGGAGAAGAGGCAGAAATAACCTACCTGCCTTTTTTTTTCAATATCTCAATAGGCCGCTGTCATTGCAGCAGTCAGAGGCAGGGCTGCAGATTTTCAGCTCAGGCCGCTCTAATGCGGTTGTAAACAGGCTATTTCTGTTGTAGAAAATCATTTATCAACGAACTCCAGAGAAAACATGCCGACAGGAGCCTATATGCAGACCAAGACCAAATACAACCTGCAGCGTACCATGATAGTATATTTTTTGCTGATCGGGATAGCATCTCTCATGGTCGGTATTGAATTTATGATTGACTTTAGCAATCCATATAAGGGCCTGGCGGACAAACCGGCAATCTCCGCCGAGGCATCCGGTCTGCAAGGCGAACAAGTAAAGATTTTTGAGCGGATGCGGAAAAAGGCATTAGTTATGGTCGGCACCATCATGGCCGTAACCTTAATTATTTTGACCATGTTTATCCGTAATATCTCGGATCCTCTCCAGCATATGATAGATTTGGCCAAGGCCATATCGGCAGGCGACCTGAACCACACCATCAATATCCAGGCGGATAACGAGCTAAACGAGCTTGGCTGTGTTATAAATGAGATGGCCAGTAACCTGCAGGAAATACTGATGCTTTCCAAGGGGTTTTGCTCCAGCGGCAAAGAGGCGGTGGCTGAAATGCAGGGGTATTTGCATAACGGCAGAGTTCCTTCACCTGACGAGCTTAAGGATTTACAGGAGCTGGTCAGCAAACTGGACTCAGAGATGTCTGAACTGGAAGAAGTGGTTGAATTATTTAATTTTTATACCGGAGAAAAACAGGATGGCAATGCCGATCTGGATCGATAGCTGGCTGGCCTTACCGGCCGGACTGCTGATTGCTTCGGCAGTCTCCATTGTCGGCATTGGCGGCGGTATCTTGTGGATGCCGTTTTTTATTATCGTAATGAAAATGCCGCCGGATTTGGCGGTATTGACCAGCCTTTTGATTCAAACTGCCGGTATGGGCTCAGGATCTGCGGCCTATATCCGTAAAAAACAGGTGGATGTGCAGCTGGTATTATTCTTTTTGGCCGTTACCATTCCGGGCATTGCCGGCGGCGCCTGGCTGGCACATATGATGCAGCCGGAAAAACTGGAAACAGTTCTGGGGGCCATTGCCCTTACTACCGCCATGCTGTTTGTTTCCGCAAGTCATGGTTATAATGATCTGGGCAATAAGCGGGCCGATCTCAAGACGGCCCGGCGTTATGGAGTTATTACCAGCATCCTCGCAGTATTTAGCGGACTGCTGAGCGTAAGTATCGGTGAATGGCTGGTGCCGATGCTGCGCAGCCGTTTATCGCTTAAGATGGGGGTTGCCATCGGTTCCAGCATTACCATTATTTTCGGTAACTGTGTGTCAGGTGCCTTGTTTCACTATCTTCTTGGCTCAAGACCGGATCTGGCTGTGGTGCTTTGGGCCGTTCCCGGGGTGCTGATTGGCGGACAAATCGGCCCGCATATAGCATCCAGAATAAATGACCGGATGCTGAAAGAAGTCTTTATCTTTTTTCTGACCCTGGTCGGTATTCATCTTATTTATAATTCTTTTTAGAACATCGGTATTATCATGTCCAAACCGGAAAATAGTTACGACCGCAGTTATAAAAAGCTCTTTTCGCATCCGGCCATGATGCAGAGCCTGCTCGAGGACTGGGTCGGCGGGGCCTGGCTGGCCGAGGTTGATTTTACAACCCTTACCCTATGCGGCACCGAACATATCAGCGATGATTTCCGCTCCCGCTATAACGATATGATCTGGAAGGTGCAGTTTCGGGGGCAGGATTTGTATCTTTTCCTGATGCTTGAGTTTCAAAATCGGCCGGATAACTGGATGGCTATGCGGACGGCGGTTTATACTGGTATGCTTTATCAGGATCTGATTGCAGGTGGAGCCATGAAACCAGGCGATGCCCTGCCGCCGGTGCTGCCGATAGTTCTTTATAACGGGGAAAGACCATGGCAGGCACCGATCAGCACCGAGGATTTGATTGCTCCGGTAGCTGATGAACTTGACGATTATATCCTGCGGCATAAATATTTTTTGATTGAGGAACGAAAACTGTCGGAAGCTGCCAAAGAGAAGGCGGAAAGTTTGACCGCCCGGATTTTTCAGCTTGAAGAATTTGCCGATATTGAGGAAATTAAGGAAGTAACAGAGCATCTTTTCCGCCTGCTTGCCGCTCTGCATGATGACAGCCTGACTGCCACCATGCTGCACTGGATTCATTATGCGGTAGTAAGCAAATTTTATGCGGAAGAGCAAGAAATTATTATAGATTCAACCAATCCAAAGGAGATGCAGGCCATGCTTGAAAAATCTATTGACAGGGCAAGGGAAAAATTAAGGGATGAAGGTATAATTCTAGGCATAGAACAAGGCATAGAACAAGGTATGCAGCAAGGCATAGAACAAGGCATGCAGCAAGGTATAGAACAAGGAAAAACCAGCTTTTTTGAATACTTAATCCGGCAAAAATTCGGCCTGCCCCAGGACTACCAGCAACGCATAAAAAACGCCTCATCAGAGGATCTTGACCGCTGGGGGCTTCGCATTCTTACTGCCCAAAATATTGACGAAGTCTTTGATGATTAAAATTTATTATCTTGCTGCATATCGTTAATGTTAGTGATGCGTAACTTGTTTTTTTCAGTTATGTTTTTAATCTTTGCAGATAAAAGGAGCAGTTACCGGAAACAAATAGGCACCATAACACCATCGTAAGGGGACGCCAGGCAAGCATGAGGCAGCATATTCACCAATACTGTTTTCACAGAGTAGTAATCCTGCTCGTGCTGTTTTATTGCTGCCAGGTCAGTCATATTATGGCCGGCACCTTTACCTTGTCGGAAAAAATGCTTAACGAAGTCAAGCAGAAACATGGCGATCAGGCGGAGGCCCGTCTTGTTGCCTGGCAAAACCTTATCCAGGAAAACGGCCATTTGTCTGCTGCTGAAAAACTTAAAAAGGTTAATGACTTTTTCAACCAAGTACGTTTTATAAGCGATGCGGTTCACTGGCAGCAGAGCGATTACTGGGCAACCCCAATTGAATTTCTGGCGACCAACGGCGGTGATTGCGAGGATTTTTCCATTGCCAAATACTTTACCTTGAAGGCCCTCGGCATAGAGGAAGAGAAATTAAACCTGACCTATGTTAAGGCCCTTTCACTCAATCAGGCACATATGGTTGTTACCTATTTTGAACATCCCGGCAGTATTCCGCTGGTTCTTGACAACCTTGTCCCCCAGGTGCTGTCAGCGGAAAAACGAAAGGACTTATTACCGATCTACAGTTTTAACGGCACTGGTATCTGGCTGGCAAAGGCCCGCGGCAGGCGGGAAAAGATCGGTTCATGCAAAAATTTACAACACTGGAACAAGGTGCTTCGCAAAATGTCGATAGCCATGAATTAGCGGGTGATTTATGACACTTTATAAAAAATTGACCATTTTTATTATCGGCATTTTCGTCTCACTGTTCATGGTGCTTTTTCTGGAAAATCTGCATTCAGCCAGAAGTTTTCTGACCAGGCAGCTTTTTTCAAATTCCCAGAACACGGCAACTTCCCTTGCCTTGTCCCTGTCGCCGGTGCTTGCCGAGGGCGATCTGGCTTCGGCAGAAATCATGATGGATGCCGTTTTCAACCGCGGTTATTTCCGCAGCATCGTTTTGCAGGATGTTGAGGGCAAGACCATTGCCTCACGGAGTTTATCAGTGGAAATTAAGGAAGTACCCTGCTGGTTTGTGCGTCTGATTCCCATGCACACCTCTGAAGCAGAATCACTTTTAATGTCCGGCTGGAGACAGATTGGCAAGATTTACGTGGCAGGCCACCCGGGTTATGCCTATATCAGTTTATGGCAGACCATGATTAAAATCGGCATCTGCTTCCTGATTTCAGCATTAGTGGTGATTGGTGTCGGTATAACCGGAATCGGCTACCTGCTGAAACCGCTTAAAAGGCTCAAGGAACAAGCAGATGCAATTTGCCGCAAGGAATATATTGTTCAGGAGGAACTTCCTAAAACCAAGGAATTACGTCAAATTGTCTCCTCAATGAACCATATGACCACTAGGCTAAGGGATATGTTTGCAGAACAGGCCAAGATTGCGGAAAAACTAAGAGGCAGTATTTACACTGATCAGCTGACCGGCCTTGGTAACCGCCGTTTTATGACCCGGGAGGTTGAATCCCATTTGCAGCATGTAGGCAGGGAAACGACCGGGGCCTTGATTTTACTGCAAATTGCCGATCTAAAAGAAATAAATATAAAAGCTGGTCTGAATGCCGGAGACCAGCTGCTGAAAAAAGCGGCCGAGATCATAAAAAATACTGTTAGGCGTATCAATAAGGTCGCTCTGGCCAGATTAAACGGCGGCGATTTTGCCGTTTTCCTGCCCGAAACCAGTGCTGAGGATGCAGAAGAAATCACCAAGGAAATCAGCCGGGCCATGACCAGTCTGTCAACTGAAGATACTAATTATCCTGATAATATATCCCATGCCGGATGCGTGATTTATGAAGAAAGACCGACCATTGAGCAGCTATTGACCGAGGCCGATAGTGCCATGTATAATGCACGGATGGCCGGGCCGAATATGACCTTCTTTACGGTTTGGAACCCTAGAGGAAACCGGCAGACCAAGGGCAAGTTCTGGTGGAAGGAAACCCTTGAGCAAACCATGCAGAACGGTGATGTCCTGCTCTATGGTCAGCCGGTTGTCAGCAAAATAAGCAGATCGCAGATTATTCATCAGGAAATTTTGGCACGAATTGATCTGGGCAACGGTGAAATCATCAGTGCCGGGGTCTTTATTCCTTTTGCCGAGCGGATGAAACTGGTATCAACATTTGACCGGATGGTGGTAAAAAGGATTGTTGATATGTCTATGCAAAATGCCTTAACCGGCTGTTTGGCGGTAAATATTTCGCCGTCTTCTGCAGCAGACACTGAGTTTATCGGCTGGCTGCTGGGCTGCTTGCGGCAGTTAAAAAATAAAAAGAGCAAAATTATTTTTGAGATGCCGGAATTTGGTGCGGTCCAGAATCTTGAGGCAATCAAAAAATTTTCAGCCAAAATACGGGAAATTGGTCATGGTCTTGCCCTTGATCATTTTGGTCAGAGTTTTTCAAATTTTGGCTATCTGAAAAATTTGAGACCTGAATATGTGAAAATTGACCAGGCCTTTACCAAGGGGCTGGAATGCGATTACGGCGACAGCGAATTTTTTATTGAAGCCCTGTGCGGAGTGGCCCACAGCCTGGATATCAAGGTGATTGCAGAAGGAGTGGAAACCGATGAACAGGCAGAACTGCTGCAGAAAATGAGCATCGATGCCCTGCAGGGTTATCTCTTTGGTTCCCCGGAGCGGCTGGCAGGCAGCTAGGCTGATAAGCCTTGCTGATTTGGTTTTATGTAAACTATCATTTCTGAAATTACTAAATGAATGCTGATAGTGAATATTTACTTGAGCTGAGGGAAATAACC
>PDQP01000012.1 GCA_002747805.1 Deltaproteobacteria bacterium
TGGGCATCCCCCGGCTGTAGTCTGGAAATATCCATATTTTTCTCCTGCTGTCTGCTTTTGCCTGGCCGCCTTTTTTATTTTCCCGCTGCCGGAGAGCCTGCAGCGGAAAAATAAAAAAAGCTCCCTCCCCGAAAAAAAAGGAGAAGGAGCCTGGTACTACGAGGATGAAAGGAAAGTCCTAGGCGACGGCAACGATATTATCGTTACTAAGATCATCCACCTTAACGCCCTCCAGTTTAACCATTTCTGTGAAATTTGCTGCATCATCTTCATCATGGAAGATATAAGTGTCTGAACCAACCTGACCAACATAAATATCCTGATCAGCTTCATCCAACCATTTTTTCGCAGCAGTAAACAGCTTGGCCATATCAGCCTTAACATCATCATCAAGCTGGCAATTGGCATCAGTAGCAGCAATAAGGCCAACCTTGTCCGCACCAACATCAAAATTCCTGATGGTCGCGGTTGCAGCATCAAGATCTTCGTTATCTGCATTGGCTGCGAGCTTCACATTAAACTGGTCCGCACCCTTGCTGGCAATGATAATATCACCGCCTGTAGCAGCTTGCTTCAGGGTGTTTCCATCCTGGGTATAGGTAAGACCACCGGTAAATTCGGAGGCATCAACCAGAATTCCCCTCACCTTTAGATTACCACCCGTTTCCATCTTGAGGTCAAGGGCATGATTACCGGTTATCTTGATTTTGGTGCCTTCAAGCATGGTCAAATCCAGTTTATTATGAGTACCCTGAACACCGCCATCGAGGTTAGATATAATATCGGCATGGGGGGCATTCACCGTCAATGCACCAGCACCGGAACCATTCAGAGAAGCATCATCCGCTGTCGCCTGCAGCTCAAGAGTAATATTCTCCTGACCCTGAGCCATTTCCACGGAACTTTTAGCATTAGCAACAGCACCAGTCATAATGAGATGGCTGCCATCAGTAACACCAGTCAGCTTAGCATTGGCGGTGCCGTCAAGCCAGTAGAAGTCAAAGGACTTCTGGGTGGCATTAACAGTCAGAGTCGCAGCTGCATTCACCCCAATACCTTCCACATTGCTTACGCCGGCAAACTTCTCAACGGTAGCTGCATCGTTGATGGTTACACTATTAGTGTTGATAAGGATATCCCTGCCTTCACCCATATCAATCTTGATATCCTTGTTTAAGTTGGCCTCGGCAGCACCCATATCCAGGGTCAGGGTATCATCGCCGCTGCCGGTGGTGATAACAGTTTCATCTGCCTTAAGAGTACTCATTGCTGTAGAGGCATCAAGCACCAGTTCGCCGGACATATTGGCCGCATCAATTACACGGAAGTTAGCAGCAGCAGTAGCCATCTTGGCATCGAGGGAACCTTCACCAGAGAGAACCAGTTTTTCTACAGCAGCGTCTTTCAGATCAGTCTCTACAGCATTTTCTCCAGCCAGGCCAATGTTCAGGGTCTCGACATTAGCCACATTCAAGGTCTTGATCTCGGAATTATCGAGTTGGAGAGTTGCCTCATCGGCAGGGCCACCCGCACTGTCAAATAACACTGTTTCAACGTCTTGTTTCGTATCCCTGAAACCAACCTGCTGGTCAAGGCGAAAACTCATATTCTGGTTACCATCCCCCTTCACAAGCCAAAACTCATTAACGTCCTCGTTGGCAATCAGTCCAGCGGTTTCAGCATCGGATTCAACCACCTCAACATTCTTCATTTCAATAACGTTGATGGAACTGTTCTGAGTACCATCATAAATCTTGAGGGTATCGGTACCAGCCCCGCCGTCTATGGTATCACCGGCATTCAGGGTGGGATTTCCTTCTTCAGTACCGGCCTTGAACACATCATCTCGGTCGGTACCAACAAGGTTGTCCATTCTGGCGGTTGTTTCAAAGAGTTCTCCCGGAACCCCGCCAGTTCCATCACCGCTTTGCTCTCCGGCAGGAACCGGCTGGGCAACCAGTCCCTCGGCCTCACCATATTTCAGACAATGCACCAGGGGAGAGATTCCGGCAGCCTTAAAGGCGGCAGCAACTTCCTTGACCGTCCAGCTACCGTACTTGTCAGGGTCTTTGGTTTGCATCTGGGCAAGTTTTGCTTCCAGATAGAGTTTGGAATCAAAGGCATTGGAAGGATTGATACCAACGCCGTCCTCGCCTTCAAAACGGCCATACTGCAGATAGTGCAGATAGGGGTCATGGGGCCAACGTGCAGCAAACTCCGTGGCGGCCTCTTCAACGCTGGCGAACTTGTTCGATTCGAACATAGCCCTGGTCTTGAAGCTAAGATACTGGGCAGCATCAAAATACTGGTTAGGACCAACGCCTTCCACCCAGCCGTACATATTGTAATGCTGCTCGGGGGTAAGCCCAACGCTTGCCATAAATTCCTTCAGGTCAGACTCGCTCCGGGAATTCCACTCCGGATGCTTAGTCCGTACATGAGCCAGCTTTGCAGTGAGATAATACTCCTCATCAAATCCTTGTAGCGCCATTTTTTTCTCCTTTCGCTAAAATGGTTTTACGGCAACTATGCCGCAGTTTTTATGCAGCCTGGTTGCTGCTACACCATGCCCCGAAAAGCACAGCATTAATAAACGACAATCTAGACATACAAAAAAATACAACTTCAAACAGGTATTTCACGATATTTATAAATTTGCCGCATGTCAATATTTTTTTTCACACTCACAAACTTTTTTTTTAGATCAGGAAGGAGGCTCCGGTCTATCTGCCCTTTCCAGCTCGGTCTCAACCTCCCTGGCCGTCTCATCGGCTCCTTCCCGGCCTGGATCTGAATCAGGCGGACGGTCATCCCCGGCGGCAAGGGCCAGATTGACCTCCGCCAGCCGCAGGGAGAGCAAGGCAGAGATCAGGGTGCTGCGGGCATTGGTTAGTTCTATTTCGGCATCAAGCAAATCATCCAGCGGCACCGTACCCAGCTTGACAAACTTAAGATTCATCTGCCAGGCCAGCCTTGCCTCCCGTACCGCTTCAAGTGCCGGGGCCAGGGCAGCCCTTGCCTCCTCACATTGCAAAAGCCTGAGTTCCACCTCACTTTGAATATCCTGAAAGGTCTGTTCCATCTGTAAAACCAGGGATTGCACCTGTTTGTTATAAGACCGCCAGTTAAAGAAATTACGCCCGCCCTGAAAAGGAGTAAAAGTAACCGAAAAAATCACCGACCAAGATTCTTCCTCACTTTCGGTATAACTCATGTTAGTACCGCTTGGTACCGGATCATCATACTCGTTTTTTCCTTGATTCCAACTGGCACTTATCCGGGCAGAAGGCAGACTGCGGCTGATGATGATATTGGCATTTTGTTTGGCAATATCCACCGCCAATGCCGACATCACCAGCTCTGGACGGCGGCGCGACATCTGAGAACACTCATCAAATCCGCTGCACAGCGGCATCAGCGGGGTGCTTAGTCTGCCGGTAAGCTCCATTTTAGTATCAGGAGGCAGCATCAAAGCACTACGCAGCCTGGCCAGGGCCGAAGACTCGCGGCTGCGGGCACTGATAAGCTGGTGCCTGGTCTGGGCGATACGGGTTTTGACCTCCAGCACCCGCAAGGGAGGAGCAAGTTTTTGGGCAACCCAGGCCTCGGCTGCCTCTAGCTGCTCAAGCAGCCTGGTCAGGGAAATTTCATAATTTTTGCGTATCGCCTCAGCAGCCAGTTTTTCAAAGTAACTGGAGCGGATCGAGGCAATCAGCCGCCGCCGCTGTGCCTCCCTCATATTGACCGCCTTTTCTTCTTCAAAGGCGGCCAGACGGAGGCCGTTGATCCCTGAAAAACCGTCAAAAACCGGCTGAACAAGGCTGAGTACCAGATTATCGCCCTCATAGCTGCGGCCGCTGCCGTCTCCCTGCTTATAATCATCGCTATGGACGCTATTATGATTGTAGCTGACTGACAGATCAGGCAAAAATTCACCAAGGGCGGCATAGAGTTGTTGCCGGCGCTGGCTGATCTCAAAATCAAGGGAACGCAGGCCGGGATTTTTTTGCAGGGCCGCATCAATGCAGTCAGCAAGACTCCACTGTTTGCCGGCCACCGTCTCCTTATCTACCAAATCCAGCTGGAAACGGTAATTACGGTCTAGACTTAGATCTTCATATTCCAGGTTGAAACTAACCTCCGGTGGCTCTTTCCGCTCCTTTTGCCAAAGATTAAACAGCTTGGAATAATCCCCTTTTTTCGGGACAACAGAGCAGCCGCCAACCAGCAAAAACAGAAAAATCGGCAGAAAAAAAGGTAAGGAAATCCGTTTCATATAATTTCTGTTGGGTAAAGGTATCAGCTCTCTCTCAAGGCACGATCAAAATTCACCATAATCGGTTCCAGCAGATAATCAAGGACGGTACGCGGTTCCGTACGGATAAAGACCGAGGCCGGCATTCCGGCTCCCAGCACCAGATTTTCCTTCCTTAATTCTTCAGGCTCAAGCTCTACATGCACCACATAGGAGGGCATCTGCCCCTGTATGGTGCTTTGCATAATACGGTCGGCAGAAATATATATTACCTTGCCGGGGATTTTCGGAGTGGTACGCTGATTAAAGGCCGGCAGCTGCACATCGGCATCCTGCCCGGCATGAACCTTGGTAACATCCGTTACCTGAATACTGCAGACAATTACCAGTTTGGAATTTTCCGGCACAATATCGAGCAGCGGCTCACCGCTGCGGACCACGCCGCCGGTAGAGTGAACCTGCATTGCCACTACCTCTCCGGCAATGGGGGCAGTGATGGTCAGCCTTTTATTGGCATCAAGCAGAGGTAAAAGACGCTGCTCCAGTTCAAACTGCATCTGCCTTGCCTTTTCCTGTCCGGTTACCGCCTGCTGCCGATATTGATCAATGGCAGACTGAATCTGCAGATCGATTTGGCTTCTCCGTTCGGTAAGCTCAGCCCGGCTGCCCTTAAGGGCCGCTATCTGTCCCTGCCGTTCGGCAATAATCCGCTGAATCCTCAAAATCTCGGTCTTGTCGATATAGTCTTTCCTGAACAGGGGCATCTTGGCATCAAGCTCTACCTGCAGGCTTTTCACCACATTGTTTTCTGCATCCAGACGGCCCTTGAGGCTCTGATCCTGACGGTCAAGCAGTTGTTTTTGCTGCTTTAACAGATCGACATTGTTGTCAAGGGCCTCGCGGTTGGATAAAAACACCTTGCTGGCAGAATCAAGCAGCTCCTGATATTTTTCCGGCATAACCAGGCCGTTATTTTCCGGCCAGTCCACCTGGCGGGCCAAGGTTTTCTCCGATTCCAGCTGGGCATATTTAAGACGCAGCGACATTAGCTGCAGATTCAGCTGGTCAATGGTCGGGCTGATTTTGGATGAATCAAGCACGATCAGCGGCTGCCCCTTTTCTACCCTGTCGCCGTCACGCACCAGTATTTGCCGGACAATCCCGCCTTCCAGATGCTGCACCGTCTTGCGTTCGCTGTCAACCCTTACCTCGCCATTGGCAATCACCGCTCCGGTAATCTCGGCAAGGGTTATCCAGGTGCCGCCGATACCAAAGAAAATAAAGATAATCAGCAGCCCCCGAAAGATCAGCTTGTTCTTATCGGGATAGATAATCTCGGCTTCATCCAGATTTTCACCCCTTATTGCCCGCTCCAGCAGACTTGAACCCGTTTTTTTCTTACTCATCGTCTTTAACTGTCTCCTTCTTTTCAAGAGCCTGCTTCAGCGGATACTCCCCGGCGGCCTGTGCTGCCTGCATCCTTTGGGCTTCTGCCTGCTGTTTCTTGAGATGCTCCTGCTTCAGCTCGTTCATCCGCTGAAACACCGCCAGCCGCGGCCCGAAAAGCAGCATCTCTCCCTGCTGCATCACCAGCACCTTGTCGGTGTTTTCCAGCAGGGCCGGTTTATGCGTTACCATAATTACCGTGGTCTTCTGTTGTTTCAGCCAGGCAAAGGAACGCAGCAGGGCCATTTCCCCTTCGGTGTCAAGGCTGGAATTTGGCTCATCAAGGATGACCAGTTTCGGCATTCCGTAAAAGGCCCGGGCCAGGGCAATTCGCTGTCGCTGCCCGCCGGAAACCTGCAGCCCGCCAGCACCAACCACGGTATCATAGCCCGAGGGAAACTTCAAAACCAGCTCATGTACCCCGGCCAGTTTGGCGGCGGCGATCACCTTTTCACTGTCCGGTTCCTCCAGCCGGGCAATATTTTCAGCAATGGTGGCGGGAAAAAGTTCCACATCCTGGGATAAAAAACCGATATAAGGGCCGAGCCTGCCCTTATCCCAAGTATGCACATCGTTGCCATCCAGGCGTACTGCCCCCGATTCGGCGGGCCATAAGCCAAGCAGCAGCCGGCAAAGCGTTGATTTTCCGGCCCCGGAATGACCGACAATGCCCAGAGACTCACCTGCCTCCAGTTGAAAATTGATATTTTTAAGCAGTTTGGCCTCTCCCAGGGAAAAGTCAAGTTTTTCCACCGTCAATTTTCCTGCTGGAGGCGGCAGCTCCATCTGCTTTTCTTCAGCCCCGCCGGTAAAAAGGGCATCCAGCCTTTTCCAGGCCTCCCTTGCCTCAACCATGCTCTTCCAGGTGGCAATCCCGGTCTGTACCGGAGCCAGGGCCCGGCCCATGATAATAGAGGCGGCAATCATACATCCGGCGGTGGATTCGCCCTTCAGGGTCAGCCAGGCCCCGACCCCGTAGATAAAAACCTGCATGGACTGACGCAGCCAGCTAGTCATACTGGTAACCATCCCGGCCCGGCGGCTGGCACCTGTCTGCAGAAAGGTAACGCTGCGGTTGATAAGATTCCAGCGTTCGGCAACATTGTCCACCATCCCCATCGAGCAGACAGTATGCGAGTTGCGTCTGGCGGTTTCGACCAGGTTATTGCCCCGTCCGGCAGTAATATTGGCCGCAACCAGCGGTTTTCGGGTAGCGGCCTCATTGATTAAGGCAAAAACAATTAGCAATACGGCACCAGTGGCGGCCACCGCCCCCAGCATGGGATGAAGGGTAAAGATCACCAAAAGAAATAACGGCGTCCAGGGAATATCAAACAAAGAAAAAATGGCGTTACCGGCAAAAAAATTTCTTAAGAGGCTTACATCCCGTAAGGCGGCCTGTTTAGCAGCAGGGCTGTTAAATACCGCCATCTTGATCACCCGATCCAATACCGAACGGCTAAGGGCCTGATCTATGGCAATCCCGCAGCGTACCAAGAGGCGCGAACGGGTAAATTCCAAAAGGCTCATGACAATCAAGGAAAGAACCGCCGCCAACGTCAGGGCATACAGGGTGGGAAAACTGTAGCTGGACAGCACCCGGTCATAAATCTGCAGCATATAAATAGGAAAGGTAAGCTGCAGGATATTGATAAACATGCTGAACAAGGCACCATAAACCAGATATGGCCGCCATTGCCTGAAAAATTTTTTCATCTTCTGACCTTAAACAATATCTGCATAACTGATATGCTGTACGCCCGACAATTTGATAACCGCATCGGTACCGCCGTCCCCCACATCCTGGGCAATATAGAGATCGCCGCCGATATGGGCCGCATAATAAACCAGATGATCGTCGGCGGCAAACTGCTCGTTGGCCGCTGCCACAAAGGCATCAAAATCCTGATAGCAACCGCCCTCCAGAAAGTTTTCGGCACTACCGGCCATCCCGCCGAAGAGGGTATCAATCCCGGACATAAAATCATTGATGGCAGCAATAAAGCGGGCCTCATCAACATCAGGGTTCTGAAACAGGCCGAACTCATCCACGCCGTCCGAGGCAGTTACCTCAAGAAAACCCTGAAAATCAAAGGCATCAATGATAAAACCGTTTTCCGCTCCCTGATTATCCAGCACCAGGGTTAAACCGCAGGTGCCGGTAAGGGTAATTTCTGCTCCCGGTGCATAAAGATTAAGGGCATTATGACCGCCCTCATTTGCCATACTGGCCGAATCAATGGTCAACACCGAAGAGTTGGTCTCAAGCTCGGCAGGCCCGTTTGTTCCTTCCATCAGGATATTCAGCCTGGCCTCACTATCGGCCATATTGACCAGAGCGTCTCCCCCGCCTAAACGGAAATGAACCGAAATACCGCCAGCAGCCTCTTCTATCTCCAGCCCACCGCCGTTACTAACTGCAAAATGCCGGTAATCCTGCATCAGCGGATAATTACCGCCCTGATTAACAACCAGCTTTACCCCATCGGCCTCAAGGCAGGTAATGCCCTTTAGTCCCTCCAGCTTTGCCATATTCTCCGCCAGCCGGAAATCCACGTCCAAATCAGTAATGGCCAGGGTGTTAAGGCCGCCGCCGAGATTTATATGATCTCCGCCGTCCAGATCGGCAAACTTTACCGCCAGCCGATCATCCCCCCTGCCGCCCCGAACTGTCAGATCCCTGGGAGTAATGGCCGAGGTATCAATGTCAAAGGCGGCATCTGCCTCAATCAGGGTTACGGCACTATCGGCAGCCAGTTCCATCTTTACCTCGCCGCCGCCGGTTATGGATAAACGCTGCATATCTCCTTCAAAAATGCCTATGGCTGAGTATCCTTCCGTCTCCAGCACCAAATCATCGGCATTTTTTACCTTAAGCGAGTTGGTCAGCCTGGCCTCTTCCAGCCGTACCGCCGTCCGGTCTCCAATGCCTTCCTGAAAATCAAAGACGACAGAGGCTCCGGCAATTCCCTCCACCACTCCGGTCTGACTGCCGCGGCTAAGAATGATGGTATTGACGCCTCTTGCTCCGCGCCCCACTCCGGCCCGTTCCACATCGCCATTGCCGGTTACATCAAGGCGGCCGTTTTCCATAATGGCATAAACCTGCTCTACCCCGATAATCTCTTGGTTTTTAGAAAAATTTTCAGCACTTTCCTTATTGGTGAGATAAAGGCGGTCATTGTTGCCTCCCCCCCGTATCTCTGCCTCCGGGGCAAGATAATATTTATCGTATATCTTGGTCTGATACATGGTTGCTCTCCTTTAATGTTCCGCTCTGTCAATGAGTTAGGCATATACTATCCGGCAAACCCATGCCAAGCTATTAAGCCGAATCAAAACTAGCAACAATAATACACAAGGCAAATGATGTCCATAAGGAAATTCCGGCAGACTGGCTGCGGCTTAAGCATTGTTGAGGGCAATTGCCGGGTATTGGCGGCAAAAAGATGTTACCTTCCTTATGGATTTGTGGTATATGAGGTTTGTCGTGCAGCGGTTTTCCGGCCAGGAGGTGAGCAGGGGAGGCTCTTGAAAAACAGGAGGAAGCAGAGGGAATATTTCCAATCAGAAGACAATATGGCATTGGCATAAAAGGGCTGGTGCATGGGATGGAACTCTAGATATGAAATATAATTTTATCGGCAGAAGCGGCCTGCGGGTCAGCCCGGTGTGTCTTGGCACCATGACTTTTGGCTCGTCCTGCGATCGGCAGACCGCCTTCAGGATTATGGATAAGGCGTATGAGGCCGGAATCAATTTCTTTGATACCGCAGAGATATATCCGGTGCCGCCCAAAAGTGAGACCGTGGGCATCACCGAAAAAATAGTCGGGGAATGGCTTAAAAGCAAACCAAGAGGCAGCATAATTCTTGCTACCAAGGTGGCCGGGGCCTCGTCCGGATGGTTTGTGCCGCCGATAAGACATGGACTGACGGCCATTGACCGCCATCATATCCAGACGGCGGTTGAGGGCAGCCTGAAAAGATTGCAAACGGATTATATTGATTTATACCAAATGCACTGGCCGGATACGGTGGTGCCGAAGCAGGAGAGCATGGCGGCCTTTGATGAGCTGGTCCGCTCCGGCAAGGTGCGTTATCTGGGAACCTCAAATGATACCGCCTATGGCACCACCAAGGCCAATACCATCTGCGAGTATTTGGGCTATAGCCGCTTTGAATCCATTCAGAATAATTTTTCCTTGTTAAATCGAAGATTTCTTGATGAGATGGTGGAAATGTGCAAAAAGGAAAATATCTCCTTGCTGCCATATTCACCGATGGCTGGCGGGGTGTTAAGCGGCAAGTATAATCTGGATGAGCAGGCGGACGGCAGGTTTACCAGATATGCGGCCAGCCCCGAAAAAAGGGTACGCAAGATGGTCAAGCGGTTTTTGAACGAAAAGACCCTGCAATCAACCGCAAAATATATGGAGATAGCAAAGGAACTGGGGATTTCGCCAGCTACTCTGGCGGTGGCCTGGAGCAGGCAGTTTGACTTTGTTGCCTCTACCATCATTGGCGCCAATAACGAAAAGCAGCTTGATGACTCCATTGCCGCCATGAATATCCAGCTTGACCGTGAAACCATGCGGAAATGCGACCAGATTCATCAGGAGATACTTTATCCGATGGGGTAGGGTGCTTACTGCCTGCCGCTGCTTATCATAAACCTGAACCTGCCGCCCGGATACAGGTTTTTGCTATATTCAATCGGCTGCCCTGGCTGGTTAAATGATAGTTTCCTTTCCAGCAGAAGCGGCGTATCGGCCTGTATGCCGAGATATTCGGCCTCATCTTCCCGGGCGGCTGCGGCTTCAATAGATTGTTCATTATGAACCGCCTTGGCCCGATATTCTCTGAGCAGGCATTCAAAAGCGGTTAGATCATTGATGTTCAGGTTGGAGCCGGATTCCATCACAGGTGAGACCGGCAGAAAAAATCTTTCCATCACCACCGGAGAGTTATGGAAAAGCTGCAGACGGCAACCTAAAAATATCTTTGCGGATGCAGGTATTTTCAGCAGGCTGGAGATGTCTGGAACTACAGCCATTTCCAGCCTGATAATCCTGCCTTTTGCAGGCGGAGAATTTGCGGGAAGTTCCGCCGCCTTTAAGCAGCAGGCCTTTCTTTCCCTGACCGCCACATAATTACCCGACCCTTGCCTGTTTTCGACCAGCCCGCTTGAGACAAGCTGCCCAATAGCCTTTCTGACAGTTACCCGGGTAACCCCAAATTCCGCACTTAGCTTTCGCTCGGAAGGAAGCCGCTGTCCCTCGATATATCTACCCGAACTTATAGCACTTTTAATTTCTTCGGCAATCTGAATATATTTGCTATTTTTTTGCATATAACAGCCTACGGAATTTTTTTAGCTATGGACTTTTAGAAAATACCCAAAATATCCTAAAATGTGAATTTTGCAAAAGGTTCTATGAATACTCTCTAGATTTCTCATAATTTCCCTATTGTTCCACATTGTTTAAGTCTATTTTGCAGATGCCATGCGATTGGCATAGGCATTGACGATTGTTATCATCATTACAAACAATATTTTGAATTTACGTTGTTTTTAAGATAATTTCCACCTCAAATATACCGTGCTGTTAATCATAATATTTTGACATGCATCATGCTACATGTTACTATTTTTCGCATGATTAAATCGTTTAAGTGTTCACACACAGAAAATTTGGCAAAAGGCAACCAGGTCAAACGTTTCGGTGGTATTGTCAAGGTTGCACGAAGGAAATTGCGACAACTCGAAATTGCCAGCCAACTTGAAGATTTACGAGTTCCGCCAGGCAATCATCTTGAAGCTCTTAAAGGTGATCGTTCCGGACAATATAGTATCCGCATCAACGACCAGTGGAGACTTTGTTTTTGTTGGGAAAATGGTTATGCTGAAAATGTAGAAATCGTTGACTATCACTGAAGAGATCATTATGAAAAAATTAGATCCAGTTACTCCAGGAGAAATCCTGTTAGAAGAATTTCTGAAACCTATGGGGCTTAGTCAATATCGCCTGGCAAAAGAGATTGACGTTCCTGCCCAGCGTATCAGTGATATTGTTTTGGGTAAGCGTTCTATCACAGCAGATACAGACCTGCGGCTATGTGCGTTCTTTGGTTTATCCAACGGCTACTGGCTGCGTGCCCAAGTTGCCCATGACACAGAAGTTACTGAAAAAATTCTTGCTCCAGTACTCAAAAAAATTAAACCCTGGGGTGAAAATGGGTTCAACAAGTCGCTTCACCGGACTAGCTGCACTCGCAGGTGAACTCGGCGTTGTATTTCTTTCCGGCGGCTAGGTATGCTGTCTGCCATTGGTAAATTATGATGTAGGCGAGTTTCGATGCCTATGGACAAACCAGCCGTCAGCTCAATAACACGCCCCTTCTGCATTGCTGCAACGGCTTGTAACGCTTAAAAGGAGCCTTAAATAATTTTCTTGCGGATGTTGGTTACCAGCAGTTCAGCCAGGATAACCACTGTAAAAATGGAAAGCAGGATAACAGATACCCGATCCCAATAAAAAAGGTTCAAGGCAGTATCCAGCACCATACCAATACCGCCTGCACCAACCAGACCGATTACTGCCGATTCACGTACATTTATATCCCATCGAAACAGGAATATTCCCCAGAAAGCGGGGGAGACCTGCGGCCAGTATCCTTTCAGGAAAACACTGAGCCAAGGGGCTCCGGCAGACTTCAAGGCCTCTATCGGCCCTGGATTTACCTCTTCCAGGGCCTCAGCAAAAAGTTTTCCGACAAAGCCTACCGAGCGGAAACCAATGCAAACCGTTCCTGCCAGGGGGCCAGGGCCAAAAACAGCCACAAAGAGCAGTGCCCAGACGAGAGAATTTACCGAACGGGAGGAAACCAGAATCAACTTTGCCAGCCAGTGCAGCAGGGGCATACGCACAATATTTTTAGCACCCATGATGCCGACCGGGACAGCCATGACAATAGCCAGCAGGGTGCCGAGACTGGCAATATGAAGGGTTTCCATCATGGCCGCATGTACCCCTTTTGGATAGTACGCATAGTCAAGCGGCCACATCCTGCTAAACAGATCGGCAACCTGAGCCGGGGCATCATAAAGAAACTCAGGAATAACTTCGACCGTACGCATGGAATATGCCAGGGCAAGAGCGAAGCCCAAAAAAACAGAAAATCGGGCCAGGCGTTCACCAAAGGAGAATCTTTCCCATTTATTGCCGCAATTCATTGGAACACCCGTTTTATTTTAGAAGAAATAAATTCACTCAGCATGACCAGGGCAATAATTGAAATCAGGATGGCCGCAAGAAAATCATAATCAAACCGCTGAAAAGCAGCAAACAGGGTGCCGCCAATGCCGCCGGCACCGACAATACCAACCATGGTTGAATTACGCAGGTTTGAATCTAGCTGATAGGAAGCAAAGCCGATAAAACGGTTTTGCACCTGCGGCACAACCGCATAGAGGATAATGCTCATAAAAGGAGCACCCGAAGCCCGCAGGGCCTCAACCGGTTTCAAGGAGATTTCTTCAATAGCCTCGGCAAAGAGCTTGCCGATAAAACCGATGGAGGCAAAAATAAGCGTTAAAATACCTGCCAATGGGCCAAAACCAACGGCCTTGACAAATAAAATGGCAAAAATCACTGGATGAAAGGATCGGCACAGGGCAACCAGGGTTCTGAAAGGCCAGGTTACCCAGGCTGGCATCAGGTTTCGGGCAGAAAGCAGCCCCACAGGAAGTGAAAAAAGTACCCCAAAAGCTGAGGCAATAACCGCAATCTCCACTGTTTCCAAGAGGTTGAAAACAAGCAGTTTCCAGCGGGAGAAATTGGGCGGAACAAGTTCGCCGATAAAATCAGCACCATTTCCCAGACCTTCACAAAAACGGGTCCAGGAAATATCCAGATAATTCATTGCATATAATGCGTACAAAAAGGCGAGCAGATACCCCGCCCGGGCCCACCAGTTGGCCGCAAAAGGCGGGCCATGATCAGTTTTTGCGTCTGCACTTACTGGAGCCAATCTTCCCCCCCATATATTTCCTTGAGATTATCACGGGTTAATTGTTCTGGAGGGCCATCGTAAACGATGCCGCCTTTAGACAGGCCGATGATGCGGGAATTAAACCTCTTGGCCAGCTCAACGTCATGAATATTGATAATCAGGGGAATGTTGTTCCGCTGCGACATATCAACCAGAAGTTCCATGATTTCGACACTGGTTTTGGGGTCAAGGGACGAGGTTGGCTCATCGGCAAGCAGAATATGCGGCTCCTGCATCAGGGCCCTGGCAATACCAACCCGCTGACGCTGGCCGCCGGAGAGGCTGTCGGCCCGTTGTCTGGCAAAATCGATCAATCCTGTTGCTTCCAGAAGGGCAAAGCCGCGGTCAATATCAGCCTGGGGATATTTCCTCAGCCAGGCCCGCCACGGTTTTACATAACCCAGGCGGCCGCTCAATACATTTTCCATCACCGAGAGGCGCTCTACCAGGTTAAATTCCTGAAACACCATGCCAATCTTACGTCTTGCCCTTCTCAGTTCCTTGCCTGAAAGGCTGGTGATATTTTCGCCGCTGATAAAAACTTCCCCGGAGGTTGGCGGAATCAGCTTGTTGACACACCTGATCAAAGTGCTTTTTCCAGTACCCGACGGGCCGATTATGGCGACACTGTCATTTCCCTTTACTGCGAAACTAATGTCCCGTAATACGGGGGTGCCGGCAACATATTCCTTCCGTAAATTCTTTACCTGAAGACTACGCTCCGTGGTACAGGACCTGCCCTCTTTGTTAGTCATAACGCCCTGGTTTTACAAACGATGGGAAAAATAACTCAACGCCCCTCAAATAGAGGCGTTGAATTTGCAACAAAAGACTATTTTTTGGCTGCCTTTTTCTTTGCTTTTTTGGCAGCTTCCTTTTCTGCCATTTTTTTCAGCCCGGCCTGATTGTAGGAGGTTCCGGTAGATTCAGCAATATCACGAATAACCTTCCACTCCTTTTCATAGGTTACCGGGTAAAAACGATCTGCCTTACCAAAGGTTTTCTGCATGGCAGGGGTGAAACGGTAGGAATGGAATGCATCAACAATTTTTTTCACCAGATCCGGGTGAAGGTTGTGTGCGTACCCGAAAGAAGAGGTCGGGAATTTGGGGCTGGTAAAAACAATATTGAAGTCGTCCTGGTTAATTCTCCCAGCCTCGGCCATGCGGTAGAACACATCAGAGGCTACGGGAGCAGCATCATAATCACCATGAGCAACACCGAGGATGGACTGATCATGTTTTCCTGAATATACTACGGTGTAATCTTGATCCGGCACGATCCCATGTTGAGGAAAAATTGCTCTCGGTGCAAGATTTCCAGAGTTGGAAGAGGCCGAAGTATGGGCAACCTTTTTGCCTTTCAGGTCGGCAAGGCTCTTAATATCACTATCTTTTTTGGTGATAACAAGCAGGTTGTATCCTTGAAAGGTATCAGGATACCCTTTAACGGCAATAGGAACATAACCGGCCAGATTTACTGCAAAACCGGTCGGGCCGGTGGAAAAACCGGCAATATGCAGGCGGCCGGAACGCATGGCCTCAACCTCGGCAGCATTTGATTGCACGGTATAATAAATCACCCTTTTTCCGGTGGCCTTTTCCAGATATTTCTGGAAATCGGCAAAAGCATCCTTATATACCGCAGGATCTTCCACCGGGGTATAGGTAAAGACCAGGGTTTTCGGGTCTTTCCATTCCTTTGGGTCTTTGGGGGGATCTGCCACCAGATCCTTATTTTCATCGCAAAACATTTCATCAAGGGTGCCGCGGTTTTTGCATTGATCTGCTGCATAAGCGGCAGTTGCAGCCAAGAAAAATACTGTCAACAACGCCAGAATTTTTTTCATCATTTCCTCACCTCTGGTTAAAATTACGGTTGAAAAAATGCGGCATGAAAAAGCCCTTTTTCACCCCGCCTGCAATGCCAAAAGCTATGCGGGGATATACCAATTAAAATTATTATGCAGCTAATGAAAATAACCCCTGGTTCTCCCCCGCAGGCCAGTATCTAGCCGACTTTTGCCTTATGGGTCAAGCTCAATCTGCATCGAATTTACTTTTTTATACCCTGCCTTGCCCTCAACTCACCCACTTTTTAATCAGGGCATCAATTCTGTTTGGAATAACACCAGTCATAACAGCAAGATCCAGGATGGTAAAGCGTGAACGCATCTGATTGGCATTGACCACAGTGTCAAAAAAGAATTGAAAATCAAGGGCGCCGCCGCCGCGGCGTATCCCAGGCAGGGTATGAATGCCGCCGGATTTTTCCAGACAGTTTTTTAGCCTGGCAGGATCTGCCAGCATCGGTTTAATGGTCTTGCATAATGCCTGCCAGTTATCATGCCTCGACAGAAAGTCTTTTGCTTCTGCTATTTTGGGCAGTTTCTTTTCATATTCTCCGGCCACGATTGCTGAAAGTTCTCCCCAAAAGCCGGTATTTACTGTCTGAGGAATATCGACAAATTGCGGAACCTCAATGGTCATTATCTCCCCGTACAAAGCTGCCATAAGAATTGAGGCGACCCCGACCTGACGGCCATGATAATCATGGGTAACGCCATCTCTTGCCGCAGTCATATCAAGAGTATGAGAAATCAGATGCTCTCCGCCGGAAGCAGGAGCAGAGGTGCCGGTGATGGTCATGGCGATACTGGAATAAAAAAGTGCCTCAAAGAGTGCCTTAAAGGCCCCTTGCTCCTTGTTTCGTATCCCTTCTGGATTATCAAGATACACAGGCTCCAGATCTTTTAGAAGATCTACGGCAAACTGGCAGTAATAGTCGCCAAACAAAAACTGGTTAAGTTTCCAGTCGGCGGAACTAACTGATTTGGCAAGGACATCGCCAAGTCCTGAGGTGGTGAGTTCATCGGGAGCCTGATAAAGCACCTCAGGTTCAACAAAGGCTGCCTTGCAGGCCTCAGCATGGAAAAGCACCTTAAGCCCGCCGATAGAAGCGGCCACGTTGGCTGAGGCATAGCCATTCATGGAAGCCGCAGTTGGCACGGTTATATATGGCTTTTTCTTCAGGAAAGACACCCATTTGACAAGATCATTGACGACCCCGCTTCCCACAGCAAGATAAAGGTCTGCATCCGGTGCCGCTGCTAATATCTCATCCCTGGCATTATCATCAGCCGCTGGAGATTTGCCGCTTCTGTCAGCAATGATATAGGTTTCGGGCTGAATACCTTGCTGCTGCAATAACTCTTTTACCCGCTTGCCGGCCGCCTCAAAGGTTCTCTGATCTGCAATCAGAAGATACCTCTGTCCACGGGTAATATTGCGGGCAATGTCGGCTATACTTGCGTAAGCATGATCATCATAGATGAAGTTCTCTGTCGGTACGGTGTGCTGTTTTCCGCAATCACAGGCAAACGATGTGCCAAGAAGAGTGTTAAAATCCATTTTTCACCCTCTATGATGGTTTCGTAAAAACTCAAAATATAACTAATAATTACTGCGGCGGATATTTTCTGTTGCTGCATTGATTGCACTGGACAGATTATTGATCTCCTCAACAATATTTGATAATTTTTCGGCAATTTCCTGGGTGGCAACCCGCTGATCGCCGATGGAAACGGCAATATTTTCAGAAGCCTTTTTAATATCCTGCATGGTGCCTTCAATGACGCCGATTGCATCTGATGCCTGCTGCGATTTGTCCTGCAGGGATTCAATCTGTCCGGTAATCTCCCCGGTTGCAGTCGAGGTCTGGGAGGCAAGCTCTTTTACCTCTGAGGCAACTACGGCAAAACCCTTGCCCACCTCGCCCGCCCTAGCCGATTCTATGGTGGCGTTTAAGGCTAAAAGATCGGTCTGGGAGGCGATATTTTTAATCAAATCCACCACGCTGCCAATCTGGCTGGCCGCCTTGCCCAGCGACAAAACCGTCCGATTGGCCTCGACCACCTGCTCAAAGGTGCTGGTGATGGATTGTACCGATTCGGCAACCTGCTTGTCCATCTCGGAAACCGAAATAGACAGCTCTTCCGCCGCCGAGGCAACAATCCCTGAACTCGAACTTGCTCGGCTGGCAATATCTCCAACCCGGTCTTCCAGAGAAGCGGCTATTTCCACAATGTCCTGCAGGCGTTCTTCCTCTTTCTTTTGTGCGTCAATATCCACCAGCGAGCCGCAGGCACGGGCCGCCTTGCCGTTTGCGTCCCTAGCGGTGCCGCCCAAGGCCCTGAACCATTTATAGCCCTCGTTTTTGGTCTTTAAGCGGTATTCAACATCGTAGGTGGTTCTGCCGCTCTGGTCTGCAAGGGCCTTACCGAAGGCGGCAAAGGTTTTTTCCACATCTTCGGGATGCAGGCGGTCTGACCACGACTGCATCAGATCAGGAAAACCTGTTTTATCGTCTGGAGCAAAGCCCAGCAGGCACCGAAAACCGGATGACCATGACCACTTGCTTTTGGGATGGGCCGCATCCTCATCAAATAAAATGGCGTCCCATAGGCCGACCCCGGCAAATTTCTCAATAAGTTCATACTGTTCGGTTATAATCTTCTGCTCATGAATATCTATCAGCGAGCCGCAGGCGTACTTATAATTTCCGGTATCGGTAACGCCGCCGACCGCCCGAAACCAGCGGTATTCGCCATTTTTGAGCATCAGCCGGTACTCCACATCATATTTGCCGTCTCCCTTGCCGCTCAAGGCCGCTGAAAATTTTTTGAAGGTATGCTCCTTGTCATCGGGATGCAGCCGATCCAGCCATGATTCAGCCCGGTCGGGAAAACCGGCCAGATCATCTCCGGCAAAACCAACCAGCCTGCGGAACTCCGGCGACCAGTGCCAGCTATTGCGGTCAGATTTGGCATTATCGTCATAGAGTTTTGCACTCCATAAACCAACGCCGGCATGATTTTCCAGAATTTTCAGCAATACCCTGTCCTTCTGCAGCAAGATGTCCATGATGCTCATTGTCCTTCCCTCGGTTAAGTTTCCTGATACATTCATAGCGTTTCAAGCCGGAGCATACTACCAGTTCAAAATAATTTGGTCAGCAATAATTTCGGTGAACCTGAAAAAAGAATCAGGACCTTGACGGAAGCAGGCAAGGCTAAGTTATTTTATCCATTGATTGCAATTTCAAACTTAAGTATTATTCTTGCAAACCAACGAAAATCGGATTTACTCTAAGGATGCAAATAGAAAATGGCTGACGATAAGATAGTGCCGGAAGGTGATGTTGCCCTGGCCGAGGAGATTGAGGTCAGGGAACCTTCCATGTACAAGGTGCTTCTGCATAATGACGATTACACCACCATGGAGTTTGTGGTCTCGGTTCTGGAAGATATTTTCCAGAAAAATAATGAAGAGGCAACCAGAATCATGCTCAACGTCCATGAACAGGGGGTTGGTATCGCTGGAATTTACACCTACGAGATATGCGAAACCAAGATAAGCATGGTTCACGAGCTGGCCGAAAAGCATGAATTTCCCCTGCGGTGTTCCATGGAGGCCGTCTAGCCGGAAGCAGTACCACCTAAATAAGAGAGTTTGGCATGTTGACAAAGACTTTGGAAATGGCCTTGATCAGGGCGATACGGGAAGCAAAAAATAAAAAGCACGAATATGTAACGGTGGAGCATATGCTCTATGGTCTGCTTGATGATGAATTGACCAGCCATATCATCAGCGAGTGCGGCGGCTCTATTGACGGCCTGAAAACCAGACTTGAAAATTTTTTGTCGGTAAATGTGCCCAGAGCGGTCTCTGGAAGGCTGGAAGAACCGACCCAGACCCTGGCCTTTAACCGCGTGCTGCAGCGGGCAGTGGCCCATGTTCAGAGTTGCGGCAAAAAACAGGTGGACAGCAGCGATGTGCTGATCTCGATTTTTTCGGAGGCAGAATCCCATGCCGTATATTTTTTGGGTTCCATCGGCATCGGGCGGATGGCGGTGGTCAATTTTGTCTCCCATGAAATGACGGCGGATAACCTGCAAAAGGAGCCTTTGAGCAAGCCGCCTGATGCTGATCCAAATGCCAAACCTGCGGCCAAGCCGGACAAGGTACTGGAGGATTTTACCACCAATCTGACCAAGGCGGCCGCTGAGGGCAGGCTGGATCCCCTGATTGGCCGCGAGGCGGAAATAGACCGGATTATGCAGGTACTATGCCGAAGAAAAAAGAATAATCCCCTGCTGGTCGGAGAACCCGGGGTCGGCAAAACCGCCATGGCCGAAGGATTGGCCCTGCTTATCCATGAAGATAAGGCTGCCAGACAAAAAGAGGAGAAACCGCTGGTGCCTTCTCTGGTGCAGGATACCGAGATATTTCTGCTTGATATGGGTCTGCTGGTGGCCGGCACCAAATACCGCGGCGATTTTGAAAAAAGGCTGAAAGGGGTGATCGGGGCCATCGGCAAACGGGAGCGGGCCATCCTCTTTATTGATGAAATTCATACCATTGTCGGGGCCGGTGCCACCAGCGGCGGTTCAATGGATGCCTCAAATCTGCTGAAACCGGCCCTTCAGTCCGGCAGCCTGCGGTGCATAGGCTCCACCACCTACGATGAATATAAAAACCAGATCGAAAAAGACCGGGCCTTGTCCAGGCGGTTTCAGAAGATTGATATAGAAGAACCATCGGTGGGCGATACCCATGCCATCCTAAAGGGCCTGCAGGACAAATACGAGAGCCACCATGATATCAAATATTCCAAGACTTCGCTCAAAGCCATTGCCGAGCTTTCTGCCAGATATATCAATGACCGCTATCTGCCGGATAAGGCCATTGATGTAATGGATGAGGTCGGCTCCTTTTTCAGGTTGAGGGGCAGGAGCAAGCAGTTGGTCAAGGTCAGCGATGTGGAGCGGGTGGTTTCCAAGATAGCTCGGGTACCGGCCAGAAGTTCTGCCGCCGCCGATCAGGATTTGCTGATGAACCTGGAAGAGCGGCTGCGTTCGGTTATCTTCGGTCAGGACGAGGCGGTGGAGGCGGTGGTCAAGGCGGTAAAACGCTCGCGTGCCGGGCTGGGCAGTCCCAATTCTCCCACCGGCAGCTTTCTTTTTGCCGGGCCGACCGGCGTTGGTAAAACCGAGGTGGCCAGACAGCTTGCCGAGAAATTATCCGTCCATTTTGAGCGGTTTGATATGAGTGAATATATGGAGAAACACGCCGTAGCTAGATTGATCGGCGCCCCGCCCGGTTATGTCGGCTTTGAACAGGGCGGCCTGTTGACCGATGCCATCCGTAAGCATCCCTATTCGGTGCTGCTGCTGGATGAAATAGAAAAGGCGCATCCCGATATTTTCTCCATCCTGCTGCAGGTGATGGATCACTCCACCCTGACGGATAATTCCGGCAGAAAGGCGGATTTCAGAAATGTAATCGTTATTATGACCACCAATGCTGGAGCTAGGGAGATGGCGGCCAAGGCCATTGGTTTTGTCGGCAGCAGCAAGGGTAAGGATAAGACGGTGATCAACAAGCTGTTTTCCCCCGAATTTAGAAACCGGCTTGATGCGGTGATCTCTTTTGGTAATCTGGCCAGCGGGGCCATGGAAAAGATTGTGGATAAGCTGATTACCGAACTGGAAGGCCAGCTTGCCGAGAAAAAAATCACCATCACCCTGACCGCCGAGGCCAAGAAATGGCTGGCGGTAAAGGGCTATGACCATGATTACGGGGCAAGGCCGCTTTCCCGCCTGATCAGAAAGGAAATCGGTGACGTGCTTACCGAGGAGATTTTATTCGGCAGCCTGAGCAAGGGCGGCGGGGCAAGGGTGGATTTAGAAGATGATAAGCTGACTTTCAGCTATAACTAAGGAGGCCAAATGGATAACTGTTTATTTTGCAAAATCATCGCCGGGGAAATTCCGGCCGAAAAACTTTATGAAGATGATGAGATGCTGGCCTTTAAGGACATTGCCCCTCAGGCGCCGACTCATTTTCTGGTCATCCCCAAAAAGCATATTTCCGGTCTTAATAAACTTGAAGAGCAGGATGAAATGCTGATGGGTAAACTGGTTCGGACGGCGGCTAAACTGGCCGGGGAGCAGGGCGTGGGTGATGATTTCAGAACCGTGGTTAATACTGGTTCTGGGGCCGGACAGACCGTATTTCATATACACGTTCATATCCTTGGCGGCCGTAATATGCTGTGGCCTCCGGGCTAGAAGCCAGCTTAACCTTTCGCGTATTTCGCGGTTAAAAATTATGGAACCGCGAAATACGCGAAATACGCGAAAATTTTTTATATATAAAAGTTTGCCGGAAAAAGGCGGAAAGCGGCCTGGAGGAAGGGATGTTACTGCATCACTGTTTTATAGATAGTGCCAAGAAACGGGGGGATAAACTTGCCATCCACGATCATTCAACTAATAAATTACTAAGTTATAACAAAGCGTTAATTGCTGCATTCATCCTGACCTCCATCATCAAAAGGATGGATCGGGGCTTTATCGGCATTATGATTCCTCTTTCGGCCGGATGCATTCTGACCAAACTTGCGGTGATGATGGCCGGGCGGATTCCGGTAATGATAAATTACTCCACCGGAGCGGAGCAAAATGCCCGTTATGCCCAAAAAAAATGTGATTTCAAAACCATTATAACCTCCAGGGCCCTGCTGGAAAAGATCGATTGTCCCCATGTTGACGGCATGGTTTATATAGAAGATCTGATGGACGGCATCAGCGGATTTGCCAAAATCAAGGCCGCCATTAAGGCCAAACTTCCGGCAAAAATTCTGAAAAAACTGGTTCACAGTCCGGACGAAAACGACACAGCGGTCATCCTTTTTACCAGCGGCAGCGAAAAAGATCCCAAGGCCGTGCAGTTAAGTCATAAAAATATTTATACCAACGTCAAGGACGCTTCGGTTTTTTTCCACTTTGAGCCGGACAACATTTTTTTATGTACCCTGCCGTATTTTCATGTTTTCGGCTTGACCATCAATCTTTGGATTCCGGTTTTTCACGGCATGACCATGCTTACCTATGCAAATCCCCTTGATTTTGCCAAGGTATGCTCCATCGTTAGAGATGGTCAGGCAACCTTTATGGTTGGAACGCCCAGTTTTTTATGGGGATATTTGCGTAAATCACAACCGGGAGATTTCGATTCACTGAAAATTGCCCTGGCTGGGGCCGATAAATGCCCGGATTCGCTGCGGGATGCCTTTATGGAAAAACACGGCATCATCCTGTATGAGGGTTATGGTGCCACAGAATGTTCGCCGGTAATTTCCGCCAACTGCCCGGCCCACAATACCCCGGGCAGTGTCGGCCGGCCCTTTCCAAGTGTGCAGGTCAGGATTGAAAATTATGAAACCGGCGAGGAGTGTAAGCCTGGCGAGGACGGCAGAATCCTGGTCAAGGGAGATAATGTAATGACCGGTTATTTCAACGATTTTGAACAAACCTCACTGCATATCCGCCAGGGCTGGTATGATACTGGCGACATGGGCAATATAGATGAAAATGGTTTTTTATGGCATGTCGGACGGTTGAAACGCTTTGTCAAGATTGGCGGCGAGATGGTTTCCATGGTGAAAATAGAGGATGTGCTGGAGCAGTTTCTGCCCGATAATGCCCTTTGCTGCGTGGTAGAGGTTCCCGATGCCACCAAGGGTGCCAAGATTATCGCCGTGGTTACCTGTCAGCTTGATGAAAAGGAAGTGCTGAAAAATATGGCCAGGCATCTGCCCAAGATTGCCCTGCCCAAGCAGTTTATGCTGATGGAAGATTTACCCAAAATGGGCAGCGGCAAGATAGATTTCAGAGCCATTACCGAAATGGCAAGAAAGCAGATCAATGATGAAAAACAGGAAAAATAATTTTTCATTAAACCCCGCTTGATCATGCCGCCGCTCAAAGCAAATAAAATTTCAGCCATATTCCGCAGCCAGATTTTTGATCTGGCGATGTTTGTGCTGCTGGTTGCGGTGCTTGTTTATCTGGCCGTGAAAAGTGCCGGAAATATCGGTTATTACTGGCAGTGGTATCAGGTGCCGCCCCTGATTTGTTCCTTTGGAGAAAACGGTTTTCAGGCCGGCCCCTTGCTGGACGGCTTGCTGGTAACCCTGAAAATATCTGCCATCAGCCTGTTTTTTTCCTCTCTTATCGGTATCATAGCTGCCTTGATGAGGCTTTCTCAGTCGGCGGTAGCCTGCCTTCTGTCCCGCTTATATCTTGAATTGATCCGCAATACGCCCCTCTTGATCCAGATTTTTTTTATTTATTTTGTTTTGGGGCCGGTCATAGGGCTTGGCCGTTTTGCCTCGGCGGTACTTGCTCTTAGCCTGTTTGAGGGGGCCTATACCTCGGAAATTCTTCGTTCCGGTATTCTTGCCATACCAAAAGGTCAGTACGAGGCGGCAGACAGTCTTGGACTTGGCAAATTAAGCACCTACAGATATATTATTCTCCCCCAGGCCATACGAAAAACCCTGCCGCCTTTGATTAGTCAGGCCGTTTCGCTGGTCAAGGACTCGGCTCTGGTCTCGACCATTGCCATCTACGACCTGACCATGCAGGCACAGGCCCTGACCATTGAGACCTTTCTGACCTTTGAAATATGGTTTACCGTGGCTTTGATCTACCTTTTTATTACGGTGTTACTTTCCATGACCATCTCTTTAGTGGAAAGATGGCTTGGATAAGCTGGTATATAACTTTTATCAATCAATATTTATGGAGGAACCCATGCAGCAAACCGAAAAAAAATTTTTCATCCCGCTTATGCTTTTTATCTTGCTTTTTGCAAGCCCCGGCCTGATTGCGGCCCAATCCGTTCAGCAGCAACTGGTGCAGGAAAGCACCATCGCCCAGATTCAGAAACGGGGGGTAATGAGGGTGGGGATGGACACCTTTTTGCCCTGGGCAATGAAGGACAAAAACGGCAACTATATCGGCTTTGAGATTGATGTGGCCAAAAAAATAGCGGCGGATATTGGCGTCAAGGTGGAATTTGTGCCCACCAAATGGGCCGGCATTATCCCGGCCCTGCTGACCGGCAAGTTTGATGTAATTATCGGCGGTATGGGCATTTTGCCCAAACGGGCATTAAAGGTAAATTTTACCCAGCCCTATGAATATTCCGGTATGTCAATTGTGGCCAGCAAGGAAAAGGCCGCAGGTTTTACCACCCTTGAGCAGTTTAACCACGAAAAGGTAGAAATTGCCTGCAAGCTGGGCACCAGTGCTGCCGCTGCCGCCAAAAAATTTTTTCCCAAGGCCAAATTGAGGATGTTTGATGACGAGGCCCAAACCTATCAGGAGCTTCGTAACGGCAATGTCCACGCGGTGGTCGGCTCGGCACCCCGCCCGGCCTTTGAGTCAATTGAGTACAGCGATAAGCTCTTTATGCCGGTAAAAGAAACTTTTACCAAGGAGCCGCTTGGTTTTGCCATCCGCAAGGGAGATCCGGATACCCTGGCCTTTTTCAATAGCTGGATTACCGGGGCCTGGCAGAGCGGCTGGCTGGAAGAGCGTCATAATTACTGGTTCAACACCAGAGACTGGGAAGAACTAATCAAATAGCGGTTCAAAACTTATTCGGCAGGCAGATGCTTGCCGGAAACCTATGACTAAACGATTTACAAGGCTGGATATGGCGGTGCTGCTGTTTGCCGCCGCCGCCGCTGCCTTTATTATATACCGCCTGTTTTTCGCCCTGGAATATAACTGGAACTGGTCGGTCATTCCGGCCTATATGTTCCGTTTTGATCAGGAAACCGGCAGTTGGCAGATGAATATGCTGATGCAGGGGCTGATGACCACCATCAAACTCAGCATCTGGGGAACCCTGTTTGCCGCCGTATTCGGTATGTGGATGGGCCTTATGCGAACCTCGCCTCGGCTATTTAATCGGCTGGTCGGCACCTCTTATGTGGAAATAATCAGGAACCTGCCGCCGCTGGTACTGGTGTTTATCTTCTATTTTTTTGTCAGTGATCAGCTAATGCCCCTTTTGGGCGTGGAAGATTTTTTCCGCTCGCTGCCGCCGGATCGGCAAAGATATATATCGCTTTTGCTGACAGATAGCAGGCAGATAACACCATTTTTGTCCGGGGTGATTACCATTGGTCTTTTTCAGGGGGCATATATCACCGAGATTGTCAGGGGCGGCATCCAGTCCATCCCCTCTGGTCAGTGGGAGGCATCAGCCGCCTCGGGCCTTGGCAGATGGCAGCAGATGCGGCTGGTTATTCTCCCCCAGGCGGCCAGAATCATGCTGCCGCCGCTGGCCAATGAATTTATCAATACCATAAAATATTCATCCATTGTTTCCATTATTTCCATCCAGGAACTGACTTTTCAAGGCTCACAGGTGATGGCCTCGACCCAGGTTACCCTTGAGATCTGGATAACCATAACCCTGATCTATCTGGTGCTGTGTTTTTCGCTTTCCCTGCTGGTCGGGTGGCTTGAGCGGAAAACCGCATCCGGCGGGAAGGCTGCTGCCTGCTGACTAACCGAACAATAATAAGGTGAAAAAATGCTAAAAAGATTTTCCATCTCCATTGAGGAGGAACTGCTGAGTATCTTTGATGAATATATTCAGGAAAAACAATATAATAACCGATCAGAGGCCATTCGTGACTTAATCCGTAAATCGTTTATCAAAAAGGAATGGGAGGCCGGTAAACAGGTGATGGGAGTGATAAACATGGTTTATGATCACCACCGCCACCAGATTCAGGAAAAGGTTACTGAAATTCAGCATGATTACCACCATCTGATTATCTCCACCACCCATGTTCATATGGATCATGATAATTGCCTGGAGGTGATAATCGTTAAGGGACTGGCCGAAACGGTGCAGGAACTGGCCGACCAGCTCCTGGCCCTAAAAGGCGTCAGAGACGGACATCTTGCCATGACCAGCACCGGCAAGGCCCTTTATTGATGAATCAGGGCAGAAATGAATTAGGGCAGAAATTGATTAGGGCAAAAATAGATTTTGCCCCTACACCTCTGTCCTCTGATTCCCGATATGTAGGGGCGGATTCCATATCCGCCCTTCGGATTTCAATATTCGCTCATGTTTAGGGCAAAAATGGATTTTGCCCCTACACCTCTTTCCTATGATTTCTGATTCCATATCCGCCCGTGCCGTGTTTAGGGCAAAAATGAATCAGGGCAAAAATGGCCCCGCTACTAAATTGATGATTACTTTCTTGCTCTCTGTCAGGTGTACTTGCAGGTAAAGACCTTTTCACTGCCTTGCCGCTTTTTGTCAATTTAGTAGCGGGGTTGCCCCTACATCTCTGTCTTCTGTCCTCTGTCCTCTGTCTTCTGTCCCCTGATTCCCCTATTACATCATCGAGTTTACGGCACCCTGAAAATAATCCTCTATCGCCAGCGAAATCTCCTGAATTGAATCATTCTGGTTAATCTTCGACAGGGGATCAAGGCCAAGGGTATTATACAGACGCATCAGGGCATTTTGCCCCTCGGCATAGGTCAGCATGGTTTCCATCTGGGCGGCGGCTGCCTGCAGGTTGGCCTGAATTCTGGCAAAGCTGCCGCTTGCCTTGCGCAGGTTATCCTGATTGATCATCGAGGCAAGTTCACGGCTTACCTTCTGCAATTCGGCAGAATCAAGATACCTGGCCCTTGCCATATGATAGCGGTTGATAGCCAGATGAACCTGCGAGACCACCGCCATCGACAAGGCCCGGTGGCGGCCCTCGGCCAGACGTTTTTCCGCCTGATAGGCACCATATCGGCCAAGGCTGCCGGCACTAGTGAGCAGATTCCAGGTTAGCTGCACGCCGACCTCGCTCCAGTCATTATTGTACAGATACTCGTTGCTGTCATGGGTATACTGCCCATAAAATTCAAGATGGGGAAACATCTCCAGTAGGGATTTACGCACATCTGCACTGCTGACCTTGAGCTTGCTGTCTTCCATCAGCAGTTCCGGGCGGTTGAGCAGGGCAAGCTCCTCCAGCCTTTCGGCATCGCTGGTCAGCTCCGGCAGTTCCAGCCTTTCGCTGCCGGGAGCCACGGCTATTTTGGTGCCGGGCGGCAGATTAAGCAGGGCGGCAAGATGAATCGGCCCTTGCGAAAGCTGCTCCTGCAGGGAACGCACCCGATAGCGGATCTGCAGGATTTCACGCTGATTATTCAGCCCCTCAAGCGGGTCAATCCGGCCGCTTTCGGCGAGCTGCCTAAAGCGTTCCAGGGCCTTATCACTTTCCTGCAGAATTTCGTTAATCCGGCCGGAAATCTGCTGGGCAATATAAGTCCGCCAATATGCCTCCTGTACATCCTGAATAATATTCTGCACCACCTTGCGGCGCTGCTCCCCGGCCATGGCCGCATTATCTTTTTCCTGCTGCACATTATAATAGGCCAGCCCAAAATCAATCAGATCCCACGAGGCCCGCAAGCTGCTCAGGGTATGGCTCTTTTCCTGGGAGGTGGAATATTCCAGGCTCACATCGCCGGTGGCAAGCGAGCGGCTGATCGCTCCGGCCTCATTATCACGGGAGGAATAACCAGCCTGGGCAACGATTTCGGGTAAAAATCCTGTTTTTGCCAGATCGAGATGCCTGATAGCCACCACCGTTTCCAGCTGCTTGACCCGATGATCAAGATTATATTTAACGGCTCTGGCAATGGCCTCCGGCAGGGTTAACTGGCCTTGCAGCGGCTCCTGCTTCTGCCCGCTGCGGACTTCCTGCCGATATTTCTGCATCCGCTCTTGCCTGATTTCGGGGTCAGACGCATAACTTCTTTCTTCTGGCTGTGAGGCACAGCCGCCTGATAAAAGCAGGCCGGCCAATATTGCCGCCGTAAACCTGATTCTTTCCATCTTGTCTCTCTCCTTTTTCTCTAAAAAAAAACAACCGGCTGCCCAGGACAGGCCGCCGGTCAATAAACCTTACATAAACAGGGATTCCAGTTTATCCATCTCCAGCCGCAGGAGATCCGCCTTGCTTAACTGGCTGCGCAGTCCCTTTGAACCCTCAAATACAGGCTGCAGCGGCTCCTCCTCCTCAAGCTCATCGGCAAGGATCAGCTCCAGATGCCTGTCCAACTGGCTGAGGGTTGAAGAGGTATCAGAATGACGGTGGCCGTTAAACTCATCTCCAGCCCCGCCCAGCACCTCATAACGCAGCGGCTCGCTAAAGGTGGTTCCCATGCCATACCAGCGTTCCACCCGCTCCCAGCTATGGTTGACCGTATCATGGATATATTGGCTCAGGCTGGTGCCGATTAGCTGATCCCCGTTGCTGTTCCAGTCAAGGGCGGTATTCAGATTGATTACCGGCTGCATCTGCTCGGTTCCTATTTCGGGGCTGAACAGATCGCTGCCGAAATCCGTGGTTATTTCAACTATCGGCAGAAAACCGGCTGGAAGATCAGGCGGATATAATTCATGGATGCCGGTACTGCCGAAGGGTGTCGGCAGCGGATGCGAAGGAGCAGGTTCCGGTTCACTGCTGGAAATCGGCTTGGGTTGGGTCGGAATCGGCTCCGGTATATCCGGCTGCGGCTCCACTGGTTCCGGTTGTTCCGGCTCCGGCTGTTCCGGTTCAGGTTGTTCCGGCTCCGGTTGTTCCGGCTCGGGCTGTTCCGGCTCCGGCTGTTCCGGCTCCGGTTGTTCCGGCTCGGGCTGTTCCGGCTCCGGTTGTTCCGGTTCGGGCTGTTCCGGCTCGGGGTCAGGCGGGGTATGTCCTCCACCGCCGCCACCGCCGCCGCCGCCACCGTTATCCGGCTGGCCGCTGCCAATAATGGTGATGGTCAGCTTGGCCGTGCTGGTTGAACCGTCCTGGTCGGTAATGGTATATTCATACTCATCGGTCAGCGTATTACCCTCATATAAATTCTTTACCTTCTCCGCATCGGGAAGATATTCATAGCTGCCATCCTGCTTCAGGGTTAATTTGCCGTATGTCAGATTGTCGTCAAAGGCCTCTACCGCACCATCTTTCGGCTCCTTGCCGATAATATCATTTTCATAGACATTGCCCGAGCCGGACAGGAGTTTGGGAACCTTAATGCTGTCTGCCTTGGCCTGCGGTCTGCTATCGGTTACCGCTATATCTATGGCAGCCGTTGCTGTTTCTTGAACTTTATAGCCTTTAGCTGTAACCTCAAAACGGTCCCGGCTTGGCTGATTATAGGTTGAGCCGTCATGCTGGTAGGTTTGGCTATGATCATGATCATGCACCTTGGGGTCATAGGTATAGGTTACCGTTACCTTATCTCCATTTTTAGCAATACCCGTTACTGTCATGGTGCCGTAATTGGCTGCTATTTCAGTCTCACTGAAGTGATTAAGGTCAATGCTTGTACCCCCTATGGTTAATTTTTCCACTCCCCCCGGTGCAAATGCCGTAAAAACATGGGTGGTTGGATCATTTGTTTCCGGCAGGGTTATATGGGTATCCTTGGCATCAGGATTTCCGGCATCTCCAGCAGTCGGCTCCACGGCCTTCTTACCATCCTCATCGGGGATATAGATAACCGCTTCGTCTCCGGTCTTGCCATTGATGGCAATGGTCAGCCTTGCCGTATCTTTGGAGCCATCCCCATCCTTGATTTCATAGGTAAAAATATCCTCAATCACCTCTTCATCATTCAAGATTTTCACCGCCGGATTATCCTTATCCAAGGTATAGGTATAGCTGCCGTCTTCATCTAGCTCCAGGGTGCCGTACTTACCGTCTATGGTCTCGCCAACCTGACCAGCATCAGGCTGATCCTTACCGGCAATAACTCCGGTTACCGGAGGATAATGTTTGCTGTCCATACCAAAAGCATCAGGTTTCACACCATCGGTTAGCACATTACCCTCTATCTCATTTGACGAAGCACCCTTTTCAATAGCCTTACCCCCATCATGGGCCTTTGGCCTGACATCGGTTACGGCTATCTTGATCACGGCCTCTGCCGTCTCGTCCTTAATGTCAGTAACCTCGACCTGAAATTCCTTGATATTGGGCTTATTATAGGTCAGGCCCTGATGTTCATAGGTGCCGGAATCATGGGTCTGCACATTGGGGTCGTAGGTATAATGGACAACGGCGTTTTTGCCATTATTTTCAAGATCAATGCTGGTTATGGTCAGGACATCACCGCTGCTGGTTGTTATTGTTGGTTGTTGAACCATATTATTCACGGAAATCTCTTCTCCGTCAATGGTTATGGATTTAAGCCCGTCTTCTGCGGAGACCGTAAAATGATGATCGGCTGCATCCTCCGTTTCAAGGACGGTTATATGGGTGTCCTCTGCACTTGGGTTGCCCGAATCATTTAATAAAGGAGCAATCGCATCGGGACCATCTATATCGGGAATATCTATCTCCGGCGGGCCGCCTGTCTCGCTGACAATCTTGATGGTCAGAACTGCCGTACCCTTTGAGCCGTCCTTATCGGTGATTTCATAGGTAAAGGTATCGGTCAGGCTTTTTCCATCCGCCAGCCCGCTAACTTGAGGGTTATTTGTATCAAGATTGTAGGTATAGGAGCCGCTCTGCCCTAATTTTAGAGTACCATATTCTCCTTGTATCCATGGTGGCACCAGACCAACTGCCGTCATAGATCCGCTTTCTCCCTTCATCACACCCGTTACAGGCTTAGGCTTAACATCAGTAATCTCATCATTATGAACGACATTTCCTGTTACACTGTCATCATCCTTGGCTATGATGTTTTTATCAGCTACCGGCACGGGCAGGCTGTCGGTTATGGCGATGTTGATATATTCTTTTGCTCCGCCATTGGTATAGTTAGTATAAACCCAAATTTTGTCTGTTTCTGGTTTGTTAGAGCTATGCGTCTGCACCTCTGGGTTATAGGTATAATATACCGTTATTCTGCCGGTGGTGTTATCCGTCTCGGTTCCGGTTATCTTGAAACTGCCCTCTTTATCCGTTGTCAGCTCAAAAGCAGAAGGGTCATCCAGGTTAACAAATTTATTTCCTATTTGCAGACTGTTAAGCCCTTCCCCTGGAGCAATGATAAAGCTATGTGCAGACGCTCCGTCTGTTTCAAAGACGGTTATATGGCTGTCCTCAGGATTCGGGTTGCCGGCATTATGGTTTGTTGCCGGAATGGTATCTTTGCCGTCCTCATCGGGGATAATTATCAATGGTGTTGTATCGGTCTTGCCGTCAATGGTAATGGTCAGGTTTGCCGTATCTGTTGCACCATATTTATCGCTGATTTCATAGGTAAAGACATCCTCAAGAATATCCCCGTCATTTAAGGCAATAACCTCAGGGTTATTATTGTCCAGTTCGTAGGTATAGCTGCCGTTATCATTAAGCGTTAAGGTTCCATATTTACCTTTCAGCCCTTGACCAACATTACTTGAACCACTATTTCCAGATAGATCGGCATCTTCTCCCGCAGCAACGCCGGTTACTGGTTCGTTGGCAGGAGCTGTACCAAGGTAATCAGCTATCGGGCCGTCTGTTAGAACATCACCTTCTATTGGCTCGGTCTCCCCCTCATCAATCCGGTGGGCATCATCATAGGCGATGGGGTGCGTAGCCCGATAGGCAAATTCAGTTGGATTGCCCTTCTGTAGATTTTTGTAGATGGTTCCATCAGGGTCGGTATATTCAGCATCAAATGCGGCATCATCTTTCAGGCCTTCATCTCGGTCGGATGCACCGTCATTATCACTATCGGCATCAAGATAGTCGGGGGTGCCGTCCTGGTCAGTGTCCCTTGGAACATTAAAATTGCCGCCAAAAACGTCGATGTTGAGTATCTTATCAAACTTGTTAATAACCCCATCTTTATCAGCATCCGAATTGTCGTTGCTGCTATCATGGTCTCTATAATCTTTGGTAAGCTGGGCCTCAATGGCATCGGCAATCTTGTCGCCATCGGCATCAAGGTCAAGATAATCCTTGGTACCATCGCCATCAGTATCCACCGGCTTTGTGCCTTGCGAGTTATCACCATCAAGATTGTCAATATTAGTATCTAGGTCATTATCAAAAATATCCATCAAACCATCATTATCCGCATCACCGTTTCCAGAATATGATGGATCGGAACTTCCCATCGCCGCTTTCGATTCAGCAAGGCTTATGGTGCCATCATTATTGGTATCGGCATCATTGATGTTTGCACCGCTTTCTATATAATCGGAAATACCATCATTATCCGAATCAAGATCAAGGGAATCAAGTGCCCGGTCTCCATCGGTGTCATTGGGGCGGATAAAACCAATGGCCATGCCCTGCTTGCCGCCCTTAAATTCCGTTGTTGACCAGATATATTCCGATACCCCGTCAGAGCGGAACAGCCCGATCCCCTTGTCGGTTTCCGCCAGGGTCATGGTCTTGGTGCCAAGACCGGTTATTGTGGGTTTGCCGGTTTTTTCATGTATCTCAATCTGCCGCCATACGGAGCCATTGGTGGTGGCAGTCTGGGTTTCACTAGGCCGATTTGGATCACCGCCTTTATCACTGGATTCGGGGTCGGAAAAGACAAGAACAGGCAGAAAGGCCACATCGTTCTTATCTTTTGCCGTAATGGAAAATGTTACCCCGGGTTCTTTACTTGCGTCGCCTTTGGTGTACATGGCACAGTTTTCATCATTTACCTTATAAAAGGGATGAAGCAAGGCCCCATACCATGTATCCATATGATTAGGTTTCAGGTATTTGGCATCGTCATTCGCACTGGTTACTGTAATGGTAATTTCCGAGCCGTCGCCAAGCGTAACAGTCTGTGTATCACCAACATGAAAACCGTCCTGAACACTTTCATCATCCCATACCACCCAGTGAATCTGTTCGGTAAACTTTCCAGTGCCTTCGGCATTTCCTATTCCGGCAGTTCCCGGATTTTCCATGGTATCAAGGATGCCGTCATTATCATCATCAAGATCATCAATATCGTTCACCCCATCACCATCGGTATCGGAGGGATCCAAAAGGCCCTGCCAGCCGGCGGCATTTTGCTCACCTAAAAGCACCGCCGCCTCAATACTGCCGGCTGCCGCCTCCAGCTCCCAGTCGCCGCCGGAGGAGGCATTGCCGGTATCATCGGTGGAGGCATTGATATCGGCATCGGTTATGGCCGCCATCTGGTCAATGAAATCCTGCCCCTCGCCGCCTGCACCGACCTTGCAGCCATAAAGCAGAATATCGCCGTCTGCAGAGAGCGATTTGCCCCAGAATTGGAGCATGGCCTCATACTCCCCGATATTGTCCTGATCAATAACCGTATTGCCAAGGATCAGCCCGCCGGTTTCGCCGTGGGAGATAATATGCACGGCATCCAGCTCCTGATACTGCTCAAGCACCGTGGTTATATCGGTCAGGGGCTGGCCGCCCAGTTCCACAATCAGGGTGGAGCCGGAGACGGTTCCGCTGGAGCTTGCCCCGACCAGACCGGACGGGTTATCATTGGCGGCATCGCTGACGGTTTCGGTGATTCCCTCCACCAGGGTATCGGCATCCTGAACTGCGGTATCAACAAAAACGACCTGCTCAATCTCGGTATCGCCGGTATCCAGAGGCTCGGCGGCCTGTTCGGAGCCGTAATCAGCGGCCGGGCTTTCCTGCTGTCCGGCAGAAGGCTGATTGTTTTCCTGCCCGGAAACAGCCGGGGCGGCGGTCTCCAGGCTGTCTGCCGTCGTGGTTTCTGCCGCCGTGTTCTCTACTGTTTGTGGAACCAGAACTTCTGCGGCGGCGGCATCCGCTACCACTTCGGCACCGGCTCCATCATATAAGATACGGGCTTCAAGAGCCATCAACAGGCTCGGCCTTTTTGCCATCATACGCATTTGCTTGTAACCTTGGTTCCCTTTCATCGCTTCACCCCATTGTGAAATTTTAGCAGACAGCCCTAAGCGGCATAACATTTTACCGCAGTATAAACCAGATATAACAAAGTAAGACTATCCTAAAAAAAATCAAGGGAAAAATATGCGGTGCCGTTTTGCATTATGGGCGGATTCTATATCCGCCCGTAATTGCAACCGGACGTAGGGGCGGATTCCATATCCGCCCGTGTTTAGGGCAGAAATGGATTAGGGCAGAAATGGATTCTGCCCCTACATCTCTGTCCTCTAATTTCTGATTCCATATCCGCCCGTAATTGCAACCGGACGTAGGGGCGGATTCCATATCCGCCCGTGTTTAGGGCAAAAACGGATTAGGGCAAAAATGGATTAGGGCAAAAATGGATTTTGCCCATACATCTCTGTTCTCTGATTTCTGATTCCATATCCGCCCGTAATTTTAGGGATTGAGAGCCAATATGCAAGGGCAGGTTATGCCACATAGGTATTGACTTTGCCTGATACTGGTGTTACGCTGCGTAATACCAAAAGGAGGCGGCTATGATTACTCTGCGACTTGATCCGGCACTGGAACAACAAGTAAACCTTACGGCACAAAATCTCGGCATTACTCGTTCTGAATTTGTCAGAAAAAGCATAATTAACTATATCCAGACCCAAAAAGATAAAAGTGCCTGGAAGATTGGACAAGGTTTATTTGGTAAATATTCGAGCGGACAAACCAATTTATCATCTGACCGAAAAGAAATTATAAAAGACAGAATAATGGCTAATAGGATAGATGAATAGGATTTTAATTGACAGCGGCCCTTTAATAGCCTTATTTGATGCTTCTGATAAATACCATCAAAAAAGTATAAAGTTTATTAAACATAATATCTCTTCACTTATTACTACTATTGCATCCATTACAGAAGTTTTACATCTACTTGACTTTAACCGTAATGCACAAATTGATTTTTTGGCATGGGTTGCTCAGGGGGGAGTTCAGCTTTTTGATATTAAGCAGGAAGATTTACCGAGAATAAAGGAATTAACTGTGAAATATCAGGATTTGCCAATGGATTTTGCAGATTCCTGCCTGGTTTTACTTGCTGAAAGAACCGGAATAAATACCATAGTAACAATTGATCGTGATTTTACTATTTATCGAATAAACGGCGAGAAAACATTTGAAACTATTATGCTGTAAATCACCGCCCAGCCTATCCGCCGAATATATTTTACTCGCCGCTGAACAATATTTCTCCGGTCTGTTCAGAAACCGGATTCACGGATAAAAAGGGAATGCAGGTTTCTAAAGACCTTGGCAGCAAGGCTGACTGGTCTTGCCTTGATCCGTACCACCCCCGGCTGTATCATCCTGGCGGTATAGGGCTTTTCGCCAGTTAGTTCCAACTGCACCTGAAAAACCGACTCTTCGGGCAGATATTTCCCGTCCTGCTCAAGGCTGACCGCAATGGGGCCGCCGTTAATTGAGGTCAGCATCGGTTCGGTGAAATTTTTGATATTAACCTGACTGATACTGACTATTCTGGCCGGCAGGGGTTTGCCGCTTTCCGGCCCTGCATAGAATAATCCGGCGGTGCCTGACCGCAGGCGTTCCAGATCTCCGGCCCGGGCATAGGCATAGATCAGCCAGCGGTTACTTTGGGCCAGAATGCCCAGCCGGTCTGTTTCGGCGATCCAGATATTTTCCTTGAGTGTATCGGGAAGTGATACCATCTTGCCGCTGAAAGGGGCCTTGATGTCCAGCATTTTTTTCTGTTTTTGCAGGCCGCTGACACGCTGCAATGCCTCGATATAACGCTCCTCGGCGACCGTCTGCTGTTCCCGGAGCTGATCGTTTACGGCGGATCGTTTAAGCAGGTTTCCGGCCTGCTGCACCTCCAGCACCGCCCGCTTGAGCTGGTAGTCAAGCTCCGGCGACCTGACGGCAAAGAGGATCTGGCCCTTTTGCACGCCTTCGCCTTCCTCGATATAAATATGTTCAACCTTTCCCGGCACTTGAGAATAAAGCTCCATAAATTCATCAGGCTTGATGACTGCGGGCAGCAGGAGATAGTTTTTCCAAGGCAGGATAAACAAAAGCAGCATCAGGCCCGCCGCGGTTATACTGATTATGCTGTTTTTATTCCAGTGCATTTCACCCCGCTTTTGATACCAGACCAGCAATTCCCTTTGTATCGGTAGCCAGATAAACCATAACAATTCGACAGCCATCAAAAATATGCCGACTGCCTTGATAAAAAAATGATAAACCAGCATGGCGATACCGATAAATACGGTAAATCGGTATAGCCAGACCAGATAGGCATAGATAATCATAAAACGCCGGGTAAGGGGAGGGTTTTCTTCCGGCGGCGGGCTGCCAAAGCCGAAAATAAACTCCCGCAGCCGCCATTTGGCAAGCTCCATCGAACGCGGCTGAAGGTTCTTGATGCCGGTCAGATCAGAGAGCAGATAATAACCGTCCCAGCGCATAAAGGGACTGATATTGATAATCAGGGTCATAAACAGCGAGGTGGTGGCCAGGAAAAAGGCGGTATTGCGTAAGGGGCCGGGCGGTAGAATGCTCCAGGCAAGAGCGGCGAAAACGGCCAGGGTCCCCTCGGCCATCATACCGGCTGCAACAATTTCCAGCCTTTTCCGGCGGGAGGTCAGCTTCCATGATTCGCCGGTATCGGTATATAAAAAGGGGCAGAGAACCAGAAAGGCCACCCCGAACACCGGCACATTAAGACCGTGCCGCTTGCAGGAATAGGCATGGCCCAGCTCGTGGACACATTTGGCAAAAATAACCGCCAGGATATAAAAGATCAGGGACTCGAAAGAGAGGAGATTGAGGCTGGTCTGGATAAAGACCTCCCACTGGCGGATAACCAGCAAAGCCCCGGCCATGCCGCCCAACAGAACCAGCAGGGCAAAGCTGCGGGTAAAAAAGGGCCGTACCAGCCAGAGGGTATCGGCAAGGAACTGGTCGGGGTGAAAAAGAGGCACCCGGAAGAAAAGATAATGGTGGAGCAGCCAGGAAAAGCCGCCGCCCCTTTTTTTCTCCATCAGCTTAAACCGCTCTTTCAGGGCAGCCGGGGAAACGGGATTTAGAAACTGCTGGCCGACCAGAAAATTACCGACCATCATTACATCTTCGGGGGTAATCTCCAGAGTGGTATCCCTATTGACTGCCTGGACAATCTCCTTGATATTACGCATCTCCCAACGCTGCAAAATCTCAAATTCCTGCCAGCCGATCTGCACAAAGCGGTTGGATACCGGATCATGCAGCACCCAGGTCGGCGAGCCGTCCGCCAGGGGCGCTGCCGGATGCAGGTTGATGTCCTCACGAAGGGCCGGAAAGAATTTTTCGGCCTGCGGCGGTGATTGCCCAGGCGTTGTTTCGGGCAAATCCCCGATGATGCTGCCTGCACCAGCCATTTAGATTCCCAGATTGCGGCGGACGGCGGCCAGCGGTTTTCTGAACAGATAATAGAATAGCGGTACAGATTCCCCGTACAGCTTGGCCGTACCCTGCAGACCTATGCGCGGGCATGATTTTTTCTGCTGGCTGAAGGCCGCCTTGAGAGTGAAGAACATGCCTCCCGGCCCGGAATGTTCGGCCTGATAGCTGGTGCGTCTGATGCGGGCCGAGACCGGATTGAGCGGGTCGGTACGCAGAAACAGCCTGACCCTGGCCCCGGGTTCAAGGGCAATGGCATCATCCACCGGCAGATGTATTTCGATTTCGGCCAGCCCGGGATCGGCCAGCACCATGACCTTTTCGCCGATGCCCACTGGCCGTCCCAGCCAGTCATTGCGGTCCTGAAAGATGGTCATGCCGTCCTGCGGTGCGGTTATCTGCTGACGGGTCAGCTCGCCCCGGTAATAGGCAAGTTCCAGCTTTTTTTCCTGAACCCGCAGCCGATAAACCTCAAGCTCGCCCTTGCTTTGCGGATCGTGAAATGCCTTTTGTTCCGCCCGCAGGTAGTCGGCCTTCAGCACCTCGAGATTTTTCTCTGTCAGGGCAAACTGATTGACAATTTCCGTATCGTCAAGGGTAAAGAGAACCTCGCCCTTTTTTACCATCTGATAGGGCTTGACCAGAATATCCTTGATCTGCCCCCTGACCGGCGAGGTGATCATCATGGGGGCCGCCGGTACGATTTCGGCAGGGGCCAGCACCGTTTCCGGCACCCGGATAATACCTCCGGCAAGCAGCAGGGCCAAAGCGGCAAAAACAAGGCGGCGGCGGGCCTTTTTGCCGGGCAGCAGGCCCCGCCGATATGCTCCGCCCAGAGCATTCCAGGCATGGGCATAGGTTTCAGCAATAAGCTCTGCCAGCCCCTTTTCCTGGGGTGAAAAAGGTTCCTCGCGGGATAAAACAAGCAGGGCGGCAGGCTGGCCGCTCCGGTCTGGCAAGGGGCAGAAAAGGAGATAATCGGGCAGCCATTTCTGCCAGCCGGCGGCGGTTGCGGCATCGGCATCGGCACGGTTAAGCAGGCTGGTTTTATGGGCGGGATCTTTTTTGAGTATGCTCCGGCAAAACGAGCTGATCCACAGGGCAAATGGGGTATTGGCATCAACGGAAACCACCCCGGAAACAGCGGTAACAACCGGCTTGCCGGAACGCCTGAATTCACATAGCACCGCCTGATAGCAGGGCAGCAGGCGGTGGGTCTCATTGACCATGATAAACTTTAGATCCTGAATGGATTCAGCCCGCCTTGCCTGCCGCTCAAGGGCGATTAGCCTGGTCAGGTAATCTGCCGGTTGTAATTTTTGTCTGGCGGCGGGCATGGAAAAAATCCTCTGGTTACAGCAGTTTAATGTTCAAAGCGGGCATAACCGCTCATGCCCGGCAGCAGATCCGGCTGGGGGCTGAGAAAGGAGCCGTATATCTTGACGGTGCGGCTGACCGGATCAACCCTTACTCCCAGCCGATCAACCTTGACCTCGCAGCTGCTGCCGGTCTCTTCTATATCGGCCCGGAAGACGGTGCCGGGTTTTAGCCAGCTCAGCCACCTTGAGGGAACATGCAGCTGCACCTCCAGTGATGCCGGATCCTGAATCAGCATGATTGGGGTTCCCGGCTGCAGGCTCTCGTGTTCGTGGGCCTTTAGCTCAACCACCTGTCCTGAGAAGGGGGCCGGGATGGTGCAGTTTTCCATTTTGACCGCAAAGGTCTTTCTTTTGGCCCGGGCCTCGCCCGCCTTGATTCGGGAAAGCTGGTTTTCCAGCTCACCGACCATTTTTTTGGCATAGAGTTCGGCATTTGCCTTGCGGGTAGCCTCGTGCATTTCCAGTTCCTTCAGGATTACCTTGCTCTCGGCGGCCAGTTCCCGGCAATCAAATTCGACCAGCGGCTGCCCCTGCCTGAACGACTTGCCTTCCATAACATGAATTTTGGCGATGGTGCCGAAAAAACGGCTGGATATGACCGCTTCGTTTCTGGCGGCCAGCAGGATGCGTACGGCATGTTTTTCGGGGCTCTCATCCTTGGCCGTACTGACTTCATCGGCCCGGCAGATTGCAGCAAGCAGCAGGATAATGACCAGGCAAGAAAAATGATGATATTTGGTTGTAAGCATGATGATTTAACTGGAGTATTTATGTAAATTTGCCTGACTACGTTACCTTAACTTTTTACTGCCTGAAAATAGATCAGGCCGCCGTTAGTGGCAAAACGGGTAAAATCCAGATGATTTATCCGGCAGGATTGGGCCAGATCATCTTCTGTAAGGGCGTGAAATTGGGGACGGTCGGCATATTTTTGCCAAATTCTGTCAAAATCCTTATCAATGCCCACTATCGGCACTGCCCCGCTTAAAGTACCCTGCGGGGCAAGGCTGTGGGCGGCAGCCCTGACTGCTCCCTGCCAGTCGGGAATCATATGCAGGGCGGTGTCGCTAACCACCGCATCAAAACTGCCTGCGGGGAAAATTTGGCTTTCGGCATTGCCACAAATCAGGCGGTAGCCGGAAAAGCCCTTTTTCCCGGCACGTTTTGCCGCTTTTTTCAGCATTTCATAGGATAAATCAAGGCCGGTATAATTATTATCCTGGTTTATACAGGCAATCAGGCCGCCGGTGCCGCAGGCAAGATCAAGAATTTCTGCCTTACGTAAATTACCGATCATCTCCTGCCAGATGCCCTGATGCCTTGCCGGATCAGCCTTATGCACCCGCGGCCGGATCAAATATCTCATCACCGGATCGTAAAATGGTGCGAAAAAACGAAACTGCCGCTGGTTCTTTTTATTGGCCGCAGACAGATCACCGGGCAGAAAAGAGATATGGTTTTTATCCGGCGGTGTCAACATGGTCTTCTCCTGAAAATCCGCTTGCTAATTACCAAGAGCCATTCCCCATTGCAGAAGAATCTGCGGCAGCTCCAGCACGCTGGAATCCACATAAAGAGGCAGATCATATACCGCCATATTCTTAATGGCCGGAACTTTTGCCAGTTCAGGATTATTTTTCAGATAGTTATGCAGGCTGCTTGCTGCGGCATAACTGCTGCCGGTAAGGATGATAATATCTGGATTGGCCTTAATTAAGGGGCTGAGATCCATCCCGTTTTTCTTTTTCCGAACCGGATAATAGCCTTTTTCCGCCTTGCCGCCAGCGGGCTTGAAGGCATCCCCCGCATTAACGCAGCCTGTGGGCTTTAGAAAAAAACGGTCGGAATAAAAGCCGGGGGCTTCCACCCGAATAGCGGTCTTGCCGGTATCTTTTTGATAAGTACCGTTAATCACCAGCACCTTTTTCCCCAGATTTTTCGGCAGCTTCTTTTGTGCTTTGGTTAGACTGGCGTGATATTTTTCTATTAAAGCCTCTGCCTGAGCTTCCCTGTCCAGCAGCTTGGCGGTTTGACGGACAGCGGCATCCAAGCCTGCAGAAAAATCCACGTATTCAATAACCGCATCCGTTCCGGCCAGAATTTCAGCAATATTTTCCGGCTTGACCTGCGGCTTATAGAGACAAAAAGGAGTGCTTTTTTCTACCATCACCCGTTTAATGCCGAATTTTTTCAGGGCATTGGGGATGGTCTCCTTTTTTTTCACCGTGGTGTACATCGGGCAGCCCAGAATCTGGCTGCTGACTTTTAATTTTTTGGCCATCTCCCATTGCGAGCCGCGGACAGACATGGCCCGCGGCAGCACGCCAAGATGATAGGCAATATCAACAAGCCGGTCGCCAACCATGATCACCTCAATCCTTTCCGGCGGCGGGGTTCGCATTCCGGCCCCCGCATCAAGGGATAAGCCCATGAAAAACAAGAGGATAAAGGCCGTGAGCCATGTTTGTTTGATTATTCCTGACTTGGTGTTATGCCTTGCTTTCATTTTATTTCCTCCTTTTTTTATGCCGTTTCAGGCAGCCTATAAGAGGCTGACCAGTTTATAGAAAACTGCCTTTGCCGTCAACTATTTTTAGGCATTCCTTATCTTGCTGCTGCATGTTCAATAGCATTTACTACCCAGCTATTTATGCTGATGCCCTTCAACTCGGCACGTTCAGCGATAGCGGCGTGCAGGTCTTCCGGCAGTCTTAAAAGCAGCTTGCCGGATACCGGCCTGTTCGGTTTTTGTCCAAGCTCCATACAGGCGGCCAGATAATCGTCAACCGCCTCCCTAAAAGCCTCTTCAAGCTCTTCAACACTGCTGCCGTGAAAACTCACCACATCGTTGATGGCAGCGATCCGGCCAACGAATATATGATCGGCATCATCAAATTCAATCCTTGCCCTGTATCCTTTATATTTCATGGTGTTACTCCAATCTTTTGCAGAAAATCCCGAGCTGCTATTACCCGGTACCGCAGGGCATTTTGTCCTGGATGCGGACGGTGAAATCTTGCCTTGATACCGTATTTTTCAAAAGTAACCCCGCTTCCCTTCCCCTCTATCACTCTACAGCCCAAGGCCAGGAACAGGGATTCAATTTTTGCCCAATCAAGATTGCCGTCAGCAGGCTCTTGTAATATTTTCTTCAGGATTTTTCTTTGCTTATTATTCATTTCTTCATAGTATCACAGGATAATATCATGTCAATTAAAATACAAATTTTAGTTCCACCTTATCTTGCCGCCTAATCAACCCTAATCTTGGTCTTGGCTTGTTCTCCCGCATTATCAATCAGGGTAATTGTCAATTCTCCCCGCCCCTTCGGGGCATAACACATTGTTTTTCCTTCCCCGCCTTCCCTGTCTTGACCGATAATTTTTCCGTTGACCAGCCAGTGGAAAGGTGGCGTCCCGCCGGATGCTTTCAGAGGGATGCGCATCTTTTCTGTAAAAGGGATACGGCTACCCGCAACGGGATAGGAGATAAGCAGCTTTGCCCCCCGAGAGAAACCGGTTTTACCAAACGATTGCAAATGCTGCGGCAACCCGCTTCGTGACACAAGCAAAACATCTTTCGGGATTGTTTTCTTCTCCGGTTTTCCCTTTGCCCCGGGCAAATTGGCAAAGACCTGCCGCATAACCGGCACGGCGGTATTCAAACCGGTGCTGTCTTTATCGTATCCGCCGTCTATACGACCAACCCAGACCCCGACGGTATAACGATTGTTGTAGCCCATCGCCCACGCATCGCGAAAACCGTAGGAGGTTCCCGTTTTATATCTGATTTGATTGGGGCTGCCGCTC
>PDQP01000022.1 GCA_002747805.1 Deltaproteobacteria bacterium
GAGCATTTTGGCAGCCCATTCTCGGAGCTGACTTTTGCTTCCGCTACGGCAGAGAGCTACATGGACATGGACGATGACACAGAATTCTGAACACTACCGGGTTAAGGTCAGCCCAGATAATATCGCCCCTTAGTATTCCGGCCATTTACCTATCTCCGTTTCCAGCCCTTCTTCAGACATCTTTTGTTCAGATTCAATATCTAATTTGGCACATTCCTGAGCAAGTCTATCTTTTGCAACCCGGGCAAGTTTTTCCGAAACAGCCTCTTGAACAGCACGGCTGCGGCTTGGAAATACACTGGACTTAACCAGTAAATCCAATTTCAATAACGTGTTTTTATCAATTGTAACCGCAATTTTTGATGTAGCCATAATTTAATCCCGTAAAGTGATTAACTCCCTTTGATGGATTATGAAAAAAAATGCTGGATAAAACTTGTTGCCGCTGGCGGTAATCCTATGCAGAATGAGATAAGAGTATATTTGAGTTGCAGCTAACTAAATCCATCATAATTCTATTTTTGGTATGACAATAAATCATACCATGTCAAATCTCAAGAATTTTATGGTTCCCTAGTAGAAGCAAATAAAATATTTTGCTTGAAAATTTACCATTTGGTGGTAAAATATCCACCATGTATTTACGAAATATCACATATGATATCCTTGAAGCACTGGCAGATTCTCCGGCACTGTTTTTGCGGGGAGCAAGGCAGGTTGGTAAAAGCACCCTGGTAAAAAATCTTCCTGCAGCAGAGTTCCCAGCAAAATATGTTACCCTGGACAATGCCACCGTCCTTGCCCTGGCAGGAGAAGACCCGACTGGTTTTATTGCCGGGCAGCCAAGACCCTTGATTATTGACGAGGTGCAGCGGGTTCCCGCGCTGCTGCTTGCCATAAAGGAGGCGGTGGATAAGGACAGAAAACCCGGGCAGTTTCTGCTTACCGGTTCTGCCAATCTCCTTACCCTGCCTCTGATAAGTGATTCCCTGGCGGGCCGTATGGAAATCCAGACCCTTTGGCCGCTTTCCCGAGCCGAAATTTATGGCCGGAAAACCGACTTTCCTCTGGCTCTATTCAGCAGGGATTTTAATCAGCAGGCTGGTGTAGCAGAATATAATCTGCCCGCCCTGCTGGTAAAGGGAGGCTATCCCGAAGCTGTGAAAAGAAAAAACCAGAAAAGAAGAAGTGCCTGGTTTGATGCCTATCTAACCTCGATTATTGAGCGGGACATTAACGATATTGCCAGAATACAGGATGCGGCAGCAATAATCAGGCTGATTCGTTTGCTGGCAACCAGAACGGCAGGCCAGCTTAATCAATCCGAGGTTTCCAGAACCATGCAGATTCCCAATGCAACACTTGGCCGATATATGGGGCTGCTTGAAAAGGTGTTTCTTATTCATTTTCTCCCGGCCTGGGCCCCCAATCTTGGTAAGCGGCTGGTCAAGGCACCCAAATTGTATATGACCGACTGCGGGCTGGCGGCTCATCTTGTTGGTGCCGATGAAGTCCGGCTGGCAAAAATGCCGGAGCTGGCCGGGCAGTTTATTGAAACCTTTGTTATAAATGAGATATTAAAGCATCTAACCTGGAGCAGTATTTCAGCAATGCCCTACCATTTTCGTACCCATGCAGGTCTTGATGTGGATCTGGTTCTGGAAAGGCCGTCAGGGGAAATAGCCGGTGTGGAAATTAAGGGTTCTGCCCAGATCAGCCATAAACATTTTCGCGGACTTAAGGCCCTGCAGGAAGGTTTAGGCAGCAAATTCAAAACCGGGGCAGTGCTTTATGGGGGCAGGGAAATTGTACCGTTCGGTGATAATCTATTTGCCGTACCTATCAGCGTATTATGGGCATAGCTACATCAGCAATATTCTTACTCTATCTTGATTTGGGAAAACTTGACACTAAGCTCGGTAGCTTTTTGTTTATTCAGCCGGTCAAGTACCCTGGCGGCGGTTCGGACTTTCATGCTTGCCAGCAAATCGGCTGCTAGCTGCTGATCCATACCTGAAATAGCAAAAGCTGCCTTTTCCGAATCCATTTTATCGTAAATTTTGGCAAGCTCCTCAATTCTTTTTTTCTCCTCGGCAGATTTATCGGCCAAAAGCTGCTCAATCTGTCTTTTTAACCTTTTTAATTCCGTCAGTTTTTGGTCAACCTCGGTAATTTTTTTATCTACTTCTTGTTCAAGGGTTTTTAATCCCTTTTCCTTCATCAGCAAAAGTTTTTTCTGCCGGTCAATATTTTCATGCTCCTTTTTGATTGTATCATGGAGCCTTCTTTCTTCAACACTTGAAAATTGCGGCTGCTGATCTTGATTGGCAAATAATGATTCTGTGTAAATTAAAACAAGGAATATCATTAAAATATTTACGGTTATTTTTTTGCTATAAGTAAACATTTTACACCTCTAATGATAAAAGATTATTTTTTGTGTTTCAAAATAGCGATTTCATCGAGCATGGCGGCCTCTTTTTTATCCAGGTATTTACGCCATCTTTGATTTTGTTTTTCCTTCAGCTTTTCCATGGCCTGCCTTTCTCGGCTGCGGGCCACTAGCTGCTGACCGGCCTTCCTGCTCTGTGCCGCTTTTTTTTGCAGTTCATCTTTTAATTTACTAATTTGCTGTTTGGCATGAGCAATTTTGTTTTCCAACTGGATTACATCCATAATGGAAACCGCCTTATTTTGCAGCTTGTCCCTTTCGGCAAGCAGGTTATTATACTGAGATACCATCTCCTGAACTCTTTTTTTTGCCAATGCTTCCTGCTCTTTGGCGGCAAAAAAATTACTTTGGGCCTGATTTTCAAGCTGGTGCCGATATTTTAATACGCTGTCGAGATTAAACGGCTTCATTCAGTTTTTACTGGTCGGTTTTTCTTCGATCCTGCCTGCTGACCTGCTCGGTCTTCCTGCTGCCCAATAAGTCGCCAAGCTGGGCCATAGTGGCTTCAAAGGGAGCTGATTCCTGAAAACTCTGCCGCAGAAATTCATTGATTGCCTCAATTTTACTGACCGCATAATCAATTTTGGGGTTGGAGCCTCTGGTATATGCCCCTATATTGATTAGATCTTCGGCCTCGTTATAGGTCGCCAGCACATTGCGGGCTTTACCGGCCAGCTCCAGATGACGGGGCGAGACAATATCCCGCATTACCCGGCTGGCCGAGCGTGATATATCAATGGCTGGAAAATGATTTTTCGCCGCAATATCACGGGACAGGACAATATGACCATCAAGGATGGAACGGACACTGTCGGCAACCGGTTCGGTTAGATCATCGCCATCAACCAGCACCGTGTAGAGGCCGGTGATTGAACCCTGATTTCTGAATTTTCCGGCCCGCTCCAGCAGGCGGGGCAGGGCGGCGAAAACCGAGGGCGTATATCCCTTGGTTGTCGGCGGCTCGCCGATAGCCAGGCCGATTTCACGCATGGCCATGGCAAATCTGGTAACTGAATCCATCATCAGCAGTACATTTTTCCCTTGTCGGCAGAAAAATTCGGCAATGGCGGTGGCGACAAAGGCTCCCCGCATCCTTAGCAGCGGTGCCTGATCCGAAGTAACCACCACCAAAACTGATCTAGCCAGCCCGTCCCGTCCCAGATCCCTTTCGATAAATTCGCGTACTTCTCGGCCCCGTTCGCCGATCAGGGCAATCACATTCACATCCGCCCGGGCAGATCTAGCCATCATACCCAGTAAAACGCTCTTGCCCACGCCGGAACCGGCCATAATCCCCATTCTCTGACCTAGTCCGCAGGTGATTAGCCCATTAATGGCCCTGACCCCCAAATCTATTACTTCAGTTAGATTCTGCCGCATCATCGGGCTGGGCGGCGAAGAATAGAGCGGCATTTCCTGTTCGGTAACCGGCGGCGGGTGGTCATCCAGCGGCATCTCCATGGCATCTATAACCCGTCCCAAAAGGCCGCTGCCGACCCTGATGGCGGCACTATCCCTAACCACCCGAATCAGGCTGCCGGGTCCCAGCCCGCGTACCTCGCCAAGCGGCATCAGCAAGGCACGCAGATCGCGAAAACCAACCACCTCGGCAAAAATCGGCTCGCCATCCTTATCCAGCGGAGAAATCTTGCATAGGGAGCCGATCGAGGCATTGGGGCAGTAGCCCTCGACCACCAGCCCGATAATTCTGGTAACCTTGCCCCAGACCTTGATGGTGTTCAGGTTATGCAGTTTCTGGATGGAAAGCGGCATAAATTACAGCTAGTTATGAATTGTTTTTAATATGATCCGCCACCAGTTCCAGTTGGGAGGCAATGGTGGCATCAACCGTGCAGTTATCCGATTCTACCAGGCAGCCGCCCGGCTCAATGCTGTTATCAATTTTGATAAAAATATTTTCAAGGCCGCTGAATTTAGCAATCAATTCAGGGATTTTTCGGCTAATCACCTCATAGTCATCCTGATTGATGCAGACATAAAATTCATCGGACTTAACCGCCTGCCTGATGGCATATTCAACCGTAGCCAGAATGGTATCATCCTGCTTGGTGATGGAATGGCGGATAATTTTTTCGGCAATGGTCAGGGCCAGCTCCTGCAGCTCGCCCATGCTGTTTTTCAGGATTACCTCACGGGTATTGTTAAGCTGCTCGGCGATATTAAAAAGGGTTTGGCCGCTGTTTTTATAGTCAGCCGCAGCCTGTTTAAGCCCGTCATCAAAGCCCTTTTGATAAACCTCTTCCAGTTGCTGCTGAATTTCTTCCAAATCGATAGGCGGCTCTGCTGGCTCTTCCGGCTCCGGCTTTTCATTTTCTATATCATCCTCAGGATCCGGCTGACCGTAAAGATTTTCCGGTTCTTCTTCCGGCAGCTCTTCCGGCTCCGGTGTCTGCGGCGGCCTGCTTTCCTCGGCCTGCTCCTTTGGCGGGGGAGTAACCGCCTTAGCTTCCCCGACTGGTAATTCATCAATTTTAACCAGTTTTTCAGGCTGAAAGGAAGAATTGTTATTGTAAATTCTAGACGAGTTCATCACTGCCTCCAGAGCCAAGTACCAGCTTGCCTTCCTCTTCAAGTTTCATGGCAATCTTGACGATGGACTGCTGCATCATATCCACCTCAGACAGCCGCACCGGCCCCATGGCCTCCAGATCATCACGAATCATATCGGCAGCCCGCTTGGACATATTGGCGAAAATCTTCTCCTTCATCTCATCCGAGGCGGTTTTCAGGGCCATGGTCAGGGAATCATTGTTGATTTCGCGCAGGATCATCTGCAGGGAGCGGCCATCAAGGGCGATTAGATTTTCAAAGGTAAACATGCGTTTGCGGATTTCCTCGGCCATTTCAGCATCGGAATCCTCAATGGTATCCAGTATATCGCCATCAAGGTTATTTTTCATGGCTCCCAGCAGTTCGACCGCCTTGTCAATACCGCCGATTTCCCGCTGCTCCCGGCCACCGGTAATACCGATTTCCCGATGCAGGGCATCTTCGATCTGATTGATTACATCCGGCGAGACCTTTTCTATTCTGGCAATTCTGTACACCACATCGGCCTGCATATTGTCCGGCAGTCTGGAAATAATTTCACTGGCATGTTCGGTATGCTGGGTGGAAAGAATCAGGGCCACGGTCTGGGGATGCTCCTTTTCCAGCAGTCCGGCCACCATCTGGGGCTGCATCATGGCAATGGTTTCAAGTGGTTTAGTCTCGGTGCCGGAGATAAACTGATCGAGCAGGGCCTTCATCCGCTCGCCTTCACCGGTGGCGGAAATGGCCTTTTTGGCAAAATCATGCCCCTTGACAAAAAGTCCGGCAAACTCTTCCTGCGATTCGGCAAATCCCTGAAAGACCCGTTCCTTGATTTTAAGTGGAATATGGTCGATGGCGGCCATCATGCGGGTTACCTGCCTTACCTCATCGTTGGATAATTCATTGAAGATTTTTGCCGCATAATCCTCGCCCAAAACAATCAGCAATACCGCCGCCTTGCTTAGACCAGTAAGGGTTTCAAAGCTCATCTATCCCTCCTGTATCCAGTTTTTGATGATATAGGCAGCAGGCACCGGATCCTTATCAATTTCCCTTCTAAGCACCATCACTGCATCATCCACCGTAACCGGCTCTTCTTCGGGAATTTGTTTGACTGTTTCCAGCTGCTCCCGTTCCAGTTCCTCCACCGTTTTATAATGCTCCTGTAAATCGCCCCGCATGGTCTTGATAATCGGCCTGACCAGAAAAAAATAGGTGATCAGGATGCTCAGGCAGATCAGCCCGATTTTTGCGTAGGGCAGATACTCATAGAGCAGATTGCCGGAGATGCTGTCTGCCATTAAATCCTTTTCCGGCGAGGCCGAAAAGGGCATGGAAGTTACATTGATCACATCACCCCGTTCAGCAACAAGCCCCAGGGCAGCCGAGACCATATTGCGGATGGATTCCAGCTCTTCTGGGGTTCTGGGAACTGCCGGGCCGAGGGTGCCGTCTGCCTTGACCTCGGCTTTATCGGCCACCAGCACCGATACCGATAATTTGGTGATGCTGCCCACCGGATTTACAATCTTGCTGACGGTCTTGCTGATTTCATAATTGGTAAGCTGGGATGATTTATTGGCAGACGGGCTGACCCCGCCTTGCCCTCGGCTAACTCCCTGCAAATTGGACTGCACGCCCGGAATGCCGCCTGCCACCTGACCGCCGCTGCTTTCAGATGAGGTTTGCTGGCTCCTGATCACCGGCTCTTCCGGGTCAAAAAGCTCTTCGGTTTTTTCCACCTTGGCAAAATCCAGGGTAGCGGTAATTCTTACCATCGCCTTATCTCGGCCCATGGTTTTATCCAGCAGATCCTGGGCCCGCATTTCCAGGCGTTTTTCCACCTCCTGCTGAAATGAGAGCATATCGGCGGATAAAAGCTCTTCCTGTTCCGACTTATCATCGGCATCAAGCACCACCCCGTCTGCATCTATCACCGTTACATCCTTTGGGGCCAGACCGGTAATGGAGCTGCTGACCAGATGGACAATACCCTGCACCTGTTTTTTATCGAGTTCCCGGCCTGCCATTAAATTGACAATTACCGAGGCGGTGGCCGGTTTTTGCTGATTTTTGAATAATCTTTTTTCAGGGATAGCCAGATGCACCCGGGCCGATTCCACTGGCGATAGTGAGGCAATGGTGCGGGATAATTCACCCTGCAATGCCCTGGTATAATTGACCTTTTGTACATAATCGGTAAGGGCGAAACTCTGCTTGTCAAAGATCTCAAAGCCGACCCCGCCGCCCCTGGGCAGGCCGTTACCGGCCAGATCGAGCCTGGTTTCATAGATGCTTGCGGCCGGAATCCAGATATTTCTGCCGTTATTTTTAAGCTGGTAGGGCATTTTCTGTCCTTTCAGCCAGTTTACCACCGAAGAGGCATCGGTTTCGTCCAGATTGGCATATAAAAGCTGGTAGTCAGCGGTACGGGCCTGAATGATGATAATAACAAAAACCGCAATGCTGATCAGCAGCACGGCGGCCAGAGCAATTTTCCGCGAAAGCGGCCAGCCCTTGATCAGCTCGATCAGGCTCTTGGTCCGATTTGCCTGAGCTGCTGCACCGCCTTCCGGCACATTTTGCAAGCCTTGTTCTTCAGCCATAATTGATGTTCTCGTAAAAAGTAACTAACTCTATGCAGATGGACTCTGGAAAAACTCCGCTATACAAGGCGTGGTGTTGTGGTCGGTGCTACAGCAGTACATCTAGTACGGTGTAGCGCCGACCAGGAACCACAACGAAGTAGAGCGGAGTTTTTACGAGTTCATCAAATATTCATCTTCATAATTTCATTGTAGGCTTCAAGTGCCTTATTGCGTAGCTGCACCATCATCCTCAGCGAAAGATCGGCCTGTTCAACCGCTATCATCACTTCATGCAAGTTTTGTGCCTTACCGGACTGTAAATCGTAAATCGCCTGTTCACCCTGCTGCTGCGATTTTATTACCTCATTTACGGTTTTGTCAAATAATTCGGAAAAACCGTCCTTTGCCTTAGAAACCTGGCTGGTGTCCGGCGGCCTTACGGACAGCGGCGGCCTGGAGCCGTTTATATTATTGATGCTCATCTTATCCGCCTATTTCAAGGGCTTTTAAGGCCATTCTCTTGGCCGATTTGATGGTGGTGGTATTCGCCTCATAAAGACGGGTGGCGTTCATCATATCCACCATTTCCTCAATCACATTGATATTGGGCATCTTGACATAGCCGTCCTCGGCCGCATCGGGGTGGGACGGGTTGTAAACCAGCCTTGGCGGTGATTTATCTTCAATGATTTTTTTTACCTTTACGCCCTGCACGGCATTTTCGAGATTTTGTCTGAGATGATCCTGAAAACTTACCGGAGCGGTCTCGAAATAGACCAATTTTTTCTTGTAAGGCCCGCCTTCCGGGGTGGAAGTGGTCTCCACATTGGCCAGGTTTGAGCTGATGGTGTCCAGCCGGATCTTGTTGGCCTTAAGGGCCGAGGCACTAACCTCAAAGGTGGTAAAAATATCCATGATTACTCCTTGTTACTTGCCTTCAGAGACGGCATATTTAAGCATTGCAAACTTTTTCCGCAAAAGTTTTGCCGAGGCTTCATACATAAGCTGATTTTTGGCAAGAGCGATCATTTCCTCATCAATATTGACCCCGTTTTGATCGCCGATGCCGGTTTGGTCGGGCTGTTTGGTGATGGTTCCGTTTATTTGGTCAAGATTTTCCGGCACTATGGGCAGATGATGACGGCTGGTTGTTTTGAGCTGCAGGGCATTTTTCCGCTCAATAACATCTTGCAGATCCTGCTCAAAATTAAACCTTGCCGGAGCATAGCCCGGGGTTTCGGCATTGGCGATATTCGAGCTTATCACCTGCTGATTTTTAGCTCGCAAATCCAGGCTCTTACCAAGTAAGTTAATGCTTTTGTCAAAGGGGCCGATTATTTTCATTTTTTATTTAGTTTCGTTTTGGTCTTATTAAAATCTTCCATAAATTTTTTCACCTCAAGTTCCTTGACCGCGGCTGATTTCCAAACCGATGTACCTTCTTTTTCGACCAGTTTTTGCAGATATTTTAATGCCTCATCCTGATGATCAAGATGCCTTTCAATCTCGGCCAGCCGGTATAATATTTGAGCAATATTTTGATCATCATCTGACAGCAATTTGAAAATTTCCTTTGCCTGTTGGTAATCCCTGGTCATAAACAGGCTTTCGGCCAGCATGAAAATATACATGGGGTCGGTGAGATGCCCTGATTTATGCAGGCTGCCAAGCGTTTCTGTCGCCTTATCAAACTGGTTGCCATGATAATAGAGCAGGCCGGTAAAAACCGCAAAATCAGGGTCATCTGGAAGAGGGGAGGGCAGTTTGGCTATGGCCTGATCATATTTTTTTTCCTCAAATAATGCCTTTGCCAGAGTAAGCTCAATTTTTTCCTTATCCTTGCCTTCCGGGTAATCATAAAAATATCTGGCCGCATAATCCTCGACCAGATCAAAGCTTTCCTGTCTAAAGGCGGCTTCAACAAGGGGCAGGAAATATGGCTCTGCTGATTTTTTATCAAGAATTTCAATTAAATATAAATAGGCACGTTGTGCTTCCTGATGAATATT
>PDQP01000023.1 GCA_002747805.1 Deltaproteobacteria bacterium
CAAGATACAGTAAACACAGTCCATCGGGCAATTCATGCCGATATTTAACACATGGTACTTGCAGCACCGATACTCTCTGGTGGCCGGGCAAGGTTTGAAAAAACTGCCCCGATTGATGGCCAGCAGCAGGTTTTGCTTGCCCTTGGTCAAGTTTTCCGGGTAATCACCAGCAATATTGGGCGGGGCAGAGCGGTCATCAATCACCGTATGGGCAATCTTCACCCGGTCAAGTATTTCACGGGTATAATCAAGCTCAAGGCATGATTTTTCCACGTAAATATGACGGACATATCTTGAGGGATCACTCCACGACATCACAACTGCTCCTGATTATCAATGATTGCTCTATATTTTTCGGCTTTTTGCAGGTACAATCTGCTTTCATTCGGCTTATCATGTTTCAGGCACCCTTTACCATAAATTTCACATTTTCGGATACATTCCTTGATGACTGCCCGGTATTGGGCCTTATTTCGCAGTAATTTTCTGTCAGAGATAAATTTTTCCAGAGATTTTATCCGATATACATCCATGCCCACCCGGTGGATGGCCGACACCTGATCCGCCCGGCCGCCGTATTTGACGGTAAGTTTCCTGTCCACCAGCAGAAAAGGCTCAAAGGCCGATACCCGAAGCCAGAAATCATAATCCTCGCAGCAGGGCAGGCTTTCATCAAAAAGCCCGTATTCGGCAAAGATCTCTTTTTTCACCATCACCGTGGACATGCCCACCACGCAAAGTCCCAGCCCTCGAAAAAAAATATCGCCGGAACCGGGGATATGGCGTTTTTTCTTGTTTAGATGCCTGCCGTTTCTAAGCCATTTTTCGTCCGTATGGCTCAGGCGGCATTTGGGGTTTTCCAGCATGGCCGCAAGCTGTAACTCTATTTTTTTCTTTTCAAAACGGTCATCGGAGTCAAGAAAAATCAGGTAATCTCCTGCCGCCTTTTTTATGCCGAGGTTTCTGGCCGCCGCTGGGCCTTGGTTTTCCTGATAATGATAATGGATTGGCACCAAAGATTCCTGCATGATTTGATGAATAATTTCAGCACTTGAATCGGTGGAACCATCGTCAACAACGATTATTTCCTCCGGCAGCCTGGTCTGGGCAAGCACCGAGGTAAGGGCAGCCCGAATAAAATTTTCCCGATTAAATACCGGAATTATGCAGCTAATCATGGCCCGTAAACACCGTTAGTCAGCAGCTTTCATATTTGCCGCCTCCGGCAAAAATACGGAAAAGCAAACCCCCTTATCTCCGGCCATATTTTCCACCGATACATACCCCTGATGATGCTCGGCAATAATTCGGACAATATAGAGACCAAGGCCAAGATGGGGGCGGCTAGCGGATTCTCTAAGCGAGACCATGGAGTTAAAGATATGGGCAATATTTTCCTTTGGAATCGGGCGGCCCCGATTAGCCACCGCAAGCTGCACCATCCCTTTATCTCTGCCGAGGGAAAGGGTAATGGCGGTGCCTTCCTGCATAAAGGAAATACCGTTATCCACCAGTTTATCCAGCATCTGCTTCATTCGGGCCGGATCGCCCTTGACCAGCACCGGACTATCTGCCAGCTCCAGCACAAAATCCGTTGCCGGAAAGGCGGGCTGCCAGCCCTGCTGGAGCCAGATTTGCAGGGCCTCGGCCAGATTAAATACCTCATGCTGGTCATGGTGCAGGGCATCGCTCAGGCTGGTGGCATCCCTGATCGCGGAAAGCAGCTTGTCCAGCCTTTTGGCATCGGCCAAGGCCCAGTCAATATAATTTCTGATCACCTCCGGCGGATTTTCGATTTCCTGGGAAATATTTTTCAGGGCGGCAGAGATGCCCGCCAGCGGGGTGCGGATTTCATGTTCCAGATTGTCGGCCATTTTTTCCTTATATTCGACCTGCTGTTTAAGCTGGTCAAGCAGGGTGGCCAGGGTACGAGTCAGATCGCCTATTTCATCCCTGACCTTCACCGGCTCAATGCTGCCCTTAAGCTGCCCGTTTTTGTCAATGGCATGGGCGGCCTGGTTTCTCAGCCTGCGGATTCTTGCTGACAGGCGGCTGGCAAAAAACAACAGGCCAAAGGACGAAAGCAAAAAGGTCAGCAGGGAGATGATAATCGACTCCTCAATAACCCGGTTTTTCAGGGCCAAAATAGAATTGGTGGTCTGCTCCACCACCACCGCCCCGATTACCTCGCCCTTTTCAATCAGCGGCACAATGGCGGCCATAATCTCCACCTCTTCTTCATCAAGACGGTAGCGGGCAATGGTCTGACGGCCGGCAAATGCCTCGCTGAGGCCCTCGATATCCAGGGTGCCAAGCTGTTTGGTTACGGTAGTAAAATCGGTCGAGACCGGCTCCAGGAAATATTTGATTACCGGATTAAACAACCTTCTCAGCCAAATCATGCCAAGGTTTTCCTGCGTATCAGCAACGGAGTTTCCGCCGGAACTCAGCCCGCCGATAGAGGCCCTGATTCTTTTATTCATATCCACCACCTGAATCCTTGACCCGGGCTCTTTCATCGACTTCAGAATCTGCACAATTTCATCGGAAATGGGCAACAGCCAGCCGATGCCGCCGGACTTTCGGGTATTGGTGGTCGAGATAATAGCTTCCAGTTCTCTGGTCTGCTGGTCATCCACATCGGCAACCGCAAAGGCCAGTCTTTTGCCGATCATCTCCATCGGGATTCTGATTTCCAGCACATAGCCGGTTTTCGTCTCCTGCCATACTCCCTGAATACGCGGCTCGTTTTGGGCAATAAAGGAGTCTTCCTGCTGGTCCGGCAGTAAAAATCCGTTCACCCAGCCCGATTTATCGGTGGTAATAATATATTTTTTAAGCTGCCCGGCCGGGTTTTCCATACTGATTTTCAGATGATCAGAACGGTTAAGATAAAGAGAGGTCTTGCTGCGGTACACCAGCTTATCATCGGTGACAATAAAAATTGCATATAGATACCCCTGCCTTTTACCGGCCATATGCAGGAAGTTGAGCGACGAGGACGGAGACGGTCTTGCCGGATAAATCTGATGTTCGGCTCCGTATTGTATGGCATTGTCCAGCTGCGGCAGCCAGTCATCCAGCTTGCCGTTAAGCCGCATGGAGCTGGTTAGCTGATGAAGGTAAATATCCTGCTTTTCATCCAGAGATCGAAACAGTTCCTGCTCAAAGAGACCCGGGCGGCCGGATAAAACTGAAACCACCGCCCGGGCCGAAAACAGCAGGGTTTCTTCCCGGCTCTTGAGCAAACTGGTCTTGATGATACTGCTGACATGAAACCCCACCACCGGACTAAGCAGCAGCAGCAGGGAGACCAGGGCAAGTTTGAACGGCAGGGAAAATCGCATAAACGGTTATTCCACCCAGCGGTACCCCATGCCGTATTCGGCCCTGATCGCCACAAATTCTGGGTCAACTTCGACAAATTTTTCGCGGATACGGCGGATATGGGCGGCGATAGCATTATTGGTTACCACTACATTGGCCGCTTCCATTAGCTGATCATGGGATTTAACATGGCCGGGGTGTCTGGTCAGCGATTCCAGAATCCAGAACTCGGTCAAGGTCAGTTTGAGCGGCCTGCCCTGCCATTCAACCTGCTTCCGCTCTTCATGGATAAGCAGATTGCCCTGTTTTACGGCCCCGCCCTCAGCCCGGTTTGAGCTATCGGCCTTGAGTGAACTGACCATGGCAAAAAGTGCCGAAATCCGCACCGGCAGAAAATCTATGGTGATGGTATTCTTGGACAGATAATCCCAGGCGCCCAAACGCAGCCCCGATACCTTGTCAAGATCGGAATCTCTGGCACTTAAAAATATAATCGGGGTGGTCGGAGACTGCTGGCGGATCTGGCGGCAAAGCTGAAAGCCGCCGGTTCTTTCATTTTCGAGCATCACATCCAGAATGGCAAGATCGGGCAGTTTCCTGGCAAAGGCGGCCTCGGCCTCGGGCCGGTTAACATAGGTTATGACCTCATATCCTTCCCTAATCAGGGCCTGGGCGTAATTTTCCCTCAGCACTTGTTCATCTTCCACCAGAGCAATGGTATAGGGCATGGCATTCTCCTTATTTTTCGGCCAGCATACAAAAAAGCAGGGTTTCTGACCAGTAATTAAAAACTTTGTCATAATTAAGTCATTATCCGTTGGCATAATATCATAATTATTTCAGGTTAATGTCATTTTCCTTTTCTAAAAGGCAGGTGTTAGTGAAGGCAGGTCATAATTTTTAATGAGAAAGGGGGAAGATATGGAAAGGACAGAGTCTGAAAAACAGCCCGCCGGCAAAAAGCTGGATTCCGGCAGCCTTTTGCTGATTGTCTATCTGGGACTGATATTTTTTCTGGTCATGCTGGGCGGAGCCAGTGCAGGTCATGCTGCGGAAAATGAAGAACTTGCCCGGGTAAAACTTGATGATGTCAAAGGCGGCGAACTGCTTATGCCGACCGGAAACGGGGATTTTATGCTGCTGCCGTCTCTGGCCCAGGACGTAGAGATCAATATTGACGGCATGGCGGCCAGGGTAGCGGTAACCCAAAAATTTGAAAATCCGGGTGAGGGCTGGATTGAGGCCAAATATGTCTTTCCATTGCCAGATGAAAGTGCCGTGGATGCCATGACCATGATAGTCGGCGAAAGAAGGATAATCGGCAAAATCAAGGAAAAGGAAGCCGCCCAAAAAATCTACCAGCAGGAGAAAAGTGAGGGCAAAAAGACCTCGCTGCTGGAGCAGAGGCGGCCCAATATGTTTATCACCTCGGTTGCCAATATCGGTCCCCATGAGCAGGTGCAGATTAAAATCGAGTACCAGCAGAAGGTTCAGTACCAGGATGACCTTTTTTCCTTGCGTTTCCCCATGGCTATCACGCCGAGATATATGCCGAAGCATCGGGAGGTTGAAGAGCCGCCGGTTGATGCCAAGGTGGATTTTGCCGAATCCGGCTGGGCAGTGCAGACCGATGCCTCAAAAGAGGATAAGACCAGCCTGGTCAATCTGCATCTTACCCTAAAAAGCGGTTTTGGTCTGCAGCAGTTTACCAGTTTGTATCATCAGGTCAGTACCAGTCAGGAAGACGGCACCTATCATCTGGTTCTGGCCGATGGGGCCAAACCGGATCGGGACTTTGTGGTGCAATGGGTGCCGAAGCCGGAAGTAAGTCCCAAGGCCGCCCTGTTCGAGGAGGTAATCGGCGAAGAAAAATACCTGCTGCTGATGCTGATGCCACCTCGTCTTGACAGCAGGATTCTACCCAGAGAAGTCATTTATATCATTGATACTTCCGGCTCCATGGGCGGCGAGTCGATCCGGCAGGCAAGAGAGGCATTGCTAACCTCACTTGCCAGTCTGAAACCTGCCGAACAGTTTAATATTATTGAGTTTAATGATCAGGCACGGGCCTTGTTTCCCTCGGCTAGACCAGCCGATACCGAAAATATCAATGAGGCCGCCGCCATGGTTAAGGGGCTGGAAGCCGGGGGCGGGACGGAAATGATGAGTGCCTTGAAGCTCGCCCTGGAAGACCAGGGCAGCAAGGAAAGGTTACGGCAGATTGTTTTTATTACAGATGGAGCGGTGGACAATGAAGGTGAGCTTTTTGCCTTTATAGCCGAACATTTAGGGCAAAACCGGCTGTTTACGGTCGGCATCGGTTCTGCTCCCAACGGCTATTTTATGAGCCGGGCGGCCATGGCGGGCCGGGGTACCCACACTTATATCGGCAATATCTCCGAAGTCAAAAACAAAATGGGACTTTTATTTGACAAACTTGCCGCACCGTGCAGCACTGATATTGCTTTGAAAGCTGAAAACGGCAGCAAGCTGGAAGTATTTCCAAATCCGATTGCCGATCTTTATCTTGGTGAGCCGCTTGTAGTTACGATCAAGACGGATAACCAGGCCAAGGCATTTACCCTGAGCGGCAGGCAGCTTGGCAAGGACTGGAGTTATTCGGTACCGGTTCAGCAGGGCAGTGCCAAAGGCGGCATCTCAAAACTATGGGCCAGGGCAAAAATCAGAAATCTGATGGAGTCAGCAATATTGGGCGGCTCAAAGGAAAAGGTACGCGGCGAAATAACCAGTACTGCTCTAAAATATGGTCTGGTCAGTAAATATACCAGTCTGGTTGCGGTAGAAGAAAAAATTTCAAGGCCGAAACAGGAAGCCCTGAAAAAAGGACAGGTCGCCAATACCGCTCCCAAGGGCATGACGATTCCGGTTCCGGCAGCAAATGCCATGTTTGCGGGCGGGGCTAAAACCGCAACTCCCAAGGGTTTGTTTTTGCTGCTGGGTGTCTGCCTGCTGGCATTTTCCACAACCTTGCTTATTCTTGCCGGAAAAGATGGTAAAGCCTAGAAAAATCAGGCTGACGGCGGTTATGATGGCTACGGCCGGCATGGTATTTTTGCTGGCCGGTCATTATATTCAGGCCAAGGCCGTTTTGGCTCAGTATCTGCTGCAATCATCCTGGCAGAAAACTCTTGATAATCGGCAAATCAACCGTCCCTGGCCATGGGCAGATACCTATCCGGTGGCTAGGCTGATGATGGAAAGGCTGAAGGTGGATCTGATTGTTCTGGAAGGAGAGCAGGGGGCAGTGCTGGCTTTTGGCCCCGGTCATCTGCCCGCCAGTTCCCTGCCGCAAGACGGGGGAAACTGCGTTTTGGCCGGACATCGTGATACCAGCTTCAGTTTCTTAAAAGAGCTTAAAGTCGGCGATAAACTAATCATGGAAGATATGAACGGCAAAAGACATCAGTATCAGGTGCAAGACCTTGAGGTTCGGGAATTTTCAGGGCTTTACCTGCAAAACAGGTCGGGATGGCTTTCTCTAATCACCTGCTATCCATTTGATGCCGTAAGGCCCGGAACGCCCCTTAGATATGTGGTTTCCGCCATGCAGATCTAAGATATGGAAATTATTATGATCGCAGCCATGGCAGCCAATCGGGTTATCGGCTGTAATAATCAGATTCCCTGGCATATTCAGGAAGATTTGGCCCATTTCAAGAAAACTACCAGCGGCTGTCCGGTCATCATGGGACGGAAAACCTTCGATTCTCTGGGCAACCCTTTAGGCGGCAGGAGAAATATCATCATCACCAGAAACCAATCACTAAGCATTGCCGGAGCAGAAACAGCGGGTTCCATCAAGGCCGCCCTTGCATTATGCGGCAATCAAGCAAAGGTGTTTATCATTGGCGGGGCGGAAATTTTCAGCCAGACCATCGGCCTTGCCGACACCATGATTCTTACCGTTTTGGAGCAAAAGGCAGAAGGAGATGCCTTTTTTCCCGATTTTGACCAAAATGATTTCAGACAGATTGCCGAATATAAATTAGCAGGTGAAACGCCGGGCCGCATCATCACTTACCGGCGGGTTTTGCCCCAGATACCAGGGAAAAAGCTCTGCAGTCAATAAATATAATTGCCCGTTTTTTCCCTTGACTTTTAAGGCTGCAGGGTTCATTATCCCCTCAGGATACAAAAAATTGTACCGGACTTCTGCGATTAAGTTATGATGAAAAAAGTTGCCATATCCTGCATAACCGCTTTATTGACCAATGCTGCGGCGGCACTGGCTGATGAAAGCAGCTCACACAGTGTGTACCGCATTACCAGCTATAACTTCGGTACGCTGGAGCATTTGGAGGGTGAATCATTGAGCATGGCAAGTGCTGCCGGTTTCCCGCTGCTGATTACCGGCTATCAGTCCGATGTTTTAAGTGATCTGAATACGGATGATGAACTGCTGCTTGCTTCTGGTAAAAATTCCGCTACTGACGGTTTTGCCATATCTGCCCAATACTCGCCGAGTAAAAAATTTGCAGTACAGGGAGCCTTTGGCTTTACCGACTCGGACTGGGATCCAGGTCAGGAGAACCGGGCGGCATCATGGGAAGCAAACCTTGGAATTGTTTACAACCTGTTTGATAAATTATCTTACGGCGTACACTTTGGCTATATGGACACCGGGGACATATACAGCCGCCGCAGCACCTATAGCGATGTGGAATCGGTAATTATGATTTCCAACCAGCTCACCTTGAGTTTCTAAAATTTTTTTAATTATTTTGCTCTGGAAAGATCTTGCCCGGATTCATTATATTGAGCGGATCAAATAATTTTTTTAATGACTGCATGGTCTTGATGGTGGCGGCATCAAGTTCAACCGTCAGATAAGGGGCCTTGCTGACGCCGATGCCGTGTTCGCCGGACAGGGTACCTTGCAGGGCAACCGCCTGACGGAAAAGAAGGTCGGCTGCCTTTTTGCCGCTGGCAGCTTCTTCGGGATTTGACTTATCCAGCATGATGTTGACGTGGATGTTGCCGTCCCCTGCATGGCCGAAGGTCAGGATGGTCAGCCCCAAATCCTGTGAAAGTTTTTCCGTATAAGCCACCAGCTCAGGGATTTTTGACCTTGGCACCGCCACATCTTCACTGATCTTATGCGGTTTCAAATCGAATGTGGAAGGGGAAATGCTGCGTCTTGCCAGCCAAAGTTCCTCAACTTCCTCTTCGGTTTGGGCATGACGGATGGTAAAATCTGCCAGCGGCTCAAAAAGGGCCATCAGCCTTGCAGACTGTTCCATTACCGTTGATTTTTCCCCGTCAAGTTCGATCAGCAGCATGGCGGCAGTATCCTCGGGCGGCGGATTGGGCAGCTTGCCGCGCACTATGCCGATGGCCGTTTTATCCAGATATTCCAGGGTACAAGGGGTAATATTGCTGTTTAGCAGCCGGGCTACCATTCTGGTTGCTTCCTTTAGCGAGCTGGATTCAACCAAAAATGTTTCCTTGTGCATTGGCAGCGGCAGCAGTCTGGCAAAAATTTTGGTAATGATACCAAGGGTGCCTTCCGAGCCGATAAATAATCTGGTTAAATCATAACCGGTTACGCCCTTTTCGGTTCTGGGTCCAGTGGCAATGATTTCGCCGGAAGGCAGCACAACCTCAAGAGCCAGAATAAAATCCTTGGTAACCCCGTATTTTACCGCCGAAGGCCCCCCGGCACATTCTGCGGCATTGCCGCCAATGGTGCAGTATTTAAGGCTGGCCGGATCGGGCGGATAACTAAGGCCGACCTTTTTTACTTCCTGCTGCAAATGTCCGGTAACAACGCCCGGCTGGACAACGGCGATCTGGTTTTCCACATCAATTTCCAGAATCCGGTTTAGTTTTGAGGTGGAAATGACCAGGCCGCCCTGCACAGGCAGAGAGCCGCCGGTCATCCCCGATCCGGCCCCCCTAGGCACCACTGGAAACCTATATTCGGTTGCCAGCTTCATAATCCCGGCCACCTGTTCGGTACTCTGGGGAAAGGCCACCGCTTCCGGCAGGCAGGGTTTACCAGTGCCGTCAAAGGAGTAGCAATGCAAATCCTCTTCCCGGCTGGTAATATTTTCCGGGCCGACCACTTTGCCTATTTTTTTAATGATATTCGTATCCATAGCGGTAATAATAAAGAAAAATTTTATGGAAGACAAGCAATAAAACCATAGGGACAGAATTATGAAC
>PDQP01000007.1 GCA_002747805.1 Deltaproteobacteria bacterium
CTGAAAGGGCAGATATGGAATCTGCCCCTACGGGAATTAAATCCGGACGTAGGGGCGGATTCAATATCCGCCCTGAACATCATCAATTTAGTAGCGGGGCAAAAACGCTTAAATTGGCCTGTATCGCATTTTTAAGTATCGGATGACTGGATGGTCGTATATACCGCCGTCCGTTTAATACAGGAAAAATTAAAGATGTTTTAATCATGGTTTTACTTTGAGAGCAGCATGGCAATAACAATTACCGTTGAACAGGCACAGGTGGAGGCCGCCCTTGACCGGCTGATTAGCAGGCTGGGTAATTTCGGCGGGGCCGCCGATGATATTGCCACCCTGCTTAAAAACAGTATCCGCCGTAATTTTGTGGAGGGCGGCAGGCCGGATAAATGGCGGCCATCAAAACGAGCTGAATCGGATACAGGTGAAACTCTTAGAGATTCAGACGCTCTGATGAACTCCATTGTTGGCCGGGGTTATGCCGATATGGTCAAGGTCGGTACCAATGTCAGCTATGCTGCCGCTCATAATTTCGGAGTGGATAAGCAGGTTACCCAAACAGTCCGCTCCCATGTCCGCAGGATTACGAAGGCGTTCGGGCGTGATATAGGTTTGAAAGAGGTTACAGTCAAGGAACATAGCAGGCAAATGCATATCAGATTACCCAAACGTGAATTTATGCTCGTTCAGGATGAGGACTGGGACGATATTGCCGAAATCCTGCTTGGCAGATTAGAGCAATCATTTTCAGGAGAAAACTAATGAAAATAAAAAAAGATGACTGGATAGAAATATTCCGCACTGGCGACTATGGCAAAAAGGGCATTTATACCAGGGCGGATCTCGACCAGATAGTGAAAAACTTTAACGGTGAGGATCAGGTACCGATTGTGGTTGGTCATCCCCAAACCGATTCGCCTGCCTGGGGCTGGCTTGGCGGTCTTCGCCGGGTCGGTGAGATTTTACAGGCCAGGGTCGCCGATCTCCATGCCGATTTTAGAAAAGCCTTGCAGGACAAGAAATTTCGTAACCGTTCAGTGCGTATAGCCAGTACCAGGGCGGGCAAAAAACTGCTCCACCTTGGTTTTTTAGGTGCCGCCCTGCCGGAGGTGGAAGGGCTTGGCTCCCTGCAGTTTAACCGGGCAGAAAGATATGCAGATTATGAATTTAGCCTGCAAAAACACTTAACCAGAGAGGATTTTACCATGGAAGAAGAAATTGCCGATTTGAAAGAGCAAAGTGACAGCCTGAAAAAACAGCTTGATGAGCTGAAAAAGCAGCTTGCCGCCGAAAAGCAAGGCCGCAAGGAAGACCAGGAGGCCTTGCCCGTCAGGAGGAAGCAAGGCGTAAAAGCGATTTTTCCGCATTTGTTGAAACTGAAATGATTGCCACCGGCAGGCTGGCTAAAGACCGGAAGGATGAGGCGGTTGCCTTTATGATGAGCTTACCGGACAAGACAGACTTTGCGGTAGATGGCAAGGACACTGGTAAATCTGCTGCCCGCTGGTTCAAGGATTTTGTCCTGTCTCTCGGCAAGCCGGAATTTGCTAAGGAATTACCAGACCTTGATTTTTCATCAGAACAAAAAGATTCCGGCCAGCTAACCGATTTATCCCGTCATGTATAACAATTAGAAAGGAGAAAACCATGGCACATAACGCTGTACTAGGCAAACAGACATTTGAAGATCGGCAGGTGATCGACCCGGCCCATCCGCCGATTATCCGCACCTATCGCATTAGAACCGGGGGAAACGACTTGCCGTCCGGCCTGATCATGCACCTGTCCAGTGGTGATGCCCGGCCTGCCACCGGCTCCCCCCCGCCCGATGCCGATTTAGGCGTTCTGGCCGAGGGCATTGATGCAGCGGCCGGCATAGGTAATATCGTGATTCACGGCACGGTGATCATGGAAAACCTGATTCACTCCGATACCGGAGCGCCGAACCCGGCGGTTCTCACCGCCCTTAAAAACAAGGGTATTTATGCGGTCAGGAATATGGATTAGCCACTAAATTGATGATTGACAGGGCAGATATTGAATCTGCCCCTACACCGACCCCCGTAGGGGCGGATTTCCATATCCGCCCACAATACAAGGAGAAAAACATGAAGATTAATCTGAAAGAATATTTTACCCCGGCAGCCATTGCCCAGCATCTGCTGGCTCTGCCGGAACTTGAGAGCTTTATCATGGATCTGGTCTATCAGACCAGGCCGACCCATCCCCTGCCAGTGCTGGGCGTGGATGAATTAAGCAGTATCAATACCAATGTTCCGGTGGTAAAACGGGGCAGTGCCGGGGTTAATCTCTCCGGCGAGGCCATGACCATTACCTATCTTGAACCGCAGCCGGTAGAGGTGGTCTCCTTTCTGTCGGCCACAGACCTGAATAACCTTAAACTGCTGGGCGGAGAAGGTACCCAGCATTGGGTAAGAGGCAAGGTTGATACCCAGAGACGGGCGGTGCGTGCCACCACCGAGGCCCTTGCCTGCCAGTCTTTAACCGGAAAAATCAGCTACCCGATGAAGACCGAGGGCGGCCTGGTTAAATATGAGGTGGATTTTGGTGATACCTTAAAGCATACCATCCCCGCCGCCAAAAGCTGGGATAAACCGGGTACGAAAATATCTGCCATCCTGCTTGATTTGATTGAGATGGGTAAGAAAATCAAGGCTGCCAGCGGCTATGGAGCCAAGATAAAATATCTGGCCGGACAGGCGGCCTATATGGCTCTGGCCGATAAAATCCTTGCCCTGCCGGGAGACAGCAAGGTGGCCGCCGCCGTTACCGAACATGGTATCAACCTGGCCGGATTTGAGATTCTGCTGGCCAGAGGCGGTTATCGTGATCTGCTCAGTAATGAGTGGACGTCAGCAGTTGCCGACTGGCAGGTATTAGCGGTGGCCGTGGATGCACCGTTCAAGCTGTTTTACTGTGCATTGGACGATCTTAATGCCAATCTCTTGCCCATGCCCTTTTATTCCAGGCCGATTGTCAAGGATTACCCATCTGGCTACGAAATTGTCGGCATGTCAAAACCGGTGCCGGTGCCAGCGGTTAAGGCAATCTGTCAGGCGCCGGCGGTGGAGGCTCCATAAATGGCCTATTCAAGCATCGAAGACTTAAAGAAACTGGTGCCGGAAGCCACGCTGATCACGCTGTCAAACGATCAGCCGGGGGCAGCAGTTATTGATGAGGAAAATGCAAAAGGGGCCATTGCCAAGGCTGATTCGATTATTGACGGCTATGTGGAGACCGGAGGCCGCCCTCTGCCGCTTAATCCGGTGCCGGGGCTGATTAAAACCATCTCGGCCAATATTGCCATCTACCATTTATTCCGCCGCCGAAATCAGGTGCCGGAAATCTGGCAGGAGCAATATAAGGCGGATATGGCGGTGCTAACCAAAATTTCTACCGGACAAATTGGTTTTGGCGGCGATGCAGGCGGCAGTGGAGCCGAAAAACCTGCCAAAACCATAACCGCCTCCGCCCCCAAGGTAATGAGCGGCAAGAATGGTTTATTATCCCGCTATTAAAAGGGCGGATATGGAATCCGCCCCTACGTGGAACGGTGTAGGGGCAGCCCCGCTACTAAATTGATGATGACTTGCAGCGGCATCTAATGTCTTTTCGTTAAATACAGCCTCTGTCCTTGCTGAATGTTTTTTTGTCAATTTAGTAGCGAGGGCTATTTCTGCCCTGCGGATGTCTATAACCGTATTTATTTGATGACAGATGGAAAAGCCAACCAGATCATATCTACAGCAGAAAATAGTTGACCTGCTAAAAGACGGCTGCCCTGAGTTTGCCTCGGTCAGTAAACAGGAAGAGCTGGACGAGGCACTTAAAACCACCCTGCTGCTTCCGGCGGCGGTAGTTATCTATGCCGGAGACTATCCGGCCCGGCTGGCAAACGGTAATCAGGCTCTGAAGAGATATTGGTCAATCGTCCTGGTGCTTGACTTGCAGGACGATCCAGCCCGTGGTCTTGATCTGATTGACAAGGTCGAAGACACCATGCTTGGTGTCTGGCTTAGCGTTGGTACCGGACAAATATCACTGGCCGGCACCAAATTTATCACCGCTTTTGACCAGACCAGAACCATATACGAGGTGAGACTTATGCAGGACGCATGGCTCAATTATGATAACCAATAATGAGGATAAAATTATGAAACCGTTTTTACTTATGGGTGCCGGAAAGGTGCATCTGGATATACTTGACCCTGAGACCTTTGAACCTAACGGTCTGCAAATGAAGGGTAATTGTACCAAACTTAATATCAAACCGGATTCCGAGATTATTGAAGAGTTTGGTGCCAGTGATGAGGATCTGTTTCAGACTATAGGTTCGGTCGCGGTGCCTAAACCAGCATCAGGGTCTGCCGAATTTAACCAGTTTGATCAGGAACTCTTTGCGGCCATCTTTATGGGTACAAACTCTCTGCTTGAGCAAGAAAAGGGAGAAGTTAAAGACCGGGTAATCACTGTCAAACATGATCGTATGTTTGAGCTTGGCAAGTACAAAATCAGTGATTTTGTCGCCAAGGACGAAAACGCCTCGAAGACCTATGAACCCGAAAAAGATTATATGATCAGACCGAGAGTCGGCGGGTTTGTCCCAAATTCAAGCGGGGCGATACCTGCGGATAGCAAAGTGAAACTGTCATACAAATGGCCAGTCATCGAAGGGACGGTTATGTCGGGGATGACCCGTAGTAACGTAGTCGCCCGAATTCTCTGGGAGGGGAGAAATATGGATGATGGCAGGGAATTTATCCTGGATATTTTCCGGGCCAGACTTGCATCCAGCGGTGACTTTAATTTTCAAAATGCCATTGAGAAAAAATTTATCAGGGCGGGTTTTAATTTCAGTATGGAAACACCTCCAGGCAAAATGGCACCATTCAAATTGCTTTGGCTAAATTGACCAAAGATATGGATATGGCATCTACAAAAAAAAATAAATACCGCTGCAAGTTATCTCAATTTAGTGGCGGGGTAAGGATTTGATATGAACACACATACCCTGGGCAGTAAAACCATAACCATCAAACAGATGACCATCGCTGAAATTGCAGATTTTCTGGATGGCAAAATAAAAGAGCCGGAAACCATTACCGGAATGCTGATGAAGGCGGCAGGCAAGAGGCTGCCGGAGGAAGTGATTATGCAGACCACCGGCATAACTGCTGAGGAACTGAATCGAGGCGGTTTTAACGAAATTGAGGCCGGTGAGTTATGGGATAAGGTTGAGGCATTGCATCCTTTTTTATCCAAAGCCCAGGAGACGCTGGCTGTGAATCCGAAGGAAACCATGGAGGCACTGCTGGGGATGATGGAGGGATTGAAAGATGGGATGCAAAATCAATCAGACGGGCAGCTGCCAGCCTCGTCAGGCTCCACAACCATACCGGAGTAATGGATTATACCTGGTCATGGTTTATGGCTGCGATGGAGGAAGTGATTCTGGCTAATGACCGGCAATCATAAAACAATATGGAAACCACTCTCGGCATCAGAATAATTGCAGACAGCAATCAGGCTGAGACCCGGCTTACGGCTCTGAGACAGTCCCTGCAGGGTTTGAGTACTGGTACTGGTAATCAGACCCGGCAGACTGGCGAACTCTCCCGGCAAACGGGAATATTGAGCAGTGAGACGCATGAACTGATCGGTGAAACCCGTGAACTGGGCAGTGAGACCAGCGAACTCTCCCGGCGGACTATGAGCTGGAATGAGGCGGTAAGTGAAACCAGAAGAGGTCTGTTAAAAATCGGGGCTGCCTCGGTACTTATCGTGCAAGCGTCTAAAGCCGCCATCCGCTTTGAATCGGCCATGGCCGATGTTAAAAAGACGGTAGGCGGAACCGATGAAGAGATCGCTTCTCTTGGCAGAGAAATCCGTCAGATGTCGCATGATATACCTCTTGCAGCCGATGAACTGGCCAGAATAGCAGCCAATGGCGGGCAGCTTGGTATTGCCGCTCAGGATATTTCACAATTCACTTCTCTTACCGCTAAAATGGCGGTTGCCTTCGATATGACGGCTGATACCGCCGGAGATGCCATTGGCAAGCTGATGAATGTCTATAACCTGGGCATTGAGGGTACTGAACGCCTGGGGGATGCCATTAACCAGCTTGGTAATAATACGGCGGCCAGGGAGAGGGATATTGTCAATGTGATGCTGCGTATCGGCGGCAGTGCCGAGCAGTTCGGGCTGGCGGAAGAAAAAACCGCAGCTCTGGCCGCTGCAATGTTGTCCCTTGGCAAACCGCCAGAGGTGGCGGGTACTGCCATCAACGCCTTGCTCAATCGTATGCAGACCGCAAATATGCAGTCTGAAACCTTTAAGCAGGGACTGACAGAAATTGGTTTGTCTGCTGAGGAAATGGCGGCAATGGTGGCTAATCAGCCCCAAAAGGCCCTTGATACGCTGCTGCAAAGCCTTGCCAGTCTGGAAGGCCAGCAGCGGGCGGAGGTCTTGACCAAACTCTTTGGTGCCGAATTTCAGGACGATATTGGGGTATTGGTCGGCTCTATGCAGACCTATCAAAATGCCATGCAGCAGGTTGGCGACCAGACGGCTTATGCCGGTGCCATGCAGCAAGAGTTTGCCACCCGCAGCGATACCACCGAAAATAGTCTGGTGCTGCTGAAAAACGTGGTGGTAGATATTATCCGCGGCGTTGGCGACGGATTTATTCCGGTGATAAAAAACGGAGCAAGGATTCTGGCCGCTTTGCTGAAGCCTGTGGCCCAGCTGACCCGTGAATTTCCTCATCTTTCAGCCGGACTGGTAACTGTCGGTACTGGTTTTATGGTCTTTAATCAGGCTAGAAGGATGGCGGAAATGCTGCGCTTGTCTATCGCCACTATTGGCCCTACTGCCGCCGCATCTTTTGGTCAGGCATCGGCTAGTGCTGGACGGTTAAATGCATTAATAGGCAAGGGCGGCCAGCTGCTGGGTGCATTCAGTATTGGTTATGCCATTGGTACATTTCTAAATCAGTTCAAATTTGTCCGTAAAGGTGCCTTGTCGGTTATACACACCCTTGATTTACTGCGGCTTAAGGCTAAACACATGTGGGCAAGTCTTACCGGCGGTGATGTAAAGGGTATTGAGCAGCAAATGGCAAATGCCAAAGAGGTTTACCGTGCTATGCTGAAAGATATTGAGCAGGATAAAAATTCTACTGAGGCTCAATCTCTGCAGAAGCAGCAGCAGGAAGTATCACGTCAGCGGAAAACGGAGCTGGAAAAACTGCTTAAGGGAAATACTGCGGCCATGGAGCAGGCAGCGAAGGCCGCTAAAACGGCGGAAAAAGCGGTCAGCGGAGGGCAGGCTGAGAGCAATAAGGAACCTGATCCCCCGACAGGTAAGGAAACAGCGTTTAGCAGACGGGCAGAAAAAGGGATTATCCGCTATGCAGTAGAGGATGACGGCAGCAAAAAGAAAATTACAAAACGTCAGTATGAAGCGAGAATGGCGGATGTCCCCGACAAGCGCACCATCGCCCTGCCGCCGGAGCAAAAGGCAATTACCTCAAACTACGCAGCTGCATATCAGAAATCAGACCCCGCTACTAAATTGACAAAAACCGGCAACGAAAGAAAAGAATCTGCGTCTGAAAAGATACCTGATAGAAAACAAGAGAGTAATCATCAATTTAGTAGCGGGGCTAAAAAAACAGTCGAATTAAAATTTAGGGGCGGCTCTCTGCAAGGCTCGCAAACCGATGTGGATGCCTTGCTTCGTGAGCTTGAACAGGCAGGATTGACAGCATGATTAAGCTTGATGACTTAATACTGCCGGATGAGCTGGTCTGGGTGGATGAAACCGACTGGACACCGGTTGCCCAGAACGAGGAATATTTTGTCGCAGGCAGTCTGCATGTGCAGAACTCGGTCAAGCTGGCAGGCAGACCAATCACTCTATCAAGGGAAGACGGCGAGGTCTGGACTAGCCGTGAAACCGTGCTGGCATTGATGGAAATGGCCGCCCAGCCCGGCAAGAAAATGACCCTTACCCTGCATGATAACCGCAAGTTTACCGTTATCTTCCGCCATAAGGATAAGGGCATTGAGGCAAGACAGGTCAAGGAATTTAATCATCCGCAAGCGGATACATACTATACGCTGACCTTGAGATTTATTGAAGTTGTAGAGGAGGAATAAAAAAAATGCCAATTACAACTGAAAAAGTCCGCTTTGTCGAATCCCAGCGGCTGACCGATTATGATGACGGCGGCGGTTTTATGACCGCTAAAGAGGTGGTTGACGGTAATATCAATAACCTGTTTCCCGATATTTCACGGCTCGACCGCACCTATGGCCGGGTATCGCTTAGAAAGATGTTTTTGCATGTGCAGACCGATGATGTGGCGGTCGCCAGCGGGGCCCATGTTGCCATCACCCGTGAAACGAAAGACGAAAATATCAGCGTCTGCATGTTCACTACCGATTCACCATCGGATAACCGCAAGGATGCCCGTGATTTTCTGGAAAGCTATGTTACCCTTGGCCCCCGTTTCCCCGGCTGGCTCTATGGCGATCAGCCTGCCGGAGCCAGGGCCTTGCTGGTCTTTATGCCGATGGATGCCCCTTTGCCCAAGGTATCATCGGTGCTATGCCTGTTTAACGATAAGGGCCAGGTCACCGAATACCGCCAATATGTACGAGTTGTCAAGGTCGAGGCCGAGGGCAGGCAGTTTAATCTTGGCGGCGGTCAGGTAAAAAGAAAGGTGGTCAATATCACCATTGCCAACCCCCTGGAAAAAACTTTTAAGGGCGTTGAGGTGATGAAAGATGATAACGTCCCCACTTCCATATATACCACTTTAGTTAGCGATGCTGCCCGTTATTACGGGGTGATGGAACCGGTGGCCGACCTCAAGGAAAATGATACCATCCTGCCCGTGGACAGTATTTAGTCAACCCTGAGAAACCCTATTTTTGAGTTTTCAGAGCTAATTTCTGCAAAGCCAACATGTACATTGTGCCAATAAAAAATAGGCGTAAAAAA
>PDQP01000079.1 GCA_002747805.1 Deltaproteobacteria bacterium
AAATTTATTGAGTATGAATCCTTTTCCAGCAATTTTCAGGGCTTATTTTCAGAAATCAATCTTGATTCGGAAAAACTGGGCAAAACATATAAGGAGCGCAACAGTCGGCTCTGTACAATTATCCAGAAGATCGCCGAAGGACTTGGTGAATTTCCTTCGGGAAACGACCTGCTTGGCGATGCCTATGAATATCTGATTGGGCAGTTTGCTGCCGGATCGGGCAAAAAGGCGGGAGAGTTTTACACCCCCCAGCAGATTTCCACTATTCTTTCCGGCATCGTATCGCTGGACAGCCAAGACCCAACCACCGGCAAACGAACCAAACTTCGTCAAGTGCTGGATTTTGCCTGTGGTTCCGGCTCATTGCTGCTTAATGTGCGGCGGCAGATGGGCAAAAACGGCGTGGGCAAAATCTATGGGCAGGAAAAAAACATTACCACCTACAATCTGGCGCGGATGAATATGCTGCTGCATGGCATGAAAGATACTGAATTTGAGATATTTCATGGCGATTCCCTGCGTAACGACTGGGACATTCTTTCTGAAGAGAATCCTGCGAAAAAAATAGAGTTTGATGTAGTAGTTGCCAATCCGCCTTTCAGCTACCGCTGGGAGCCAAACGAGAGGCTGGCAGAGGATTTTCGTTTTAAGGGCTATGGACTGGCGCCCAAATCTGCCGCTGATTTTGCCTTTTTACTGCATGGGTTCCATTTTTTACACCGTGAGGGAACAATGGCGATTATCCTGCCTCACGGCGTTCTGTTTCGCGGCGGCAAAGAGGCAAAAATCCGTAAAAAACTCCTTCGGGAAGGAAATATAGATACGGTTATCGGTCTTCCCCCCAAGCTGTTTTATTCTACCGGAATTCCGGTCTGTATTCTGGTATTGAAAAAGTGTAAAAAAGACGATGATATACTTTTTATCAATGCCTGTGAACATTTTGAAAAGAGCAAACGACAGAATATATTGCTTAGCGAACATATTGAAAAAATTATTGAGACTTACCGGTTTCGCAAGGAAGAAGAACGCTATTCCCGCAGGGTATCCCTGAAGGAAATCGAAGAAAATGATTTTAATCTCAATATATCCCGCTATGTCAGCACCGCCGAGCCGGAAGAACAGGTTGACCTTGAGGCGGTACATCAAAAATTGTCTTCACTTGAAGAGCAGATATATAAGGCAAAAGAAGAACACAACCAGTATTTGAAGGAATTGGGGCTTGATTTATTGGCGTAGGCCGGCACAAAGGTCATTGCATAACTGCCTGGTTGGCAAAAGTATGTTTTTGGTGATCTTGTCTTGCGTAACTTACTTAAATTATTAAGGATAAATTTTGGATTTTTACGAGGCCGTCAATATTCATTTGTAATAGAATATGCCACGACATAAAAAAATACCGCAGTTTGAAACAAGTGAAGTAAAATCTTGCATCGCTTTTCCCAATGTGATATAGGAGTACTGGTTTTATCTTTGCTGATTAGTCCGGTGCAGGACGCTAGGGCTGGTTTTGGCTGTTTGGCAAATAAAATCTACAATATATTCAGGCACGTAACTCAGTGGGAGAGTGTCACCTTGACATGGTGAAAGTCGGCGGTTCAATCCCGCCCGTGCCTACCAGGAATAAAGGGCTGATGCCTGCCGTTTACGGCCGGAGCATTGGCCTTTGTTTATATGAAACTTAGCAGGATCATGGGCAAGATTACAGTAACACTACAAGACGGCGGTTCCATTGAGGTTCCCGAATCTACTACGGCTGGCGAGTTCATTGGTGAGCTTTTGTCAAACAAGCAGCGTAAGAATTGCCTCGCCATTGAAACTGACGGCCAAATTATTGACCTGGTAACGCCGCTTACTTCCGATATAACCTTTACTCCGGTGCTGAAAGACACCGAAAAGGGGTTGGAAGTATTAAGACATAGCACTGCCCATGTTATGGCCCAGGCCGTGCAGGATGTCTTTGGTAAGGAGGTCAAGGTTGCCATCGGCCCGTCCATACAGGATGGGTTTTATTATGATTTTTATCGGGATGAGCCGTTTACGCCGGATGATTTTGAAAAAATCGAAGCCAGAATGACCGAAATTGTCCGCTCCGGTGCCTCTTTTTCACGGAGCATAATGAGCAGCGGTGAGGCCATAGCCAGGTTTGAAGCGGAGGGCGAAAAATACAAGGTGGAGCTGATTGAAGACCTTGGTCAAGAGGCCGTCTCCATTTACAGCCACAGCGATTTTTCCGATCTGTGCCGAGGGCCGCATCTGCCGGACACTTCTTATATCAAGGCATTTAAGTTATTAAGAGTGGCCGGTGCCTACTGGCGGGGCGATGAAAAGCGGGGTGTATTGCAGAGAATTTACGGCACCGCATTTTTCGATCAGAAGTCCTTGAAAAAATACCTTAATGCCCTTGAGGAAGCAAAAAAGAGAGACCATAGAAAACTTGGCCGGGAGCTTGGCCTGTTTACCATTCAGGATCAGATCGGCCCGGGGCTTATTCTCTGGCAGCCCAAGGGTGCCCAGCTCCGCCGCCTGATAGAGGATTACTGGAAGGACGAGCATTATAAAAACGATTACGAGCTTCTTTATACGCCGCATATTGCCAGACAGGATTTATGGAAGACCTCTGGCCATCTTGACTTTTATAGCGAAAATATGTATGCGGCTATGAATATTGACGATGTTCAGTATCAGCTCAAGCCGATGAACTGTCCCTTTCATGTGGGGGTGTATAATAGTGAAAAAAGAAGCTACCGGGATTTTCCCATCCGCTGGTGCGAGCTTGGCACCGTTTACCGCTACGAGAGAGCCGGGGCCCTGCACGGCTTGATGCGGGTTCGGGGCTTTACCCAGGATGATGCCCATATATTCTGCCGTCCTGACCAGCTAAATGATGAAATTTATAACATTCTTGAACTAAATCTGCATATTCTTGAAAATTTTGGTTTCAGCGAATTTGATGTCTATCTCTCGACCAGGCCGGAGAAATATGTGGGCAGTACGGAAAATTGGCAGCAGGCTACGGCGGCACTTGAAAAGGCTCTTGAAAGAAGGGGGCTGGATTTTAGTATTGATCCCGGCGAAGGCGTATTTTACGGCCCCAAGATTGACATCAAGATTAAGGATCAGCTTGGCCGTTCCTGGCAATGCTCCACCATCCAGGTGGATTTTAACCTGCCGGAACGCTTTGATATAAGCTATACCGGTTCTGATAATACCGAGCATCAGCCGATTATGATTCACCGGGCCTTGATGGGTTCACTGGAGAGATTTATCGGCGTCCTGATTGAACATTATGCCGGTGCCTTCCCCATTTGGCTGGCTCCTGTTCAGGCGAGAATTATGAATATTACCGATGCCCAGGGTGATTATGCAGAACAGGTGTACCGCAGATTGCGGGAAGCCGGGTTGCGGGTGGAAAAGGATGTCAGGAATGAAAAATTAAATTATAAGATACGGGAAGCACAGGTTGCCAAAATCCCCTATATGCTGATTGCGGGAGATAAGGAAAAGGAAGAGGAGACCATAACCGTCCGGCTCCGAAACGGTAAAAACCTGCCTGCCATGCCCGTTACAGAATTTGCAGAAAAGGTTTTGGCTGAGTGCCGTTTGGGGCGTGGAATATGATTTTTCCGCCTTTAAGTATAAATTATGTTCGTGGAAACAGGAGGGTAGGGCTATTAACAGAAGAGGAAGGCAGGCTGCAGTGAAAAGGGAGAATAAAACAGCTATAAATGATGATATTCTCTATCCGGAAGTAAGACTTATCGGCAGTGATGGTGAGCAGCATGGTATTGTTCCCATTGCTAAGGCGAGGGATATTGCCTATGACGAGGGGTTGGATCTGGTTGAAGTCTCCGCTAGTGCCAAACCGCCGGTCTGCCGGATTATGAATTACGATAAGTTCCGCTACGAACAAAAGAAAAAACAGCAGGAAGCAAGGAAGAAACAGACCACCGTTGAAACCAAGGAGATAAAGTTTCGTCCTAAAACCGAGACTCATGATCTTAATTTCAAGATCAAGAATGTTAAAAAGTTTCTTGCCCAGAAAAACAAGGTGAAACTGACCATGCGCTTCAGAGGCCGTGAGATTGTTTATTCGCAGTCCATCGGTATGGAAGCTATGGAAAAAATTGCCGCTGCCCTGGAAGAAGAGGCCACTATTCTTCAGCCGCCCAGAATGGAAGGCAGGCAGCTGGTTATGTTTGTCGGCCCCAAAAGTTGACAGTTGTAATTAAGTGGTGAACAATAAATGATTGATTGCGTGTAGCTTAAAACCTTTTACAAGGTTACGTAATTAACGGCCGCAGATTGCGGGTAAAGGAGCAAAAAATGCCAAAGATGAAAACCAACCGGGGGGCAGCCAAGCGCTTCAAGAAAACCGGTTCTGGAAAACTGAAAAGAGCCAAGGCTTTTACCAGCCATATTCTGACCAAAAAATCCACCAAGAGAAAGCGTAAACTCCGCCTTGGTGATACGGTCTCGGAAGCAGATCACAAGAGCATCAAAAGAATTTTACCATACTTATAATGGATAACTGCCAGTAATTTACGGATTTATAAGGAGTTTGATATGCCACGCGTAACACGGGGGTTTAAGGCAAGAAGAAGAAGAAACCGGGTTTTGAAGCAGGCAAAGGGCTTTAGGGGAGGGCGTTCCAGGCTGTACCGCACAGCTACTGAGGCGGTTGACCGTGCCTTGACCTATGCCTACCGGGACCGCCGCACCAGAAAACGTGATTTCCGCCGTCTGTGGATCACCCGCATCAATGCTGGTGCCAAAATGAACGGCATGAATTACAGTCAGTTTATGGGCGGATTAAAAAAGGCCGGGATTGAGCTTGACCGCAAGGTGCTTGCCAATATGGCAATTCTTGATGCCGAAGCCTTTAGCCAGCTTACCAGGGTTGCTGCCGAGGCCAATGCCTGATGGCTTTTGATAAGCCCTTATTACTACGCCGGTTTCGATGCTGCTAGCTCGTAACCGGCGTACTGTTTCAGTGAAAAGTTTCAGTGAAAACCAGACTAGCCATGGAACAAGATTTATTAGAGCTGCAAAGGCAGGCAAAAACTCATCTGGAAGGCGTTGTTGATGCCTCTGCCCTTGAGGAGTTCAGGATTGAGTATCTTGGCCGCAAGGGGCGTTTTTCGGCCATAATGAAACGGCTTGGAGCAGCTTCGGCGGAAGACAGGCCAAGGCTTGGTCAGTTAGCCAATACCGCCAAAAGGGAAGTTGAGTCGCTGTACGAAGAGGCAAGGGAAAAACTGGCATCTCTTCCGGCAGATAAAAAGGCAGGTTCTCCTGACCTTACCCTGCCCGGCAGAAAGCAGGAACCCGGCAGGCTGCATCCGGTAAGTCAGATTATGAATGATACCTTGGGCATTCTTGCCGACCTTGGCTTCTCGGTAGTTGAAGGCCCTGAAATTGAACAGGATTATTATAATTTTGAAGCACTGAACATTCCGCCCCATCATCCGGCCCGTGATATGCACGACACTTTTTATGTCGGCCCTTCCACCCTGCTTAGAACCCATACCTCACCCATGCAGGCAAGGGTGATGGAGAAAAATACCCCGCCGCTTAGAATAATAGCACCGGGCAAGGTTTACAGATGCGATTCTGACCTTACTCATACCCCGATGTTTCATCAGGTGGAAGGATTGATGGTTGATAAACGGGTATCCTTTGCTGACCTTAAAGGCGTGCTGGAAGTGTTTGTGCAGAAGGTCTTTGCCAAAAAGGTTAAATTAAGGTTTAGGCCCAGCTTTTTTCCTTTTACTGAACCAAGTGCGGAAGTGGATGTTTCCTGTGTGATCTGCTCCGGCTCAGGCTGCCGGGTCTGCAAGAAAACCGGCTGGATAGAAATTCTTGGTTCCGGCATGGTTGACCCCGAGGTTTTCAAAATGGCCGGTTATGATCCCGACCAGTACAGCGGCTTTGCCTTCGGGCTTGGCATTGAAAGGATTGCCATGCTCAAATACGGTATTGACGATATAAGACTTTATTATGAAAACGATCTGCGTTTTCTCTCGCAGTTTTAATAAAACCAACTTGACGCCATGAAGTTCACTCTTGACTGGTTAAATCAATATACCGACCTAAAGGATCTTGACCCCGATGAACTGGTCGAACGGCTGACCATGCTTGGCCTTGAGGTTGACTCTGTTACCCCGCTGCATAAAGATTTGCAGGATTTGAAAACCGCCAAGGTGCTGGAAACCGCCAAACATCCAAATGCCGATAAACTTACCCTGTGTCAGGTTGCAGTGGGCGATGATATACACAAGATTGTCTGCGGTGCCCCCAATGTCCGCCCTGGCCTATGCACGGTAATTGCCCTGCCGGGTACGGTTTTGCCGGGTAATATCAAGATAAAAAAATCAAAGGTTCGCGGCGAGGAATCCGCTGGTATGCTTTGCTCTGAAAGGGAGCTGGGGATAAGCGATTGTCAGCAGGGCATTATGGAACTGCCGGAAGATACGCCGCACGGCCAGCCTTTTACCCTGGTTACCGGGCTGGCGGACACCATGATTGAGGTGGATTTAACCCCCAACCGCCCTGATTGTGCCTCGGTGATCGGGATTGCCCGCGAGGTGGCGGGTTTTACCGGCAGAAAATTACAAAAACCAGTAGAATATGCTGAAATAAAAGAAAAAAGTTCAAAGTTCACCGTGGCAGTAAACTCGCCGGAACTTTGCTCCAGATATGCCGCCAGACTAATTACCGGCGTAAAAATTGCCCCGTCTCCATTCTGGCTGAGAAAACGCCTGCTGTCGGTGGGCCTGCGTCCGGTCAATAACGTGGTTGACATCACCAACTTTGTCATGCTGGAGTATGGTCAGCCCCTGCATGCCTTTGATTTTGATCAACTTGTCGGCCGGAAAATCATTGTCCGCACCCCAAATGAGGGCGAGGAGATATTTACTACCCTGGACAATATGGAGAGAAAGATTGACCAGTCCGACCTGCTGATCTGCGATGCTGAAAAGCCGGTAGCACTGGCCGGAATTATGGGCGGGCTTAATTCTGAGGTATCGGAAACAACGGTCAATGTTCTGCTGGAAAGTGCCTGTTTCGATGCGGTTTCGGTACGCAAGACCGCTAGAAAAATGGGGCTTTCAACCGATGCGTCCTACCGCTTTGAACGGGGCGTTGACCCGGATGGTGTGGTTACGGCAATGGCCAGGGCGGCCGAGCTGCTCTGTGAAATTGCCGGTGGTCATGCCGAACCAGCCGGAGCTGATATTTATCCAGGTAAAACCCCATCTGCAAGCCTTGTTTTACGGGTTTCACGCACTTCAGAACTACTTGGCCTTGAGCTTGATAAAAAGATAATTAAAAAGCATCTGGAATCCATTGGCTTGGTTTGTGAGGACCGGGATGAGGACACCTTGTTGGTAACTCCGCCCAGTTTTAGAATTGATATTGAGCGGGAAGCGGATCTGGTTGAAGAGGTTGCCAGACTGGTCGGCTATGATGCCATCCCCACCAGCCTTCCTGAGGTTAAATTAAGTTATCCGGCCAGAGATGCAGCCCGGCACAAAAGATGCCAAAGCTCGGATTATCTTGCCGCCATAGGTTTCTCTGAAGTTATAAACTACAGTTTTGTTTCCGAAAAGCATGGTGATGCCCTGCTGCTTGACCGTGCCGATCAAAGACGCAAGGTGGTCAGGCTGCTCAACCCTCTTACCGAGGAACAGTCGGTGATGCGTACCATGCTGCTGCCGGGGCTTTTGGAAAATATTAAGCGGAATAACAATTTTCAGCAGTATTCACTTAAACTTTTTGAGCTTGGTACTGTATTTTCACCGTCAGGCGATGACCAGCAGCCAAGGGAAACCAACCAAATGGCCGGAGTTATTTCCGGCAGCAGGCATGGGGCAAATAACGCCCTTTACTTTAAGGATGAACCGGCGGATATTTTTGATCTTAAGGGCGTGGTTGAAGGCATTTTGCAAAACTTGAGACTTTGGGGGGTAGGGGATGATCTGGTTCATTTTGTTCAGCCGCCGCTTGATCGGGCCGAGCCTTATGCGGTCAGCGACCAGTTTCTTGTTATCGAGGCCGGCAAGGAAATACTGGGCAGTCTTGGCAAATGTAAAAATGAGGTTTTGCAAAATTTCGGCATTAAACAGGATGTTTATTATTTTGAATTGAATTATGATGCCCTTTGTTCGTTAAGGGAAGTCAGGAAGAAATTTTCCCCCTTGCCGGTTTTTCCTGCCGCCAGCCGTGATATTGCTCTTATTTTGCCGGAGCAGGTTTCGGCTGGTGAAATGCTGGAAGCCATTGAAAACAGCAGGGATAAATTGATCGAGTCCTGCCGGATTTTTGATGTTTATCAGGGAAAGCCTATTGAACTTGGCTGCAAGAGCGTGGCAATCTCCATAACTTACCGGTCTGCAGCTAGAACCCTTACCGATAAACAGGTTGATAAATCGCATCATAAAATAGTAAAAATGCTGACCGAAAGGTTCGGCGGCAAATTGAGGGAATAAAAAATGGGCAAAAAAAATTTGACCAGAAAAGATTTGACAGAAAGTGTGGCGGATCAGCTTGGCTATTCCCAGGTCAGTTGTTCGGAAATCGTTGACTGCTTTTTTGATTCCTTAAAATCATCTTTAATTGCCGGAGAGGAAATCAAGGTTATTCACTTTGGCTCTTTTACTTTAAGGAATAAAAATCCCAGAACTGGACGTAACCCTAAAACCGGCGAGCAAATTACCATCAAAAAAAGAAAGATGGTTAGCTTTCGGCCAAGCAAAAAATTAAGGGATTTGGTCAACGGCTAGCTGTTCAGGTAATTAGTCAACCCTGAGAAACGATCAACACTTTGAAAATAAAAGATAAATTTCATTTTTTTATGGTCAAAATTGCAGGTTTCTGTTAAAATATACTCA
>PDQP01000013.1 GCA_002747805.1 Deltaproteobacteria bacterium
TTTGAAGGAAGGCTGGAGAAAGAACTGAAAATTTGATAGGATGATTGATGAGGATGAATATGGCCATGTTCCAGTTAGCCGATCCAGCAAAAGTCAGCTTCTCCGACGAGCATTTTGGCGGCCCATTCTCGGAGCTGACTTTTGCTTACATTACGGTATAAAGTTATATGGACATGGAAGATGACACAGAATTCTGAACACCACCACATGAACTAGTTCTTACCCACCTGAATTTCAAAAGAACCGAATTTTCAGATGTTCAACCAGTTAGTTTCGTCCAAGATTTAGCCGTTAATTATGCCCGGGGCGGCATATAGAACCGCCCCGAAACATAGGTTTACTGCTTGTAAATAAAGGTTCCCACTTGCTCGCCGTTTAGGGCTTTGGTTAGATTGCCCGGCACCATGCCGTTGATAATCTGCACCTTTTCGATTACCTCGCTGTTTTGGATAATCTCCAAACATGGCCGTTCGATAACCAAATCATCCTGCTCCCTGGCCATTAAATCCCTTGCCCCGATTTCACTAATAAATTCAGCGTTTTTATCCTTTTTGGGGTCATTGCTATAAAGGCCGTTTTCATCCTTGACAAAAATCACCTTCCTAGAGCCGATCAAATCGGCAAGAATAACCAGCCCCACATCGGTGCGGTGGATGGGGATGCGTCCCACTTCCGGTTTGATGGCAAAATAATCATAGGGCGGCATGCCGTGCATAACCGGAATGATGCCATCCTTAAAATAGGTCGGCAACTTGACAATATCCGAATGGGATATCTGGGTGCCGCCCCAGGGGGAAAGCAGGGTGGCAATCATCAGGGCGTTTTGTTCGGAAATCATGCTGCCGAACTTGGCAATTACCCCGGTTGGCATACCAAGCTCCAGCCCGATGGTGTAAATATGCCTGCTTCTGGTGCCGCCGCCGGTGGTAATCAGCATTTTATGCTCCGGCCGATTAGCCGCAATCTCCTTGATAATTGACGGCAGAGCCTTGATGCCCCGGTCGCAGATGGACTGGCCGCCAATTTTCATCACCGCCACATCGGGGTATAAACGCTCCTGCGGTGCCGTTTCAAGCTGGCCGATAAATTCTTTGCTGACCAAGCTCTCGCCCATTAACGGGCTGTCCACATGCAGTCTTTTTCCATCCTCTTCACGCACTAAGGCCATGGGATGCTCCTTTTTAAGGTTTTGATTTTGGGTTGTTTTTCTTGGCCTGCAGCTTCACCAGTTCAGCTCCGCTAACCTTGGCAATCACTTCCAGTTCTTTCATGCGGAAATGGCTTGCATAGATTTTAATGTCAATCCCCGATACGGCCATTACCCGGTATCTTGGCGATTTTGCTCCGTTCTTTACCTTTTGTCTTTCCCTGTAAAAAATTTTCCCTTTCATAATAAGCTCCTCTTTTGGTTTATGGTTGCATCAACGATGGCTAACCTGATCAAATTTATCAAAATAATCTGGAAAGGTCTTGGCCGTACAGCCGGGATCGTTGATGGTTATGGCCGCATCGCCCAGTGCAGCCAGCGAAAAGCACATGGCCATGCGGTGATCATTATAGGTGTCGATGGCCGCAGGTTTGATGCTTTTGGGCGGCGTAATCTGAATAAAATCATCACCTTCCCTTACTTTGGCACCCAGCTTTCGCAGTTCGGCGGCCATAGCCTTGATACGGTCGGTCTCCTTAACCCGCCAGTTGGCGATATTGCGGATGGTGGTGGTGCCTTCGGCAAACAGGGCGGTAACGGCAATGGTCATGGCCGCATCCGGGATATGGTTCAAATCCAGATCCACCGCCTGTAATCTTCCGGCCTCGGCCTCAATATAATTATCAGCTAGGGTGATTCTTGCCCCCATTTTTTCAAGCACCTCGGCAAATTTTATATCTCCCTGCATGGAAGACCTGCCCACCCCGTTCACCCTGACCTTACCGCCCTTAATGGCCGCCGCCGCCAAAAAATATGAGGCCGAGGAAGCATCGCCTTCCACCATAAACTGGCCGGGGCTTTGATAAAACTGTCTGCCCTGGATAAAAAAATGCTGATAGCCGGAATGCTCAACTTCAACTCCGAAATTTGCCATTATTTTCAAGGTAATATCAAGATATGGCTTTGAAACCATCTGCCCGGTAACCGATATTTCGCTGTCGCCGTTTGCCATTGGAGCGGCCATGAGCAAGGCGGTTAAAAACTGGCTGGAAACCGAGCCGTCTATGGTGATTTTGCCGCCGGCAAGCCCGTTTGCCTCAATTTTAAGCGGCGGATAACCCCTTTGTTTCAAGTAAGTTATCTTGGCTCCGGCCTGCAAAAGAGCGTCAACCAGACTGCCGATGGGACGCTCTTCCATGCGCGGCTCGCCGCCCAGTTCATAAATGCCCTTGCCAAGACAAAGGGCTGCACAAAGCGGACGCATGGCGGTTCCGGCATTGCCCAAAAAAAGCGGAGCATGGCAGTTCCCAAGCGGTTTTCCGCCGCCGATAACCTGACAGACGGTTTTATCCTCGCCCAGATGATATTTAATACCAAGCTGAGCAAGTGCCGCCAGCATATGGCCGACATCATCCGAGTCCAGCAGGTTGGTCAGGGTGGTGGTTCCTTTGGCTAGAGCGGCCAGTAAAAGCACCCGATTGGAAATACTTTTGGAGCCGGGCAGGGTTATTTCGCCGTCAATTTTTTTTATGGGCGGCAGGGTAAGACTGTTCATGGTTACTTATCCTCGGCCAGAGCCATTATCCGGTGGCCATATTCCTTTTTCAAGGCATCAAGATATTCCGGGTTTATTAAACCTTTCCAGGTTTTTACCTTATAAAATCGTTTGGGAATCTCGATTTTTTCGGGGTTAAATCCGGTGGCAATCCGCACTTGCCAGCGACGCTTTCTAATCTCTTCGGCAACCTCGCAGGCGGATGAGGCAATTTTATTATACCCTAAAGCATTCAGGCATTCGGCAAGCTGCTCATTTGAATAAACCGACCGAGCAAAAAGACAGGCCACCATCGAGGTAAGAAAGACCCGGCCCGGCTCATCATTCATCAGAAAATTAACTCCGGCCTCCACATCCTGCTCACTGTGCTTCTGGTCATAGGAATAGGCACCGGTATCAAGGTGAGAATGCCTGAAACCAAGGGACTGGGCGGCAAAAAATAGTTCGCCGGTGGCATAGCCTGCCATCTCCTGCCCCAGCACGCAGGCAAATTCACTGCCGCCGTAACGCTCGGCCGCTTTCAGACTGCCCTGTCCCAGCAGCCGATAAAAATCGTTGCTGCCGCAACAAAGATGGGCGGCGGCCTGCTTGTAGCCCTCGGTATCGCCAAAACTCAGCGGTACAATGGTTTGCCGCTGGTCAATCAGCCCTTTTTCCGTGGCCTCGGTTGCCCAGGCAAGAGCCACCCCGCCGGACATAACATCAATACAGCCCTTTTCCATTACATCCAGAATCCGCAAAACATCAAAGGCATTTTTAACTCCCAGCATGGAGCCTGCCGCAAAAACCGGCTCATAATCGTACGGGGTCTGGTGGTAGTGGTAGCGGTGCTCGTCTCCGGTCTTTTCACGGATAAAGCCAATATGAATACAACCCACCGGACATCCGCCGCAGGCGGCATTTCTCAGCAGGGTCTTTTGGGCAAAGGCGGTGCCGGTTATGCCATCCACTTCCGGGTCGGTGGTTTTTTGCAGATTATTCCACGGCAGCGATTTAATATCATTTAATTTTTTCACATTGGCAGCGGTGCCGAGGTTATGATATTTTTTCATCATGGCGGTGGCGGTAAGCTGATCAAAAACCTTTTTATATACCCGATTATACTCCTTGTTTTTGGGTGCCGTAAAGCCGCATTCACCCACGATGCAGATGCCTTTCAGATTTTTGACGCCCATGCTGGCTCCACCCCCCATCCGGCCAAAATGGCGGTAGGTATCCACATTGATACAGGCCATGGACGAGCCAATCTCTCCCGCCTGGCCGATGCGGAGCAGCGAGCGGTGGCCGGAGCCGATTTTCAGCATTTTACGCATGGTTTTTCCGGTGAAATCGGCATCTCTTCCCCGTAAAAATTCCACATCCTGTAAATAACTGCGGCTGGCGGTGATATTCAGGCAGGACAGGCGTTTGGCCCGGCCCACAATCACCAGGGCATCAAAGCCTGCAAAAAACAGAGCCAGTGCGGTTCTGCCGCCGCCGTGACTTTCGGTATATTGCCCATGATAGGAAGATTTGAAGGCACAAACCGTCTTGCTCATAATCGGGTAATAGCCGGTAAGCGGGCCGATGGCAAAAATCAGCGGCTGCTCCGGTGCATTCCACGGCTGATTTGGCTGACCGTACCTGCCGTAGAGCAAAGCGGCCAGACCGCTACCGCCGACTGCGGTATCCCGCCCATCCAGGCGGACAATTTCACTTACGCCTGCGGCCAGATCAAACAGCAGGATGCGAAAATGATCCCTCATGCCTGCACCTCTCTCATCTCCAGACAATCTTGGGGGCAAAAAGCCACGCATCTGCCGCAGTGGATGCAGACATAAATCGCCCCATCATCATCTTGATAAATGGCATCCACCGGGCAAACTTCAAGGCACCTGCCGCATTTGGTGCAAAGATTTTTTTTGACCATCACTCCGCCGCCGCGCCGCTGGGAAAGAGCCTGTGAACCGCAAACCTCGGCACAAGGAGCCGGATTGCAGGCCGCACATTTATCCGCCGTAAAGCCGGTCGATAAACCGCCGGACGAGCGGATGCGAATACCTGCATGGTTCCACGATATTTGCTTGTGAACCAGCCTCGCACAGGCAAGGGAGCAGGAATGGCAGCCGATACATTGATCCATTCTGGGTGCTGCAAGTATTTTCATTTCCTTTGTTTTTGCTGATAGTTGGCCGCACGGATATAAATATTACCGATTATAAACACTGGCACGGTAAAGGCAAGATGGTATCAGTTTACAAAAGTGCGGCCAATGGCTTATACTCAGGTCTTGGAAAATATTTTATCAGGGATGATAGTGGTTGGCATCAGCGGATAATTATTGTAAGCTGGCTCATTTATTTTTTGTTGCGGGCTTGGTAAATCAATATCTCTAAAATCAAGGAGAGACAACATGTTGAAAAAGTTTGGCTTATTTCTTGCTGTAGCTGCAGTGTTCGCCCTGGCTGGAGAGGCATTTGCAGCCAGAAGTATCAAGGCTGGTTTCATTTATTCCGGGCCGATTGGTGATCACGGCTGGACCTATCAGCACGATCAGGGGCGTCTGGCCCTGGAAAAAGAGCTGGGGGCTAAAACTATCTATATTGAAAATGTTAAGGACAGGGATCAGGCTGCTGTCGAGCAGGCCATCAAACGGCTGGCTAATTCCGGCTGTGAACTTATTTTTGCCACTTCCTTCGGTTTTATGAATCCGACCGTCAGGCTGGCCAAGCAGTTTGAAAGGGTGAAATTTGAACATGTCGCGGGTTATAAGCGGGGCAGCAATGTCTCGGTCTATGCCGGAAGATTTTATGAGGGCCGGGCGGTGATCGGCACCATTGCCGGTAAAATGACCAAGACGGACAAGATTGGCTATATTGCCTCGTTTCCGATTCCCGAGGTAATCCGCGGTATTGACGCCTTCACCCTGGCCGCACGCAGGGTAAATCCCAAGGCAGTGGTAAAGGTTGTTTGGCTAAACACCTGGCATAATCCCAGTATGGAAGGTGATGCGGCCAAAAAACTTATCAGGCAGGGTTGTGATATACTTGCCCAGCAAACTGACTCTGCAGAGCCGCTTAAGGCCGCCGAGGAAGCGGGCGTACATGGTTTTGGTCATGCTCTGGATATGAGTTCTTATGCTCCCAAGGCTCAGCTTACCGCAATTGTTGATGATTGGGGAAATTATTATATCAGCCGGGCCAAGGCAGTGATGGACGGCACCTGGAAAACGTCCGATTCATGGCAGGGGCTGAAATCAGGCATGGTGCAGATTGCACCATACGGCCCGGCGGTTCCCAAGGAGGTGCGAAAACTTGCCGATGAGGTAAAAAATTCAATTATTGACGGCACTTTTCATCCCTTTCAGGGGCCGATCAAAAATCAGGCTGGCGAATTGGTGGTCAAGGAAGGTGAGACCTTATCTGACAGTGAGATGCTTGGCCTTACCTGGTATGTGGAAGGCGTGGAGGGCAGCATCCCTAAAAAGTAATTCTTGCCGGCTGCCCGGCATCAGTTAACTTAACCCGGCTGATTTTATGAATTTTCTTGGTTTGAAAGATAAGACCGTGGTGGTTTTTGGTCTGGCTAACCGTAAGTCCGTTGCCTGTGCCATTGCTAAAACCCTGTTGGCTCAAGGGGCGAAGGTGATCAATGTGGTGCGTTCTGAGGAGCGGCGAAAGAGTGCGTTAAAATTATTTCCGGCTTGTCCGGTTTTTTTGTGCGATGTGGAAGAGGAGGAAAATATTATCAGGGTAAGGGAGCAAATTGCCGGTCATCTTGACGGCGGCAAGGTTGACGGTATTGTCCACTCCATTGCCTTTGCCAATTATTCCGGCGGCTTCAAACCCTTTCATGAAACCGGCCGACAGGATTTTTTGCAGGCGGTTAATATTTCATGCTTCTCCTTGATTGCCATTGCCAACCATTTCAAAGAACTGCTGGCTAAAAACGGCTCGGTGGTAACCATTTCCATTTCAACTACTAAAATGGCGGCGGAAAATTACGGCTATATGGCCCCCATCAAGGCTGCCCTGGATTCATCCCTTTGTTTTCTGGCCAAGTCATTTTCTGCCTTTTCCGAAGTCCGCTTTAATGCCGTGGCTCCTGGCCTGCTTAAAACCTCGGCCTCGGCGGGCATCCCTGGCTATGTGGACAGCTATTTATATGCCGAAAAGGCCATTCCCAGAAAAAGGGCGTTGACCACCCAGGAAGCGGCAAATACCGCCGTCTTCTTGCTGTCTGAACGGGCATCAGGCATCAACACCCAAACCATCGTCGTGGATGCCGGTATGTCGGTGAATTATTTCGATAAAGATTTGGTCGCAGGCGCGGTTTAAGGCTAGGGATTATCTCTCTGGCAGGCATGGGATAGATACCAGAATTGCATCAGGGCCTCACGGGAATCTTGATCCTTAATGGTTGAGGCCATACTTTCAAAGGCGGCTACTTCCTCCTGCGGCGGGGGAATAAATTTTAGTTCAGGCTCTTTTTCCTGCGGATTTGACGGCCCGCAGCTCTTGATAACAAATCTAATATCAGTAAGCGGCAGACCGGGTAAAAACTCATTGCAGGTTTGCAGGATGGTCAGCTTTTGATATTGAAAGTGCTGCATCCAGGCAGAACTTCCCACCTCCAGCCACAGCACATTTTGAACAATTTTGAGGGGAGCGGCATGTTTTGCAATTTCCTGTCCAACTATTTTTTCCCAATGGGTAAATAGTGAGTATTGTTCAAGTCTTCCTTGCCAGCCGTTTTCGCGGGCAAGGTCTGGAATAATGGCCGCCAGCAAGCCGCTATTTCTGGTGCCGCTCATGGGGCTAGTAGATGGATAGATATTGCTCTACCTCCCAGTCGGTAACCGCAATCCGGTAGGCATCCCATTCCTTTTCCTTGGCCTGGATATACTTTCTGAAAATATGCGGCCCCAGGGTTTCCTGAGCCAGCGGGCTGGCCTTTAATTCCTCAATGGCCTCATGCAGGCTGGCCGGCATAATGACAATGCCTTCCTCTTCCATTTCTTTATGGGTCATGGCGAAAATATCCTTATCCATGGACGGCCCCGGAGCAAGACGGTTTTTTACCCCGTCAAGCCCGGCATTCAGCATCATGGCTAAGGCAAGATAGGGGTTGCAGGTGGGATCAGGGCTGCGCAGTTCCATTCTGGTTGAAAGACCTCTAGAAGCAGGTATCCTGACCAGCACCGACCGGTTAGAGGCCGACCAGGCACAGTAAACCGGGGCCTCATAGCCGGAAACCAGCCGCTTATAGGAGTTGACCAGCGGATTGGTAATGGCGGCAAGGCTGCGGGCGTTTTTCAGGATGCCGGCAATATATGAATAGGCGGTTTCCGAAAGCTGCAGGGCATCATGTTCATCAAAAAAGGCGTTGGTGCCGTCCAGCGTGAACAGGGACTGATTGGTATGCATACCGGAGCCGCTTATGCCGAAAATCGGCTTGGGCATAAAGGTTGCGTGCAGGCCGTATTTGGCGGCCACGGTCTTGACCACCCATTTGAAAGTAACCGTATTGTCGGCGGCGGTCAGTGCATCGGCATATTTGAAATTTATCTCATGCTGACCCTCGGCCACCTCGTGATGCGAGGCCTCAATTTCAAAGCCCATTTCCTCCAGGGTTTCGATGATTTCTCGGCGGCAGTCATTGCCGGTATCTTCCGGATCCAGCGAAAAATAACCGGCCACATCGCTGGTGATGGTGGTGGGCAGGCCCTTCTCATCCCTTTCAAAGAGAAAAAATTCCGCCTCGGTGCCGACATTCATGGTAAAGCCAGCCTCTTTTGCCCCGGCCAGAATCCGTTTCAGGTTGACCCGCGGGCAGCCCTCAAAGGGCGAATGATCGGATTTATGCACATCACAGATAATTCTGGCCGCCTTTCTGCCGGCCTTGTTCCGCCAAGGCAACACGGTGAAGGTATCATAATCGGGCTTTAGATACATATCGGATTCATTGATGCGGACAAAACCGTCAATGGAAGAGCCGTCAAACATCATTTTGCCGTCCAGTGCCTTGTTAATCTGACTAAGCGGCAGGGCAACATTTTTCATAAATCCAAAAATATCAACAAATTGCAGACGCAAAAAACCAATATTTTCACTCTTGATGGTTTTTATTATTTCATCTCTGGTCATTTTTCCCTCTAATCTGGTTATGGTAATGTCGAACGAATAAGGACAATCAAAGCACCGAAGGTAGCCGATTATTTTATGAAAGTCCATCAATGTTTGTCCGTCAGGATAAAATACTTATCTCTTTTGTGTATCGTCTTTTTAGTTGTTGGCTAGAGCAGGGCGATTTGATATATCTTGTTTGTTGGAATATGGCTGTTTTTCCGCCAACACTGTTGTTAATCTTGACCCAGGGAATTTATCATGTCCAAACAAGAAAATATCCATGATCACGGTTATAAAAAGCTCTTTTCACATCCGGCCATGATGCAAAGCCTGCTGGAGGATTGGGTTGGCGGGGCATGGCTGGACGAGGTTGATTTTTCAACCCTGACCCTATGCGGCACCGAGCATATCAGCGATGATTTCCGTTCCCGCTATAACGATATGATCTGGAAGGTGCAGTTTCGGGGGCAGGATTTGTATCTTTTCCTGATGCTTGAGTTTCAGAATCGGCCGGATAACTGGATGGCCATGCGGACGGCGGTTTATACCGGTATGCTCTATCAGGATCTGATTGCAGGTGGGGCCATGAAACCAGGTGATGCCCTGCCGCCGGTGCTACCTATTGTCCTTTATAACGGGGAGAGGCCATGGCAGGCTCCGGTCAGCACCGAAGATTTGATTGCTCCGGTAGCTGATGAACTTGACGATTATATCCTGCGGCATAAATATTTTCTGATTGAAGAACGAAAACTGTCGGAAGCTGCCAAAGAGAAGGCGGAAAGTTTAACCGCCCGGATTTTTCAGCTTGAAGAATTTGCCGATATTGAGGAAGTTAGGGAAGTAACAGAGCAGCTTTTCCGTCTGCTTGCCGCCCTGCATGATGACAGCCTGACCGCCACCATGCTGCACTGGCTTCATTATGCGGTGGTAAACAGATTTGATGCAGAAGAAAAGGAAATTATTATAGATTCAACCAATCCAAAGGAGATGCAGGCCATGCTTGAAAAATCTATTGAAAGGGCAAGGGAAAAATTAAGGGATGAAGGCAGAATTTTAGGTATGGAGCAGGGCATAGAGCAAGGCATTGAGCAAGGCATAGAGCAAGGCATAGAGCAGGGAAAGAGCGATTTTTTTGCATCGTTAATCCGGCAAAAATTCGGGATGACCTGCACGCCTAACTTCCAGCAGCGTATAAAAAACGCATCAGTGGAAGAGATTGACCGTTGGGGGCTTCGCATTCTTACTGCCCAAAATATTGACGAGGTCTTTGATGATTGAGCCTTGTCTGCTTATTACCGCATTTTTCTGATCCGGTAACATGTTGTTTATATTAAAAAATTATCATAACCGGCTGGAGTACTCCCTACGCTTTTTGATTCCGGTTTTCACCCTCTGATAACGAATATGCAAAATTTATCCAAAAATCTTTATATCACAGCGGCAGAGGCAAAAAGCGGCCGTTCCGCTGTCGTTCTCGGCCTAATGCAGATGCTCTTGAAACGGGTGAGCAAGGCGGCCTTTTTCCGGCCAATTATTGATGAACATAAATCTGGCCGGAAGGATTACGATGTTAATCTGGTGCTGGATTATTTTGAGCTGGACATCGATTACCAAGATACCTTTGCCTTTACCCTGCCCGAGGCCCAGGAGCTGTATAATTCCGGCCGGCATGATCTGCTGCATGACACTATTTTGCAGAAATACAATCAGCTAAAGAATAATTATGATTTTGTGCTGTGTGAGGGCACCAGCTTTCTGGGCAGTGATCCGGCCTTTGAATCGGCCATCAATATTGATATTGCCGCCAACCTCGGGGCGCCGGTGCTGCTGGTCTCTTCGGGTCGGAACAAGACGGCGGATGAGGTCAAGCGGCTGACCAGGCTTTATCTGGATAACCTGCTTGAACATGGTATTGAACTGGTTGCCTGCATTGTCAACCGGGCCTCGGCCGGAATCAGCAGCGGGCTTTTTGACGGGGTAAGATTTTCCGGCGGCCGCAAACAGATTCCTTTTTATGTCATCCCCGAAAACCCGGAGCTTGCCAGCCCTTCGGTCGGCTTTATCAAGCGGCATCTTGAGGCCGAATTGATTCACGGCGAAACCGGGCTTGAGGCCCTGGTCAGCAACTATGTCATTGCCGCCATGCAGATAGATAATTTTCTGGCCTATATCAAACCCGGCAGTTTGGTCATCACCCCGGGAGACAGGCCGGATATCATCCTTTCGGCCATGGCTTCCCGGATGTCGAAAAACCTGCCTGATATTGCCGGAATCATCCTGACCGGCGGGCTGCTGCCTTCTGCAAATGTGCTGCATCTGCTTGAGGGCCTGAGCGTGGTTTCCTGCCCGATTATTGCTGCGGCCGGCCAGACCTACGAGGTCATGCAGAGGCTGGATAATCTGTACGGCCACATCGAGCCGCAGGACAGCCGCCGGATTGCCACCGCCCTTGGCTCCTTTGCCAGGCATATTGAGGTGCAAAAACTGGGGCGGCAGATTATCACCTCGCATTCATCCGGCATTACCCCCAAGATGTTTAATTACGGCTTGATGGAAAAGGCGGCCCGCCGCAAGATGCACATCGTGCTGCCAGAGGGGAATTGTGAACGGATTTTGCGGGCGGCGGATATTTTGCTGCGGCGCGGCGTGGTACGCCTGACCCTGCTCGGCCGCCGGGAAAAGGTGCTGATGAAGGCTTCCGCCTGCGGTCTTGATCTTGAACAGGCCGAGGTGATCGACCCAGCCGAATCGGAACTTTTTGATGATTTTGCCAAGACCTATCTAAAGCTTCGCCGGCACCGGGGCGTAACCGAGGATGAGGCGCTGAGCCTGATGGCCGATGCCGCCTATTTCGGCACCATGCTGGTCTATAAGGGCCTGGCTGACGGCATGGTGTCGGGGGCGGTAACTACAACTGCCCATACCATCCGCCCGGCCTTTGAGTTTATCAAAACTAAACCCGGATTCTCCATTGCCTCATCGGTCTTTTTTATGTGCCTGAAAGACCGGGTGCTGGTCTATGGCGATTGTGCCATCAACCCCAATCCAGGCAGCAGGCAGCTAGCGGAAATCGCCTTAAGTTCGGCAGAAACAGCCCGCGTGTTCGGCATTGAGCCGCGGGTGGCCATGCTCAGTTATGCCACCGGGGAATCTGGTTTTGGCGAAGATGTTGAAACGGTGAAAGAGGCGGCCAAAATTGCCCGCCAGCTTATTAAGGAAAGAGGGCTAAATTTTCCCATTGAGGGGCCGATTCAATATGATGCTGCCATTGATCCTGAGGTGGCCGCCGCCAAGCTGCCCGGCTCCGAGGTGGCCGGCCGGGCCACGGTTTTTATCTTTCCCGATCTTAATACCGGCAACAATACCTACAAGGCTGTGCAGCGTTCCACTGGTTCGGTGGCGGTCGGGCCGGTTATTCAGGGGCTGAAAAAACCGGTAAACGATCTCTCCAGGGGATGCACGGTGGACGATATTGTTAATACCGTGGTCATCACGGCCATTCAGGCTCAGGTGGAATAATGAAAATACTTGTAATAAATTCAGGAAGTTCATCCATAAAATTTAAGCTGCTGGATATGCAGGACGAGTCGGTTCTGGCCGCTGGTCTAGCCGAGAGAATTGGCGAAGAAACCGGACGTTTTGAGTGCATTTTGCATCCAGGCCGTAACCAGCATCATCTTGAGCAAAACGCTCCGATTGTCGGTCATCAGGACGGAATGAACATGGCGGTCAAGGCCCTGACCGATCAGCGGTACGGGGTGATCAGCAGCCCGGGCGAGATTGACCGGATTGGTCATCGGGTGGTGCATGGCGGCGAAAATTTCAGGCTGCCTGCCGTCATCAATGGGGAAGTAATTGAGGCGATCAAGGCAACCGGGCCGCTGGCCCCCCTGCATAGCGGCCCCAATCTCACCGGCATCATGGCTGCCCTGGAACTTTTTCCAGATGCCCTGCAGGCGGCGGTGTTTGACACTGCCTTTCATCAAACCATTCCGGCCCATGCCTATACCTATGCCCTGCCTTATGAGTTTTACCGGCAATATAAAATCAGGCGTTACGGCTTTCACGGCACTTCCCATAAGTTTGTGGCCGGGGAATGTGCAAGGCTGCTCGGTAGGCCGCTGGAAGCGTGCAATCTGATTACCCTGCATCTGGGCAACGGCTGCTCCATGACCGCCATTAAAAACGGCCAGAGCGTGGATACTTCCCTTGGCCTGACCCCGCTGGAAGGTCTGATGATGGGAACCAGAAGCGGCGATCTGGATCCGGCCATCCTGCCCTTTTTAGCCGATCATACCGGCATGACCACCAAAGATATGGATCAGATGCTCAATCAGGAATCCGGCCTGAAAGGAATCTGCGGCCTAAACGATCTTCGGGATATCCATGCCGCCATAGCCGAAGGAAATCAGCTCGCCGCCCTGGCCCTTGAGATGCAGACCTACCGCAACAAAAAATATATCGGCAGTTATATGGCCGCTCTGGGCCGGGTAGATGCCATGGTCTTTACCGCCGGGGTGGGCGAAAACGATCCGGTTACCAGGGAAAAATCACTTTCCGGCCTTGAGGAGTGGGGCATAAAACTAGATAAAACTTTGAATAATCAATCATCTTCATCGCCTTTTAGAATAAGCTCTTCCGATAGCAAGGTTGAGATCTGGGTAATCCCCACCAATGAAGAGCTGGCCATTGCCCGTGAAACTGCGGCCATTAAATTAGCCGCACCTGTTATGCAATAAGTTAGAATTGCTTAATAACTTTACCATGGTTAAATAATATTTGTTTATTGTCTCGTTTTTCTGTATCATGCTGGATGTCCAAGGCGGCATTTAATCGGTTTTTAATTGGTGCAAAACTGTGAAATTAAGAAAAATTCCCTTAAAAATCAGACGTTGTCTGGCCATATCGTCAATGATTATCTGCCTGTTCTCGGTATTTCTCATACTATTTATGGCATACAGCAACTGGCATGACAGGAAAGAGGTTTATCTGGCCGAGATCAAAAATGGCCTTATAGTCAATTTTCAGTCGGGTATTTATTTTTACCGCCATTTGATGAATGATTATTTTGTTCAGGAAATATCTGTTCCTCAGGTTTATCAGCTAGTTAATACCAAGGAAAATGATGCCCTGGCCGAGCTGCTGCTGCCGGTCTATAAAAGGATGCAGAATGCCGGGGCCGACTACCTGCAATTTTATGATCAGCAGGGCAAGATCCTGGTTCAGTTTACCGGCTCGGTCGGACAAACCAATCAGGCCGCCGGAAATAACCAGCCGCCGTCCGGCTTTGATTGCGGAGACGGCGGTTATTTTTATTATAACCTCTATCCGGTTCTTGATGAGGGCCGGCGTCTCGGCACAGTTAAAATAGGGGTTTCATTCCGTAACCTGCTGGCATACCTGTCCCGTCTTGATTCGAGGATGGAGTATTTTCTGCTGGGAACCATTGAGGACGGCAGCCTTTCAGCTAATCTCTGCGGGGTGGAGCCGGATACTGCCGCTCAAAGGTCAGCCAGGGTTACCCTGATGATGGACCGGATCGGCGGAGCAAGGCTGCACAAGGCCCTGTCGGGCGGCAAGGGGGCTGTTTTTGATCAGGCAATAGACGGAAATTCCTGCATTATGTGCCTGGTTCCTCTGCCCGATCAGAGCGGATATCTGGTCTCATGTATGGACGGCCTGATGCAGCCGTATGCCGACCGACTGCTATTTTACTGGGCTATTGTCTTTGTTATCTCTGCAGTTTCCTTTATTTATTCCTTTGTATCATGCAACCGGAAGAACGATTTCTTGACCAGGGTTAAGGTCAGCAAGGAAAGGGAACTTAAAAGAAGCGAATTGATGCAGAATGCACTCATGGAAAACCTGCCTCTGGCCCTGGTCATTATTGATGAAGAGAGCAGGCTGATTGAGCATGTAAATTCTGCTGCTGCCGATATGCTCGGCTTGCCTGCGAGCGAGTTAAAGGGGCGTATTTGCCATGATTTTATTTGTCCGGCCCAAAGAAGTGCATGTCCGGTTATCGAGCTTGGTCTGATTATTGAAAATTCTGACCGCATCATCCTTCGTTACGGCAAGGAACCGGTGCCGGTGGCCAAGACCGTGCGGCGGATCGAATTAGACGGCAAGCGTAAGATGCTGGAATGTTTTATGGATATTTCTGTCCGCAAAAAGGCGGAGGAAGCCATACTAAGAGCCGACAAGATCAAAAGTGATTTCCTTGCCAATATCAGCCACGAAATCAGAACCCCCTTAAATGTCATCCTCGGTATGACCCACTTAACCCTTGGTTCAGAGCTTTCTCATAATCAGCGGGAATATCTGTCCAAGTCATATCGGGCGGCCAAGAATTTGCTGGATATACTAAACGATATTCTGGATTTTTCTCGGGTTGAATCCAGGGCAATGACGGTTGACAAGATGTCCTTTGATCTTTCCGAGGTGCTTGATACGGTGGTATATACGGCCGGAAGCAGCCTGTTTGGCGGTGATGTGGAGTTTACCGCCGGTATCCGCAGCGATGTTCCCCGCTGGCTGATTGGCGATCCGCTTAAACTGGGACAGGTTCTGGTCAAGCTGACCGATAATGCAATCAAGTTTACTGAGCATGGCCGGGTGGTAGTGTGGATCAGCCTTGAGAAAATGGAGGATGACCGTCATGCAAGGCTGCTCTTTTCTGTCGCTGATACCGGCATAGGCATTGATTCATCAAAAATAGGCGAGCTTTTTTCTCCCTTTACCCAGGAAGAAAGTGCCATTAACCGTAATTACGGCGGAACCGGCCTTGGGCTTAGCATTGCCAACCGCATTGTCGAACTGATGGGCGGCAGGATTTCGGTGGAAAGCAGGGTGGGAGACGGCAGCACTTTTAATTTTGCCTTAACCTTTAGGCTGGCGGACAAAAAGGAGCTGCCGGTAAACCTTAAGGGCAACCGCATCCTGATAGCAGATTCCTGCAGTAAGATTCAGCAGGAGGTGATTATGGAATATATCACCTATCTGAACGGTGAGCCGGAGGTGGTGCAAAGCGGGATGGAGATGAAGGAAAGGCTTGATACTGGCGAGATTAACCTGTTGATTGTTGACAGCGGCCTTGCCGGAGCATTGCAGGATAGAAAACTTGAGATACCGGCAATCATCTTGAAGCCGGAGGGCGGCCAGGCGGCGGATTTCGGTGATGAAGGCATGGTTTTTACCGTCCCGCGGCCGGTGGTTTTTAGTGTCCTGGTGCAGGCGGTCCGGCTGCTGCAGGGCCTGTTTTTTTCAGGACAGGAAATGACATTAAGGCCGGAGCTGACCAATGCAGAAATCTTGGTGGTGGAAGACAGCGTTGTCAACCAGCAGATTATCAGGGCCTTGCTCAATGAATTTAAGATGTCCGCCGTCATTACCGAAGATGGCCGGAAGGCGGTTGAGTATCTGGAGAAGCAGATTCCCGATCTGATCTTGATGGATCTGCAGATGCCGGGCATGAACGGCTTTGAAACTGCCAGAAAAATCCGTGCTGATCTGCGGCTGGAAGATGTACCTATCATTGCCATGACCGCTAGTGCAGATGAAGATGAACAGCGGGAAATTTTTGCATCCGGCATGAACGCATTTTTCACCAAGCCGATCGAGGTGCAGGAACTAAGGCATATTCTGCAAAAATGGCTGACACCTGCTGCCGGAGAACAGAAAAGCGGGTCGGTGGTCAGCAAGGAGGAGCAGATGTTGCAGATAAATCTCAATGAGGTCTTGCCGAGGTTTGCCAATCAACAGGATATTTTTATCAAGGCCCTGAAAAAGGCGGCTGCGGAACACGGCGGCGATGCCCGGCGGCTGCGGGAGCTGCTGGAGCAGAATAATCTGGAGGAAGCCGCATTTACTGCCCATACCTTACGCGGGGTGATGGGCAATGTGGGAGCGGAGCAGATTTTTGAGCTTGCTTCCAGGCTGGAAGAGGCTTGTAAACAAAAGGATCAGGCGGCCTGTTTGCATATGCTGGACAGGCTTGAAGATTTGATGAAACTCTTTACCGGATATGTAGAAGAGGAAAAATATCTGGCAGAAACCAGCTCCGAAGAACCAGCAGTTAATGATTCCGGCAGTTGGGATGAGCTGCTTGCCCTGCTGCGCGGCCGCAGACCGGCGGACTGCCGGAAAGCTGTTGCCATGGTCAAGGCATTGGCGGAGCATGACGGGGATGCAGCCGGAAAAATAATTTTGTTCATAGAAGAATACGAGTTTGATAAGGCAATTGAGCTGGTTAGCACCCTGTATGGGGGAGCTGACGCTTAAAGGAGAGGGCTGTGGAAAAAGAAACCGGCTGCACTATTCTGGCCGTTGATGATGCCAAGCTGAATATCGACATTCTGGTCGGTTTGCTGGGTGATAAATATGAGCTTGCGGTTGCTCTCGGCGGTGAAGGAGCCTTAAAGTATCTGGAAGAAAACACGCCGGATCTGGTTCTGCTTGATCTGATGATGCCGGATATAGACGGTCTGGCGGTTTTGAGGCATATCAAGAAGGATGAGCGGATTAAGGATATTCCGGTTCTGGTGCTTACTGCCCTTTCCGATTCCGACAAAAAGGAACTTTGCTTCAGGCTGGGAGCGGTGGATTATGTGCAGAAACCCTTTGATGCCAATGAACTGCTGGCCAGGGTAAAAACCCATTTATCCCTGTCTTCGGCCAGACGTCAGCTTGAGGAATATAGTCATAATCTTGAGGAACTGGTCGAAAAACGCACCCGGGAGCTGCTCAATACCCAGCAGGCAACCATCGAGAGCATGGCGGCCATGGTTGAATACCGCGATCCGGAAACCGGCTCACATATCAACCGTACCAAGGGTTACGTTAATATTTTGGCTTCAAGGTTGTCGAAACTGGATAAATATCGGGAGATGCTTACCCCCGGCATGATCGAACTAATGACCCGTTCGGCTCCCCTGCATGATATTGGCAAGGTAGGCATTCCTGATCATATTCTGCTAAAGCCCGGCAAGCTGACCAGGGACGAGTTTGAGATTATGAAGCGGCATTCGGAGATCGGGGCAAGGGTGATTCTTTCGGTACAGAAAAAGGTCGGGATGATGCCTTTTCTTGATATTGCTAGAGAAATTGCCTATTCCCACCATGAAAAATGGAATGGCAAGGGCTATCCATTGGGTTTGACTGGAGCGGATATACCGCTTAGCGGCCGTATTATGGCCTTGGGAGATGTTTATGATGCCCTGATCAGCAGGCGGGTTTATAAGCCGCCCTTTGCCCACACCAAGGCGGTGCAAATTATTCTGGAGGAGAAGGGCGAGAGTTTTGATCCCGATATTGTTGATGCTTTTTCTGCTGCCTGCGATGAAATCCGTAATTTAGCTCTTGACCATTGTGAGTCTGAAGAACAGTACGAGGCCCTGCATCAATAAGCTGGCTGCAGGCAGGCAGGCACGGCGGGTTAAATTTTACCGTACCTGCCTTGCTGAGATTGGAAATTATTGGGCAACAAAATCCACCCGCCGGTTTTGAGACAGGGAAAATTCATCCTGTTCAAGAAAAAGCGGTCTTTCCTCGCCGTAGCTGATGGTGGTGATTCTCGATTCATCCACGCCCAGCTCAATCAGATACTTCTTTACCGCCAAGGCCCGGCGTTCGCCAAGGGCTAGGTTATACTCATTGGTGCCGCGCTGGTCGCAGTTGCCCTCTACCACTACATTTACTCCGGTCTGCTGGAGATAGGCCGCATTGCTTACCAGGCGTTCGCTTTGATCGTCTCTTACCCTGATCTGGTCGTAATCAAAATAAACCGGCAGCAGGTTTTCGCTGCAGCGGCCATGCTCAATCAGATAATCCCTGGTGGCCTGGTCGGTGCTGCTGTCCACCGTCATATTGCCGTATGAATTGCTGCCGTAACCATCAGCATCGGCGCCATAAGCTCCAGTGCCGTCAGCACCGCCGGAAAATCCGGTATCATCCAGGCTGCCTTCAAGACTTTCTTCAGAATAACCATCGGCGGCAGGATATTCTATATCATTTCCCGATGACATATCAACTCCATCGGAACTGGCAGAGCCGGACAGGGGCGGCATAACGTCTTTTTTGGTACAGCCGATACCGAAGATCAGGATGCTGCTCATCAGGGCGGCAAAAATTATGGTCTTAATGCTGTCTGTTTTCATAAATATCTCCTGTTGCTGGTAAGTTATTAAGCAAATTAAGTAAACCCGATATGGGGTCAATATAAATCACTCGGTAAAAAAAGCATACTAGTAATAAAAAATCTCCCAGGTCAAGAATTTTATGTTTAGTTAGGATTTGCTAATCTTCCGCCTTGATACAGCTCAGCAATTCATCAGTTTTTTCCCTGACCAGGGCCTTATCCCCCTTGCTTTCCACATTGAGCCTGAGCAGCGGTTCGGTGTTGGATTTTCTGATGTTGAACCGGTAATCATCAAAGGAAATTGATAAGCCGTCAGTGCGGTCAATATGGCCATGACCATATTTTTGATAAATATTATCAATTACCTGATCGGGATTCTTGACCCGGTTATTTATCTCGCCCGAAATCGGATAGGCGGCAATTTTTTCCGCTGCCAGCTCGGAAAGCGGTTTTCCCTTTCTGCTCATCAGCGAGCAAATCAAAAGCCATGGAATCATGCCGGAATCGCAATAGGAAAACTCCCTGAAATAATGGTGGGCAGACATCTCGCCACCGTAAACGGCGTTTACTTCCCGCATTTTTTCCTTGATAAAGGCATGACCAGTCCGGCAGATGACCGGCTCGCCGCCGGAGTTTGCCACCGCCTCTCTGGTACACCAGATCAGCCGCGGGTCGTGGATAATCCTGCTGCCGGGATGCAGCCGCAGCATCTCTTCGGCCAGCAGGGCAACAATGTAATATCCTTCAATAAAATTTCCCTGCTCATCCCAAAAGAAACAACGGTCAAAATCGCCGTCCCAGGCCAGAGCCATATCTGCTCCGGTCTCTAGCAGCTTATCGCTGGTTTCCTGCCGATTTTCCGGCAGCAGCGGATTCGGCACTCCATTGGGAAAATTACCGTCCGGCTGATGGTGCATCCTGATAAATTCCAGATTAAGCCTTTCTGCCAGCAGATCGATGATTTTACCGGCACAGCCGTTACCGCTGTTGACCACCAGCTTAAAAGGCTTGATTTGCTCCGGTTCAATATAGGATAGCAGATGTTTTATATACTCTTCCTGATGATTAAGGGCTGAAATCCGCCCGTGAACAGCGGCCTTTTCCGGCAGATTTTTCTTTATAATCAGATCGCCCATCTGGTAGAGACCGGACGGCCCGCTTACCGGTCTTGCCCCCTTGACCACAAACTTCATGCCGTTAAAATCGGCCGGATTATGACTGGCGGTAACGATGATGCCGCCGTCAACCCCCTGGTTTTCAAGGCTGAAGGCGGCATGATAAATTTCCTCGGTGCCGCAAAGACCCATCTGCAGCACCTCTACGCCGGATTCACTCAGCCCCTTGCTCAAGGCATCGGTCAGATCTTCGCTGGTCAGCCGCATATCATGGCCGACCACCACCTTGGTAACCCGGCAAACGGCCTTAAAGGCCCGGCCAATATCATAGGCCATTTCCTGATTGAGTTCATCCGGCACCCGTCCCCGAATATCATAGGCCTTAAATCCCGGCGGAATTGAATAATCCATAATTTGATTTTCCTTTTTTCTTTTTTGCTTGTATATAGTTCCTGCTTTCAAGACGGTTTATAATCTTTTTTCCTGCCGCAAGGCAACAAATATCAAACAGGAAGCAATATATGAAAGGAATTATACTGGCCGGAGGCTCCGGCACCAGATTGTACCCCATCACCAGAGGGGTCAGCAAGCAGCTGATTCCGGTTTATGACAAGCCGATGATTTATTACCCGCTTTCGGTGCTGATGATTGCCGGCATCAGGGAGATTCTGATTATTTCGACCCCGGAAGATCTGTCCACCTTTGAGCGGTTGTTCGGGGACGGTTCACAGCTTGGGCTGTCGATGAGCTATGCCGCCCAGCCGAGGCCGGAAGGTCTTGCCCAGGCCTTTATTATTGGCCGGGATTTTATTGGCCGGGAGCCGGTGGCTCTTATTCTCGGCGATAATATATTTTTCGGTCATGGTTTTTCGGAGATTGTCCGGCGAAGTGCCGGGCTGACCAGCGGCGGCCTGATTTTCGGCTATCCGGTCAAGGATCCGGAGAGATACGGAGTGGTTGAGTTTGATAAAAACTATCAGGTGCTTGGCATAGAAGAAAAACCCAAGGCACCGAAATCCCGTTTTGCCGTGCCTGGGCTGTATTTTTATGACCATAAAGTGGTTGAAATTGCTGAAAATGTGGCACCTTCTCCTAGGGGCGAGCTGGAAATAACCGATGTTAATATGGAGTATCTGCGTCAGGGCAAGTTGAAGGTTGAGCCGCTGGGACGGGGCTTTTGCTGGCTGGACACCGGCACCCATGAGTCGCTGCAGCAGGCATCTAGTTATGTGCAGGCGGTTCAGGAGCGTCAGGGGCTGAAAATTGCCTGTATCGAGGAAATTGCCTATGATCTTGGCTATATCTCCCTGGCGGATCTGGAAAATCTGGCCGGGGATTTACTGAAAAATCAATATGGTCAGTATCTGATGGAGCTGGTCAGGGAAAAATCCAGAAGGGGGTAGAAAATGAAGATTATCATTACCGGAGCAGGCGGTCAGCTTGGCCGGGACTGCACCAAGGTTTTTGCTGGAAAAAATGAGGTGCTGGCTTTTGATTCTTCGCAAATGGATATAAGTAATCATAAGCATGTGGACAGCGTTATCACGGCGGAAAAACCGGATGTGATTATCAACTGTGCGGCCTTTACCGCGGTGGATGCCTGTGAAACCGAGCGGGAGCTTGCCGGAAAAATAAATGCAGACGGCCCGGCATACCTGGCTAGAGCCGCAGAGAAAACCGGCAGCAGGCTGGTGCATATCTCAACCGATTATGTGTTTAGCGGCAGTAAACCCATCCCCGAATACTATATTGAGGAAGACGAGACCGGCCCCTTGTCGCAGTATGGTATAACCAAGCTGGCTGGTGAGCGGGCGGTGCTTAAATATTGCGGCAACAGCCTCTGCCTTAGAACGGCCTGGCTTTATTCCGGTTACGGTAAGAATTTTTTGAAAACCATATTGAAAATGGCTCTTTCAGACCCGCAGAAGGACTTTACCATTGTTGATGATCAATATGGTTCCCTTACCTGGTCATATACTCTGGCAAGGCAGATTGCAAGGCTGCTTGACAGTGATTTAATCGGTATTGTTCATGCGACTGCCGAGGGTTATTCATCTTGGTATGAGGCGGCCTGTTACTTTTTGAATGCCATGCAGTTGCCGCATAATTTCAAGCCCTGCAAAACTGAGGATTATCCGACCCCGGCCCACCGTCCGGCCAACTCGAATCTGGAAAACGGGGTGCTGAAAAGAGAGGGGCTTTCGCTTTTCGTGGATTGGCGAGAAGATCTGGACAGCTTTGCCGCAGAATTTGGTCAGCAATTAGCGGCAGAAGCTGGCAATGCCCTTACTTGCTGAAAAATGATTGGTCTATTTATCGGTTTTATTTGTCGGTTTTATTGTCATTTTTTGGACTATCTGTCTGTTTTGGGTCGTCTTTAGAAGCGGTATCTTTGGTTTTGGCGGAGTTTTCGGCTGGCTCTTTCTTGATGGATATGGCCGGCAGTCTTTGCCTAAGTGCTTCCCTTAGTTCCGGGTCGCTGATAACATCACGGCAGACATCGGTTATTTGATTTACGGCCGGGCAGACAGTGCATTCCCTGATCATGGTATTTTCGGGGGCCAGTACTGTCCCTAGAATCATATGCATAACCACCGTGCAGATGGCGGCCTTGGCGATTCCGACCAGGCCGCCCAGCAGGCGGTCAAACCAGCCCATAATAGTTATTTTTATAACCAGACGCAGGAGCATACCAACCAGCATCACCGCCAGAAAGGTGGCAAAAAACATGATTGCATAGGTGGTTAGAAAGGCTACCTTAGGATTTTCGAATATATCCTGCAAGGCGGGAAGCAGGCGGCCGCTATAACGGCCGGCCATCAAATAGCCAAGATAAAGGGCGACAAGACCGCTTATTTGCCTTAAAAAACCAAGCCAGAGTCCCCAGCCGACAAAAAAAACAAAAATTGCTATTACAACAAAATCATATGTGGTTAAATTAAGGCCAGCGTCCATTATATCTCCTTATAAGTTTTTTGCTCCAAAATTGGCTTTTAGTTAGCATGAATGTCTGAAATTGCAACCGTTTTTTTGTTATGCACCAGCAAGCTCGCCGATTAAGGTCGGTAAATATTTTTCCTCAAGAATTTGTCCCTGAATTTGCAAAGGTTCTTGACACTGAGTTGGCACCTGTAGTTATAAGCACGATGGACACCTTGCAAACGCTGGCAGATGGGGACGGCAGTTTTTTTTCCCCTGACGAAAGGGCCTTGCTTGACCGCATTTCAAGTGAAAAAAGAAAAAATGAGTTTATTTCGGGCCGGATCAGTGCCAAAATGGCGGTTGGTGATTTTATCGGTGCAGATGAAAGAACTTACAAGCAAATATCGATTGTCAATACCAAGTCCGGCAGGCCGGAAGCAAGATGCCGTGATGCGGCCTGCTGTAGTTTTGACGGCAAATTATCCATCTCCCATAGCGGCGGATACGGTTGTGCCTTGGCGGCCGGGCAGCATTGCGGCATTGATATTCAAAAAAAATCCGCTACTCTGGAGCGGGTGAAGTCCAGATATTGTTTTGAGCAGGAACTGAATATTTTGGCGGCCTCGCTGCCCGTTCAAGACCGGATGCAGCAGCTTTGCCTGCTTTGGACAGCCAAAGAGGCAGTGAAAAAATCGCTGGATCATCTGCAAATGCCCGGATTTATGAATATTGTTCTGCGTAAATGCCGACCGCTTATGGAAAGTTATGCGGTTTTACATTTTGCAATCAGCCGTTTATCCTTAAAAACCACGGTCATTTCCGGTTTTATAAGCGGATATGGACTTTCAATTACAACTATAAAGACAGATAAAGATGAAATATGCCTGAATTACCAGAAATAGAGGTCGTTTGCCGGGGACTTGCCCCCCATCTGAAAAATCGTGTTATCGCCGGTGTCTGGTACAGCGGCAAAAAACTGCGGCATGATTTTGATCTTGAACTGGCAAAAAAAACAATTATAAATCAAGAGGTTATCTCGGTAAAAAGGCGGGCCAGATATTTGGTAATCCAGATCGGCCGCCACTCCCTGGTGGTACATTTGGGGATGACCGGTAACCTCGGCATCTTTCCGGCAGCCAGTAAAAAACTGCGGCATACCCATATTATCCTGACCCTGGATAATGATATGGAACTAAGATTTAGTGATACCAGGCGGTTCGGTTCGGTTCAGCTTTTTGAAAACTCCTCGTTTGAATCCCTTGAGCAGACTTTTTTTCAAAAATTCGGCCCTGAACCCTTTGATGCAGAATGCACCCCTTATTATCTCCATGAAAAGGCAAAAAAACGGAAGATAGCGGTTAAAAACCTTATTATGGATAACCAGATTATAACCGGAACCGGCAATATTTATGCCAATGAATCCCTTTTTCAGGCCGGAATCAAGCCCGGACGGAAGGCATGTTCAATCACCTTAAGGGAATGGGAAAAGCTGCACCAGGCCATCGTGGAAATCCTGCTTTGGGCGATAGACTGCGGCGGCTCCACTATCAGCGATTTTATAGATGCCAGCGGCAGTAAGGGGTATTTTCAGGCCAATTTCAGGGTTTACGGCCGGGCCAAGCAACCCTGCCCTAATTGTAACACGCCGATTACAAGCGAAAAAATAGGCGGCAGAAGCAGTTTTTACTGCCGAAAATGCCAGAAATAATTTTTTTCCTATCTGCCGCCCGATTAAAATCAGTTTTTAGCCTTTTTGACCGCTTCTGTCAGGCTGGCATGGAAGTTATGCCCACCGATTTTCTGATAAAGTCCGGTCCTTTTCATTACTCCGATCACCTGTTTTTTCACCCGGCACATGCCGAAGCCAAGACCGGCATCAGCAAGGTTTTTGACCAGGAGACCAAGGGCCTCTTCACCGGAGGCATCCATACCGTTTATACCGCTGGCATCAACGATTATATGTTTAATATCAGGATGTTTTTCCCTTAGTGCGGTAATCTTCTCATCCAGATAACTGGCATTGGCAAAGAAAATCGGGCCGTCAAAACGAACTATCGATATGCCGTCTTCACCAGGAGCGGCTCCTTCCTCGTATTCCTCTCCGTCCTGCCTCAGGTTGGCGACCACCGGACGCATGGTCTTATACAAAAATACCGCCAGAGATGCCGCCACGCCAACCATAATGCCCTTATCAAGATGGGGAGCATAATACAGGGTGATCAAAAAGGCGGCAACCGAGATGATACCGTCATAACGCTGGGCATGCCAGGCATGGATAAAGCCCTTGATATTGACCAGACCAATAACCGCCATCATGATTACCGCCGCCAGCACCGCCTGCGGCAGGTGATAGAGCAGCGGGGTGAAAAAGAGCAGGGTGATAACCACCATCAGGGAGGTTACAACCGATGAGATACCGCTGACGGCACCGGCCTGCAGGTTGACCGCAGACCTTGAAAAGGAACCGGAAACCGAATAGCTGGAAGTTACCGAACCCAGGATATTAGCCAGCCCCTGCCCGATCAGTTCCTGGTTGGGATCCAGCTTTTGTCCGGTCTTGGCTGCCATGGCCTTGGCGATGGCAATGGCTTCCATAAAGCCAAGCAATGAAATTATAATGGCGGTGGGCAGAAGTTTAAGAAAGGTTTTCATGTTCATTTCAGGAATTGCAATGGGCGGTAGTCCCTTCGGCACCTCGCCGACCACCGCACCGCCGCCGCTCAGGGTCAGGGCCTTGGGATCAAGCACCTTGTTGCCGACCTTGAGCCGCCAGGTCTTGCCATCGGTCTTTTCGCCTGCCGGTACTGCATCCTTGGGATAAAAAATATACTGCCCATCATTGTTTACCCCGGTAAATTTAAGCCTGCGGAGTTCTTTTCTGAGCATATGAGTCTTGTGCTTGTCAAAATCAATCCGGTTGGTGATCATATCAACTTCACTCTGGAGCCTGATCAGTTCAATGGATTTGCCGTGAGGAGGCTGTTTTTTTAATTCTTCATCTATTTTTGCCCCCGGTCTTGCCCGTTCTTCTCCAAGCGTGTTGATTTCATTAACATAATAGTTAAATTCCGATATTTTTTCTTCAATGCCGGAAAGCTGGATGGCCGTAATATCTGCCTTTTTATCATTGTGAAAGCCGGTCAGGGCAGAGATGATGGTGGTAATTGCCACCGCAACCAGTACGTTTGGTATGCGCGGGTTCACCTTTCTTAAGGTAACCATGATAGCCACCGCCCCGACCCCATAGAGCAGGGTCGGCAGATGGGTATAATCAAGGGCGGCCTGAGCCATTCTGAGCATGGTTTCGTAATGGTGCGGAGCCTTGTCAATATAGACCCCGAAAAATTTGGGAAATTGTGAGGTAGCAATGATAATGGCCGCCGCATTGGTAAAGCCGTTGACCACCGGATGAGATAAAAAATTCACCACCAGCCCCAGACGCAGAACCCCCAGCGAAAACTGAAAGATACCAACCGTTAGGGCAAGTAATATCGAATAGGCAATAAATTCAGCAGAACCGGCAGTTGCCAAAGGCTCAAGGGAGGCCGCCGACATCAGGGAAACCACCGCCACCGGGCCGGTGGCAAGCTGTCTTGAAGAGCCGAAAAGCGAGGCAATCATCGGCGGCAGAAAGGCCGCATACAGACCGAAATACGCAGGCAGTCCGGCAAGCTGGGCATAGGCCATTGATTGAGGAATGAGAACCAGCGCCACGGTGATACCGGCGAGAAAATCAATCTTGAACTTATCTTTATTGTAATCCTTAAACCAAACCAAAAACGGAAAAACCTTACTAATCATGCTCTACCTCTTACTTCAATAAAACGGTTTACAACAGCGATACTTCGCCGGTTTTCAAATTATAATAGGCGGGAACCACCTTGACCTTGCCCTCTTTAACATAGTCGGCGATAATCGGCTCTGATTCGGCGATTTTTTTGGCAGTCATTCTGGCTAGTTCTCTGGCGGTATTATTGTTTTTGTCTCCTTCATGTCCTTCCGAGTTTTTTATGGCCGTCTGGATAGCCGGGCCGAGGCTTGCCATATGACCGCCCAGTGCCGCCCCCGAGGAAACCGCAGCCACCGCACCGCAATAGGAATGTCCCATCACAATAATCAGCGGCGTATGCAGATAACATACGGCATATTCAAGGCTGCCCAGGGTATGGTCGCCGATCACATTGCCCGCCACCCGAACCACAAACAGATCACCGATGCCCTGATCGAAAAGATCAACCGGCGGCACCCTGGAGTCGGCACAGGACAGGATGGCCGCAATGGGTTCCTGCTTGGGGGCCTTGGCCTGACGGCTTTCTTCACAATGATTCGGGTGTTTTAATTCCCCGGATACAAAACGTTTGTTCCCGTCCATCAAAATTTTCAAGGCCTCATCTGCTGTATTTCTGCTCATAATCAAACTCCTGGTTAAAAACTGTTAAAAAAAAATGCCTGTCATTGATTGGGGCTGTTAATTCCAGTTAAAACAGGGGTATATAAATATGCATCCGAATAAATTCCGGCAATTTAATGTGGTTTTTAGGTAAAAGTCAAGATTAAACGGAACCGGAATGAAGACGGCATGAATATATCCAGATTTAAGCGGCTTTTCTGCGGTAATTTTATTATTTAACCTACTTAAATCATTTAATATAGTTGATTGTTTTTGATTTTATGCAAATCTGCCCGTCTTGAAAATATTGAACCCTTGACCAGGTTTAATTTTTTTTTTATAAATCCTTCCCCGTTAATCAATTATTTATGTTATCCTGAGCGGGCTTATCAACTCAAGGAGGTAAAATGGCAGCAGGTTCCCTTACGACCAAGGTCATCGCGGTAGCTAACCAGAAGGGAGGGGTCGGCAAGACCACCACTTCCATCAATCTGGCTGCGGCCCTTGCCCAGAAAAGGAAAAAAATTTTGCTGGTTGATTCGGATCCCCAGGGAAATGCTTCCAGCGGGATAGGGGTGAAAGGCAAGAAAATGCCGGGGAATCTTTACACCTTGCTGACTGGAAGCGGAAGTACTGAAGAAACGGTGGTCAGCAGCAGCCATAAGAACCTTGATGTCCTGCCGGCCAATATTGATCTGGTTGCTGCCGAGATTGAGCTGGTTAATGTGGAAAAACGGGAATACCTGCTTAAGGAGGTGCTGAGCCAGATAAAAGGCCGTTATCATTATGTTATTGTCGATTGTCCACCTTCCCTTGGGTTGTTGACCATCAATGCCCTGACTGCCGCCAACTCGGTTTTAATCCCCATGCAGTGTGAGTATTTTGCCATGGAAGGTCTGGCTCAACTGGTTAATACCATCCGGGCAGTCAAAAAATCCTTTAACCGGGGGCTTTTTATAGAGGGTCTGCTGCTGACCATGTTTGACAGCAGAAATAAACTCACCCATCAGGTCCATGAAGAGTTGGCAAAACACTTTGCAAAACAGATGCTTAAAACTGTAATCCCGCGTAATGTCCGTTTGAGTGAATGTTCAAGTCATGGTAAGACTATTTTTGCATATGACCAAAAATCAACCGGAGCCAAGGCTTATGCAAAACTGGCAAACGAATTTATAAGAAAACAAAAATAGGTGGATAAATGGCAAGAGAAACCGGGTTGGGAAAGGGCGTGGAGCTGCTTTTCGGCGATGGTTTAGCGGAGGAGGATGAAAAATTTTTTCTTTGTGATATAAACCGGATAGTCCCCAATAAAAATCAGCCCCGAACGGCATTTGATCACGTAGGTCTTGAAGAATTGTCTGATTCCATCAGGGAAAACGGCATCATCCAGCCCCTGATCGTCAGAAATTGTGATGATGACGGTAATTACGAGCTTATCGCCGGTGAACGCAGATTAAGGGCCTCAAAACTGCTCGGTCTTGATACGGTGCCGGTGGTTATCCATGAGGTGGAAGACGATAATATCTCTCTGGAAATGGCCCTGATTGAAAATATCCAGCGCAAGGATCTTAACCCGATTGAAGAGGCGGAGGCCTATAACAATCTGATTCAGAAATTTGGTTATACCCAGGAAGAGACGGCCAAAAAAGTCGGCAAGAAAAGAAGCACGGTAGCCAATATCTTGCGTCTTCTAAATTTGCCCGATTTTGTCCGGTCGGATCTGGCTGAGGGGCGTTTAAGCGAGGGACATGCCAGATGCCTGCTGAGGCTTGGTGAAAATGAGGCGGCCGTCAGGGAGGTCTGTAATCAGATTTATTCAGGTAACCTGACGGTGCGGCAGACGGAGAACCTGGTGAAGAAGTTTTTATCGCCCTCTAGCTCCCAGAGCCAAAAGCCGCCTTGCCCGGCCGCAGCGGAAATACCTTCTTCATACTGCAATTCTCTGGTCAATCAGCTTACCAATAAGCTAAACTCCAAGGTAAGAATTATCCAGAATGGCTCAAGGGGGAAGCTGGAGATAGAGTATTACTCGCCTGATGACCTTGGGCGGCTGGTGGATATGCTGGTGGGTGAGAGCGACAGCTAGCTTTTTTTAACTTCAAATTATAAATAAACATGAAAACAATCAGATCCATATTTTTTATTGCAGCTTTTTCCTGTTTCTTTTCCGCCTTGCCGGCCCTTGCCGGTATCAAGATGGCCAGCGTCAGCAAGGAGGGGATAAATGTGCGGACCGGGCCGGGTAAAGAATACGGCATTAAATGGGATTACGGTAAGGGATTTCCCTTTATTATCATTGGTAATAACGGCAACTGGTACAAGATCAAGGATTTTGAAAATGATGTGGGCTGGATCTATAAGCCGCTGACCAACAAAACGCCCCATATGATAGTTAAGGCCAACCGGGGAACCGGCAAGCAGATCAACATTAGAAGCGGGCCTGGAACCAATTATAAAACTGTGGCTAGAGCCTATTACGGGGTGGTTTTCAAGACCATTGACAAGAAGAACGGCTGGGTTAAGGTTGAGCATGATTCGGGAACCACGGGCTGGATTAAGCGGACGCTTTTATGGGGATTTTAGCAATCCAGGAGTTCAGGATGAAGAAATCATCAGATTATCGGGCCGTAATCCATAGTTTTCTTGTTAGGGCAGGTATTTTGTTGTTGCCGATCTTTTTTTGGTGTTCTTTGTTGCAGGTGCCTTTTTGCCGGGCAGAACCGGCAATTATTTATGTTGGTGAGGTGGAGGGCAATACTTATAGCCAACTGCTCCGTTCAGGGATGCAGGAATTTGAAAAGAGTTCCGGCACCGGTTTTATCGAAATTGAAACGCCCATAGATGTTTCTGGATATGTACCGGCCCTGTTGGATTCTGTTAGGCAAAAATATTCTCCTGTCATTTTGCCCTATTCTGATAAATTTTCTGATATATCAGAAATTATTGATAAAAATCAGGATATTAAATTTATCTTGCTGGATCATGGCGATGTCGATAAGCCCAATGTTTTTGCTTTTTCCTTTGCCGATCATGAGGGGAGTTTTATGGCTGGTGCCTTGGCTGCCATGATGACCAAAAGTAAGGTAGTTGGTTTTATTTATGTTTCTGATACCTATGATGTTTTACAAAGATTCCGTTCAGGTTATCTGCAGGGTTGTCAGGCTGCGGATCCGGAAGTCAAGGTGCTGCAGACAAGTTTAGGTGATTATCCTGGAGTTTGGGGAGATCAGGCCAAAGCGGGCAGGCTGGCCGAAGAGATGATCGCCAAAGGAGCAGACGTTTTATTTGCGGCAGCCGGACTTGCAGGTAAGGGGGTGCTGGCCAAGGCGGCGGAAAAAAATATCTATGCCATCGGGGTTGACGGCAACCAAAATGATTTATATCCAGGCACCATGATCGGCTCGATGGTAAAACGTGTTGACAAGGCTGTTTTTGCAGCCCTGAAATTATCCTCTGCCGGTATCAATCGGGACGGGCTGAAACGCCTGGGGATTGCTCAAGAGGCAGTCGGGATTGATTTTGCAGGTGTGAAGAAAGGGCTGGTTCCCGAAGAGGTCAGAAAAAGGCTTTATGAGCTGAGAATGGAGATTTCCTCCGGTAAAAGGAAGGTTAAAGAGCAACTCTAAATCGGCCTGAAAGATGATTCGCAGCACCACGTCAAAACTTTTTATCTGTCTGGTTTTTACTTTTTTTGCCCCTTTTTTATTGGGCAGCTCCCTTATTTACTGGCATGAAAAACAGGCGGCCATTCATCGGCTTGAGCTTAAGCTAAGCGATATTGTCAGTGATTTGAAGCGGGAATTATCCGAGCCGATGGCCTTTTTCTTCCCGCAGGAGGGCGTGAAAATTGCCCAGATCATCGTGAGCAACTATGAAAGCGTAGCCGAAATCTATGCCTATTCAGACATTTACCAGATGCCGCTGGTTCATATTGATGTTTTGGAACGCAGGCATGGCAGGCTGCTGTCCCATGAACGTGATATATTTTGGGAGGGCAGCAAGATCGGCAAAATCTCGGTTACCGTTACCACCGATAAGATTACCGGCAAGATATTTTCCCCGTTTCTTAAAAAGGTGCTGATAATTTTCATGTGTATGGCGGTTGTCGGTTTTCTGGTTATGGAATTTGCCTTTCACAGGTATATGGTTTTGCCCATGAGAAGGCTGCTCAGGCAGACCAATAATATCAGCAATGGCCTGATGGATGAGCCGTTTATCTGGCAGGGGGACGATGAGTTTGCCCATTTGGGGAAGACCATTGAAAGCATGAGGGAAGAACTTTTTGTCCAGTTTAGCAAGATAAATCTTGAGGCCAGAACAGATAAGCTGACCGGCATCTCCAACCGCCGCGATTTTCTTGAAAAGGTGGAGAAAATACTTGCCGGCTCCCAGGAAAATAATACTCCTTTTTCCCTGATCATGTTTGACTTGGATGATTTCAAGAAGGTCAACGATAAATACGGCCATTCGGTCGGCGATCAGGTCTTACACACCGTGTCCTTATCTTTGGGGCAAAATCTTAGAAAATCCGATCTTTTTTCCCGCTGGGGCGGGGAAGAATTTTTGATTGCCCTGCCCATGACCGGAGAAGAAAATGCCTGCATTATTGCCGAGGTCTTGCGTAAGGTACTCGCTTCCACCTCATACCCGCAGTTAGATATGGTAGTTACGGCCAGCTTCGGGGTGGTTCAGGCCAGGGAGAATGAGTCATTTCAAACCATGCTGGATAAGGCGGATCAGGCACTTTATCTTGCCAAAAGACGGGGTAAGAATCGGGTGGTCAGTTATCATGACTAACTGTTTTGGGCCTTTTTGAATATCTGCCATGACTTAAAATCTCTCTGGAAAAGAATTTGTGCGTATTGGTGGAGAAAACAGGAGGTTTCCTGTTCGGCCCGATTGGAGAATTTCAGCCTGCCGAGTTTATTAAGCTCTTGCTCAAGGGCCTTGTTTAGAAGATTTATGGTGCCTTTGGATAGTTCTTCGTACAGGCCGCCGGGCTGTTTGCATCTGGTGCAGATTAGGCCGCCTGCCTGGTAATTAAACGAAAAGGGGAGCGGTGCATCAATTTTTACGCCGCAGTTTATGCAGGCACTTAGATTGGGCCGGTAGCCCAGCAGGTCATACAGTCTAATCAGGTAGAAATAAATAATGGTTCGGGGCGGCTGTCCCTGGTTCAGTGAGGATAATGCCCAAGAGGTCAGGTTAAATATGTTCTGATCCTGCTCCCTTTCGTTGGTGGTGAACAGCAGCATTTCCTGAATGATGGAGGCGGCGGCAAAGATTGAATAATCCTGCCGTAATCTTAAAAAACTATTTCGTAAATCGGCCTCCTGGATAAAGACAAGACTGCCGTTTCTGGGCCATTGGAAGCTGAGGTGAAGCAGGGAGAAGGGTTCCAGTTTATTGACAAATCTTTTTTTAGAGCGGCAGGCACCCTTGGCAATACCGGTAAAACGGCCAAAATCACGGGAATAGAAGGTGATGATCCGGTCGGATTCCCCATGCTCCTGCCCGGCGACCACCAGGGCTTCAGACTCCTGGACGGGCCTGGCCATCTAGTCAGCAGGATTTTTCGGCAGAATAATGGTGATGGTGCCATTTTCCGCTTCCGGCAGTTCCACGGTCTCGCCATTTAGAAAAAAAACAGCACCAGTCTCTTCGGGGATAACAATTTTGATCATCTGCCTAGCTGACCAGCTCAGGGTTTCCCCGGCCTGTACTGACACCTGTTCAAATTCCGTATTGTCCACATCTACCTGCAGGGTGGTAAATTTGAAAAAGGATGCTTCAACCAAATACCTGGCCGCTTCTTCATGCTCCGCTGCCGTCATGGCCGACTCTTTCGCTGATGCAGGCAAGTCGGCCTGGGCGTATGTCTTTTGCAGGCTTCTTAGTTTTTTACTGATAAAACATGCCGGATTAACTGAATAATACATGCAGCCAAGGGCAATCAGCAGTAAGATGGTGATAAAGGTCAGAAAAAACAGGGCAAACGGCGGGTCTTTCGGCCTTCCCGCCATATAACCTGCTTCCTTGCTTGATTTACCGGAAATGGGGGGAAAAGGCTCTCTTTTACCGATTTTTCCGGCTTCTCCTGCCTCTATGCGGTATCTTTCCAGCACCGATTCCGGTTCAAGCCCTAAAACCTTGGCGTAAATTGTATAGAAACCGCGGGTAAAAACCGCCGCCGGCAGGGCCTGGTAATGATCTTCTTCCATGGCGGTAAGGTTGGCAAGAGAGATTCCGGTTTCCGCCGCAATATCTCTTAGCTCCAGTCCCCGGCCAAGCCGAGCCTGCCACAAGTATTCTCCCAGGGTTTGGGAATTTTCCTGTTTTTCGCCGGCGAATTTTTCTTGCATACCTGTTTCCTCTACAGGATCTCTATGTACGCCTTTTCTTTGAGCTGATTTACCCATTTGCTGTATTCTGCCTTGAACTGTCGGTCATATAGGAGTTTTCGGATCTTCTCCCGCTCTTCTCCATGAGGTGTTATTTCTGCCGCTTGTCCCTCTTCTACTTCAGATACCTTGAAAAACTGAAAACCGGCATCCGTTTCGATGATTTCACTAATGCCGTCCCTTGCGGCCATGATGGTTTCACGCATTTCATCAGACATTTCATCTGTGCCAAGCACGCCGAGGTCGCCGCCGTTTTTTGCCGAAGGCATGGTGGAAAATTCTTTGGCTAACTCGCTGAAATTTTTATGATTTAGAGCTTTTTTTCTGACTTCTTCAATAAGGGCCAGGGCCTCTGACTTTTTCCCGTCCTCCCAGCCGATGCCAATCTGCAGCAAGTGAAAACCTGAACCAGCATTTCCGCCAATGGTTTCAAGGCGGTAATAATCGTCAATCATATCATCGGTTACCACCACTCTTGAACGTACCTGATAGGAGATTAGTTTTGACTGCAGCATCTGGCCCCGAAACATCTTGCGGTGGAAGGCCGGGCTGATGCCGTCTGCCTTGAGTTTTGCCGCAAACTGCTCTTTGGTCAGGCCATTTTTTTTCAGCATCTTCTGATATGCCTGGTTAAATTCATCTGCGGAGATGGAAACGCCGCTTTTTTTGGCATGTTGGCGGATTAGCCGGTCTTCAATAATCTGCTGCAGAATGCCTTCCCGCATCTTTTCTAGGGCCGCCGCCACCTGTTCCGGCGGCGTTGAATTAGTGATCTGCCTGGCAAACTGCTTCTCTTCCCGTTCAATTTCGGAAATGGTGATCACCTCATCGTTGACCACCGCCGCCACCTTGTCCACCATTTCGGCAAAACCCGCCTCAGACATGAAAAAAAGCAGCAGGCTGAAGATGGCTAAGAACTTTATTTTTTTGTTTTTAATCATAATTATATCCGGCATGGCAATAAACCGTTTAGCTGATTTTAATTGACAACGGAGCAACAAACAATCATATATTTATATATTGTTTTTTACAATATTTTTCTTGTGCCTGCCGTTTGACCTCTATAGTTACAGGGAAATTGAACGGCAGCAGGCAAACCCATAACTTGCAGGAGTTTTGCATGATTCGTAAAATTGGTGTTGTGGCGGTGATGGTTTTGGCGGGCTGTATTCTGCTGGCGGCGGTTAATTCTTCGGCCGAAAAGCAGATGCCTTCCTTTAAGCTGGAAAATGTAAAGGACGGCAAGATGCTGGACAGCAGGGAACTGGCCGATAAGGCCATGCTGATTACCTTCTTTGCCACCTGGTGTCCGCCTTGCCGGATGGAAGTTTCGGAGCTGGTGAAACTGCAGAATAATTATGCAGAAAAGGGTTTTACCGTGGTTGGCATGTCAATGGATAATGGTGATGGCCGGAAGGTAAAAAAGTTTATTGACGAGTTTTCGGTTAATTATCCGGTTGTGATGCCGGATCGCGGGATAATCAATGAATACGGCGGCATCTACTCCATCCCCACCACTTTTCTGGTCAACAGAAAGGGAAATGTGGTCAAGATGTATAAGGGGGCTGTTTCATATGGCAGCCTGGCCAAAGACCTTGAGGGTGTGCTTTAGCTTATGTGCAATAGTCTTTTCAGGTTTAACCGCGGTAGGTGCAGGTGGAGATCCTAAAGGCAGTCTTGCTGGGTATTGTGCAGGGGGCAACCGAGTTTTTGCCCATATCAAGCTCCGGCCATCTGGTCATCGCCTCTGAATTTATGGATTTTCACGGCGGGGGGGCGGCCTTTAATGTGATGCTGCATCTTGGCACGCTTTTTTCCGTCTGTCTTGCTTTCAGGCAGGACGTATGGCTGATGGTTAAGGCCCCGTTTGCCTTGCTCCAGAATAAATTGGATGAGCGGCTGCGGCAGTATCTTTACTGGGATTTATATGTAATTATCGCCACCTTGCCCCTGGTTCTGGCGGCCCTGTTCCTGAAAGATGATCTGGAGCAGCTTTTTCACAGCGTGCTGCTGGTTTATTGCACCTTGCTTATCACCGGCCTGCTGATGGTGATAACCGGCCGACTGCATGGCAGCGGCGGGCGGCTTGGCTGCAGAAATGCCCTGATCATAGGCTGCGCACAGGCCTTTGCCGTTATGCCTGGCATCTCCCGTTCCGGTTCAACCATTTTTACCGGGATGCTGCTGGGTATCGAACGTGAGAATGCGGCCCGTTTTTCCTTTATCATGTCCATTCCGGCCATCCTTGGTGCAGCAGTACTGCAGCTTGGCAGCTTGACCGCCTCTTTTTCGGCGGGTTCGTTTTCGGGGATTATTGCCGGTACCGTTGCCGCCGCCGTTACCGGTTATTTTGCCATAATTTTGCTGATGGATCTGCTTAAGCGTAACCGGCTGCCTATTTTCGGCTATTATTGTTTTTTGGTGTCTGCCCTTGGTTTTGGTCATTATTTCCTTATCAAGTAATGAAACTGTATCCGGTTAATCTCAATATAGCAGGACGTTCTTGTGTGGTGGTCGGCGGCGGCCGGGTAGCGGCCAGAAAATTACGGGCATTGCTTGAGTGCCGGGCGGAAATCAAGGTAATCAGTCCTGAAATCTGTCAGGAAGTGAAACAAATGGCAGATGGCGGCGAACTGACCCTTATTCACAGAAAATTCAGGCCGGGTGATTTGGCTGGAGCCATGCTTTGTATTGCTGCTACTAACTGCCGGACTGTGCAGGATGCGGTCAGGGATGAGGCCGCTCGGGCAGGCATTCTGCTAAACTCCATCAGCGGACAGGATGCCTGCAATTTCCAGGTTCCGGCCAGACTGCGGCGCGGCTCCCTGCTGCTGACTGTCTCCACCGGCGGCGGCAGTCCGGCCCTGTCCAGAGCAATCAGGCTCCAGCTTGAGGAGCAGTTTGGTCCGGAATATGATGATTATGTCCGCTTTCTGGCCCTTATCCGTGAGCATCTGCTGGCGGTCAGGAGCGGAGACGATGGGCTGGACTGCATCTTTGAAAATTTAATCCGCCGCAATTATCTGACCATTCTTGCAGATAAAAACTGGGACCGGCTGGAAAAAAAATTGCTGGCTGATCTGCCTGCCGGAGCGGATCCGGCAGTTATCATCGAAAGATTCAAGGTCTTATCAAGGCAAGATTCTTGAACAAAATCTGAGTGGATGAGCAAATGAACGGTGAAATAAATGAGATAATCCTGATGACGGCGATGGCCTCTGCGGCCTTGTCCTGCTTTGCTTACCTGTTTTTCTTTATCGGCCAGAATCATGGGGTTTGCCGGGCCGCCAGGATGCTGCTGATTACTTCCGGGGTCTTGCAGACCCTGTATATTGCGGGCAGATATATGCAGTACGGCTACGTACCCATCACCAGTTACCACGAGGCGGCCTTTTTCTTTGCCTGGTCAACCACCTGGGCCTATCTGTCCTTCCGGCTTCGTTATTCGGTAAAAAATTTCGGCACCTTCGTTTCCATTTTAATCCTGATTCTGCTTGGTATATCGGCATCGCTGCCCAAAGAAGCCCTGACCCTGCGGCCGCTTTTGCAGAGCATCTGGCTGCCTATTCATGCCGGAACGGCCTTTTTGTCCTACGGTTTTCTGGCTCTGGCCTTTATTGGCGCCTTGATGTATCTGCTCCAGGAAAGGGAGCTGAAGACCAAACGGTTCGGCTATTTTTATCCCCGTCTACCCTCATTAAACGCCCTGGATCAGCTAAACAGCCACTGCCTGTCGGTGGGTTTTGTCTTTTTGACCGTGGGCATGGTAACCGGTATCCTCTGGGCCAAGCAGGCTCTCGGGGTGTACTGGCGCTGGGATCCCAAGGAAACCTGGACGGTTATCACCTGGTTTATCTACCTGATTCAGGTGCATAAGCGTTTTACTGTCGGCTGGCAGGGGAAGCGGGCGGCGGTGATGGCGGTTTTCGGTTTTGCGGCGGTAATTTTTACCTTTTGGGGTGCCGGTATATTGCTGGGGGGCGAACACAGCTATGGAAGGTAACAGCTTGATTCTGCTTGGGGTCAATCATAAGACCACGCCGGTTGAAATTCGGGAAAAGATGGCGGCAGGCTCAGATTATGAAAAATCGCTGGGACTTTTGCAGGACACCCCGGGAGTCAGGGAATATTATTTTTTATCTACCTGTAACCGGGTGGAATTACTGATGGTTGCTCCGCCTGATGAGGGGGTATATGATGAGGTTTTGCGGCGCCTTTTCGGTGAGGTATTGTCGGTAAATCAATGCCGCAAGTATTTGTACATATATCAGGATCTGGAGGCGGTGGAGCATTTGTTCCGGGTTGCCGCCAGCCTTGATTCGATGGTGGTCGGCGAGGCCCAGATTCTTGGTCAGCTCAAGGAGGCCTACCGCTCGGCCACTAAATTCGGCTGCACCGGGCCGCTGTTAAACCGCCTACTTCATAAATCGTTTTCGGCGGCCAAAAGGGTGAGAAATGAGACCGGCATCGGCTCCTCTGCGGTTTCGATCAGCTATGCCGCCGTCCAGCTTGCCAAAAAAATCTTCGGCAGCCTGAAAGAAAAAAAGGTGCTTTTGGTCGGAGCCGGAGAAATGGCTGAGCTGGCCGCCGAGCATCTGCTTGGTCAGGGGGTGGAAAAGGTGTCGGTGGTCAACCGCACCCTGGCCAGGGCGGTGGAGCTTGCCAGAAGGTTTAACGGCGAGGCGGTTTCTTTTGAAGAATTGACGCATCAGCTTGAACAGGTTGATATTGTTATAAGTTCTACCGGAGCTTCTGGCTTGGTTATTAAGAAGGAACAGGTAAAGCCGCTGATGAAAACCAGAATGAACCGGCCGCTTTTTTTGATTGATATTGCGGTGCCAAGAGATCTTGATCCGCGGCTGATTGATCTTGAAAATGTTTTTCTCTATGATATTGATGATCTTGACGGCATGGTCGCGATGAATAAGAGCAGCCGCGAGCAGGAGGCGGTTCGGGCCCAAAGAATCGTCAAGGAGGCTGCCTTAAAGTTTATGCAGTGGTATGAAGGGCTGTCTCTTACCCCGACCATTATTGCCCTGCGGGAAAAGATCGATTCTATCTGTCGGACGGAGCTTGAAAAAACCGCCGCCAAACTGGAAGGTTTGACCGAAGCAGATAAAAAAGCCCTTGAAAGGATGGCGGCTTCCATCAGTGCCAAGATACTGTATCATCCCTTCCAGTATCTGAAAAGCGGTTCTACCAGCCACCGGGATAAGGGTGATAAAAA
>PDQP01000080.1 GCA_002747805.1 Deltaproteobacteria bacterium
AAAATCAAATGTAGTGTTTTGCTCTTTCATTGGTCATTTCTCCTTTTCCTGCCATAATAGCAGTTTTAGATTACTGACACAAAATTTTGAACACCCTCAAATTTTCAAGAAAACGCAGCAATTTTGCCTGAATACGCGGGCTCATATCGGGCAGTTCATCAAGAAACAGAGTACCGCCGTCCACCGCACCCAGAATACCTGAATAGTCTTCATGGGCTGTATTATGTGAGCCTTTTTTATAACCAAACAGTTCACTTTCCAGCAGTTCTTCAGGCAGACCGGCACAATTGATGGTCAGGAAAGGTTTGTTCTTTCTCAAACTTAACTCATGAATTGCCCAGGCAGTTGTTTCCTTGCCGGTACCTGATTCACCGGTGATTAAAACATTAAAATCTGTTGCCGCAATGATGTTAATTCTATGACGAAGCTTATCTATGCTATTGGGTACCTGTTTTTCACCGGGATAGGTGCCGCCTGCCATATCCGGTTCTCCTAATTTATAATACCGAATGGCACGGCGGTGTTCAGCTTTTAGGGAATGTCCCCCCCCCGCATTTTCGGGGATACCAAGAATTAAATTCCGGCAAACCTCGCTTAAATCACGGGTTTTGGAAATTATGGCCAGCATCAGACGAAATTGTACCCATACTCTATCCAATGCCTCACTCTTCTGGTTCAAGGGTGGTGCATTACGATTTTTATATGGGTTGGGGATAAAGTTTACCTGATTATTCCGGCACCAGGATTCTATATGGGAAAAACAGGAAAAACTGCTCACCATAATTTGCGGCGGCACGGGCAAGGATATTTTTTCAAGCTGTTCTTTTGAAATATAAGACATTGAAACCAAAATCATGTCTTTTCCCGAACATTTTGCAAACATTTTGGTCAGGCAGTCAGCAAAATAAATTTCCCGGCAATGTATAACCTTGCCCAGGTCATATTCACTTTCTGCATAAACTTTTCTGGCTAGAGAAAGAGACGGCTCTCTGGAATCAGTAATTATATGTAATTGCATAATGGTCTTATAAAAATCAATCAACTATGCTCAGATGTACTCTAAAAAAATTTACCGTTATTTCCGCCCCTTTCTCTGTTCCGACTTATCCTTGAAAACAAGCTGAACCGGCACCTTATCCAGCCCCAGGCCGTCCCTGAAACGATTGGTCAGGTATCTTTGGTAGGAAAAATGCACGCCTTTATAACTATTGGTCATCACTACAAATTTTGGCGGCCTGACACCAATCTGAGAGGTATAGTAAAATTTGAGCCGCTTGTTCTTGTAGATGGGCGGCGAATGATCCAGAACTGCATCTCTTAGCAGCCGATTCAGGGCAGAGGTTGGAAAGGTTAGGCAGTATTGGCGGTATACCGAGCCGATAGCCGGAAATAAACGCTTGATGCCATAGCCGGTCAGGGCCGAGACCTTAAGCAGCGGGGCAAAGCCCACAAAAGGCACCGCCCGGCCAATTTCTTCCATAATCTGCTTTTGCCTTTTCTGGTCATCCTGAACCAAATCCCACTTGTTGACCAGGATGATAAGCCCCCTGCCCTGTTCCTGGGTATAGCCGATAACCGTGGCATCCTGCTCGGTGATGCCTTCTCCGGCATCAAGCAGAACCACCGCTATATCACAGCGTTCCAGGGCGGCCAAGGCTTTTAGGATAGAGAATTTTTCAAGTTTCTGCCGGGTTTTTCCCTTGCGGCGGATGCCAGCGGTATCGATTAAATAATAGCTGTACTTGCCGTGGGTTAGTAGGGTGTCCACCGAATCACGGGTGGTGCCGGACAGCTCGGAGACCACCATTCTCTCCTCACCCAGAATACGGTTAATCATGGATGACTTACCCACATTGGGACGGCCAAAAAAGGCCACCCGCACGGCATCATCGGGGGCATTCTCCGGGGCATCGTCTATTTTCTCGCAGATACCGTCCAGCAGGGTATGAAAGCCGAAGGAATGTTCCGCCGAGACCGGCCAGAGCCGGGCCGCTCCCAGTTCATAAAACGGGGCGAGGCAGCCGGTTTCCTGCTCCGGCCCGTCCACCTTGTTAACCACATAAAACACCGGCTTATGGCTTTTTCTGAGCAGGGCGGCCACTTCAAGATCAACCGGAGTAAGCCCGACCCGGCCATCCATAAGAAACAGAATCAGATCAGCCTCTTCGATGGCCGTCATGGCCTGACCGGTGATGTGCCAAGCCATAAAGTCTTCGGGATTATCGTCAATACCGCCGGTATCCACCAGCATAAAGCTCTTGCCGTCCCAGGTAACCCGTTCGTAATGGCGGTCTCTGGTAACACCGGGGCTAGGATCGACCAGGGCCTTTCTGGATTTGGTGATTTTATTAAAAAGGGTCGATTTACCGACATTCGGCCTGCCAATCAAGGCAACTACCGCCCGTTTTCTGGGATTTACTGCGGTCATGGTCCTGTTTTTACTTCCTCAAAAGTATGATATTGCTAAATGCAGAGCAAGGCTGGCTGCTATAAAAAATCAACGGAAGGTGTTGCAGTCGTTTATATTACCGCTTTTATACCCTTTGGTGAACCAGGCGACCCGCTGGGATGATGTACCATGGGTGAAAGAGTCGGGAACCGCATAGCCCCTTGCTTGTTTCTGAAGGGTATCATCGCCGATGCGGCTGGCGGCGTTCAGTGCCTCGTTAACATCTCCGGGTTCAACGATATTGTTTACCCGGTCTGCATGATTGGCCCAGATTCCGGCAAAGCAATCCGCTTGAAGTTCCAGTTTTACAGAAAGAGCGTTATACTGCTTTTTACTGATTTTTCCCCGTTGGGCCTGTACTTTTGGGCTGATACCAAGCAGATTTTGTACATGATGGCCTACTTCATGGGCGATAACATAGGCCTGGGCAAAATCTCCTGGCGCATTTAGATTATTGCGGAGTTCTTGATAAAAACCCAAATCCACATATACCTTTCGATCTGCGGGGCAGTAAAACGGGCCAGTTGCTGATTTGGCAAAACCGCACGCAGAACGAATTTGGTTAGTAAATAATACCAGCTTCGGCGGCTGATAGCTTTTGCCGGCCTGCTGGAAAATCTGGCTCCAGGTATCTTCGGTATCGGCAAGAACTACAGAGGTGAAATCCGCTAACTGGTTTTCTGCATCGCTTCTTTTCTCCACTTTTTGAACCTGGCTGCCATCACCCTGCAGTAAGCCTGAGTTCATGATCAAGGCAGGATCAACCCCGAAATACATACCAACAAGGGCAAGAATCACCACGCCGATTCCCCCTGTTACCTTGCCTTTTCCCCCGATCGAGGTTCCCCTGCGGTCTTCAACATTGCTGCTTCTTCTTCCTGTCCGCCAGCGCATATCATGCTCCTAAAATTATTTGATGATTTCCACAATAAATAAGATGATATTTATTCATAAATACCTGATTGTAAAATTTTTTCAGCCGCCTGCCCAGCCGCCTTTTTCAGGGCGGTAAACCTAGCAAAACATTTCTGCTCCAGCCGCTCCTTTAGCTGCATCAGAGACGGCAGGATAAAGGGCCTGAAAAACTCCTTCTTTCTGACCGAATATAAAAAGGCAAAGGCACCGATAATCTGCATATTTCTTTGCAGGGCAAGATATGGATAGCTTTGCTTAAAATCGCCGCCGTCTGCCCGGTAAAGGCCGGTAAATTTTTCCAGATAATACTGATGCAAATGCTTTTTTACCTCATTTTTCAAGGCAACATAAGGGTCATTTAACAGCGAGGCCAGATCATAACCGGGCGGGCCGACCCTTCCGCCCTGAAAATCAATGATATAATAAGTGCCGTTTTTTACCATGATATTTCTCGACTGAAAATCACGATGGAGAAAGCAGGCGGTGCCGGAGCCTGCACACTCGGCAATTTCGGCAAACTCGGCGGCCAGCCCGTCTGGTGAGCTGATTTTCGCCAGATCATGCAAAAAAGCCCGCTCAAAATATTCTGATTCCTGGTTTATCATCACTCCGGCATCATACTCGGCGGTATCATAACACCATGATGGATCGAAATTGGCAAGACCGGAAAACTGCATCTGCAGCAGGGAATCAATCACCGCCTGATAGCTCTCGATTATTTCCGATGCTCCGGCGGCCTTTATTTGCTCGTAAAGCCGCATATCGCCAAGATCTTCAAACAGGATCAAACCGGTTTTCTGATCGTGCCAGTAAACTTCCGGCACTCTTACTCCGCAGGCCAAAAGATGCCTGCCGATCAAGGCGGTTGATTCAGCCTCTTGGATGGCCTTACTGTCTCCTGACGGCGGCAGCACCGCCATACATCTTATCTCTCCATCCTCAAAAATTCTGAAAAACTGGCGGGTAGAACCATCCGGTGCGGTCGGCTGCAAGGACAGGCTGCCGCCGGAAAATATTCTGTCGACATTCTTTAACTGCTCTTTGACAAGCTTAGTGTTTTTATCAATCATATCATTTTCATATATGGCAAATCATATCTTCTACCAGCCTTCCTGACTTGACCCGGCAGCCCGGCCAAACCACCGAATTTTTAATCACCGCCCCCCGGCCAATTTGTACATTATCGCCAATTACACACCAGCCGTCCAGCCTGCAATCATCCAGCCGAACATTTTGGCCGATAAACTGCCGGCCGGAAATACCGCCAAAATTTTTCCAGGCCGGTACACGTCCTGCCAGCAAGTCCCGGTGCAGGAACAGATAATCGTCGGGGGTGCCGATGTCCGTCCAGTAATAGGCATCCGTCCTGAAACTGTGGATACCTTTTTTTTCACGGATAAGCCTTCTGTACAAATCAATTACACATGAAAAACTATCCTTTGCCGTCTTCTCAAGACAGGCGGGATTTATCACCTGCAAGCCGGTAAAGGCAAGCCGGGCAGCCCCCGGCTCTGGTTCAGGCTGGTCAAAACTTGTTACTAATCCGTTTTTCACCCAGACCCGGTTAAACCTTGAAAAATCGTGCATCCCCAAGGTTACCGCCGCCTGCTGACGGCAATGATCATGGTATATTTTATCGCAGGGAATGGTATGGTAAATATCGCCATTGGTTACCAGAATGGGGCTATCTTCCATCAGGGCAAGAGCTTTGGCTAAACCGCCGCCGGTACCAAGAATGCGGTCTTCCTGCTGGATAAGCACCCCGTCCAGCCCGGCCAGTTCAGCAACAATCTGCTCCTGCAAATGATGACAATTAACAATAATTTTTGTGAAACCAAAATCTTGCAGCCTTTCAATGGTCAAAACCAGCAAGGGCCGATTAAGCACTGGAAAAAGCGGTTTGGGCTTAAAATCGGTATATGGCCTTAAACGAGTGCCGAAACCGGCGGCCAAAATCATTGCCTGCATAATTATCCTGCGGTTTAACAGGCAGCCAAACTGCCTAAATAAAAACTGATAATGGCCGAGCCGTTAAAATACCAGCCTGCCGTCTTCGGTTTCGGTTACGCCGACCACCACCAGGCCGGCCTCATCTGCGGCCCGAATCATTTCCTGCCGATCAAAGATAAGAGACTGCCCAGCCTCCACCGCCAGCACCGATCCCTTAACCTTTTTCAGGGATTCAATGGTTTGCAGACCGGTTGCCGGCAGATCGAAGCGAAAATCCTGCCCAGGCTTTTTCAGTTTGACCACCACCGCCCTTTCCCCGGCCAGGGTTCCGCCCCGGATAATGGCGGCATCGGTTCCCTCAATTGCTTCCACCGCCATCACCGAACAATCCCGGACTACCACACATTGACCAATATCCATCTGCCCGATTATTCTGGCATTTTTCCAGCCAAATTCAATATCTTTAATCTGGCTGGCAGAAGGCTTCTTCCTGGTCAACACCCCTTGCGGAAACAGAAGATGCTGCAAATAAAGGGTGGACTCCAGCACCCGGACGCCCTCCCGCTCAAGAGCGGCGGCCACGGCCCGCAAAATGGCATCGTCCTGTTTGGTATCGATTCTATTCCAGAGCGTCAGCCCTTTGATATCCGGCAGCACATCCCGAAAAATTCTGGTCTTGGTGATGGTGCCAAGAAAAACCGTCTCTTCAACCTGATTTTTCCTGAAAAATTTTATGATTTTGCCAAGTTGACCAAGTTTTATCCAGCAGCTCCCATCGGCGGCATCGGCCACGGCCGGGTCGGTTTCACTGGCATGGGCGGCCACAAAAACCTGCCGTCCGGCCTGCCTTGCCGCCTCAATAAAAAGCAGCGGGAACTGCCCTCCTCCGGCGATAATACCAATTTTGCTGTGGTCCATGGTTAATCTTCAATGGTTCTCTTGACCACGCCGCGGGTGGAGCTTTCAAAAAACTTAACCATATTCAGCACTTCCTCACAATCCCCCAATTCCTTACGGGCAATCTCTATGGCATCCTTCATCAAGAGGTTCGGGGAGCAGAAAATAATCTTAAAGGCCCGGCCAAGCTGTTTGATGGTCTCCTTGGAAAAGCCGTTTCGTCTCAGGCCAATCTTGTTAATACCGGAAATTCTGGTCCGGTTTCTGGTACCGGCAATAATTACATAGGGCGGCACATCAAGGCTGATACCGGAAACGCCGCCGATATAGGCATGGCAGCCAATCCGGCAAAACTGGTGTACCGCCACCAGACCGCCGATAGAGGCTCGGTCGCCCACTTCCACATGACCGCCCAGGGTAGCCACATTTGCCATGATAATATCACTGCCGAGAATACAATCATGGGCCACATGGGTATAAGCCATCAGCAGATTCCTGTCCCCGATTACCGTTTTTTCGCGGCCTTTCGGGGTTCCCCGGTGGATGGATACATATTCCCGAATCTGGTTATCATTACCGATAATCAGCTCGGTCGGCTCCCCCTTATAACCAAGATCCTGGGGCGGGCCGCCAATCATGGCAAAGGAGCCGATATAATTATTTTCACCAATGGTAGTATGGCCGGAAATTACGGCATTGGCAGCCACCTTGGTATTAGCGGCAATCTTCACCTGCTTTTCAATTACGGCATAGGGGCCGACCTGAACACCTGGATCAAGCTCTGCCTCCGGATCAACAACTGCTGCGGGATGAATATTCATAGGTTTTCCATATTTTTGTTTTTATTTGTTATCTGCCAGAAATTACGAAAAAGAGGCCATCATTTCCGCCTCGGCCACCAGAGTTTCCCCGACAAAGGATTGGCCGGACATGACCATAATCCTGCTTTTCTTTTTAAGAAAGGTAACTTTCATGATCACCTGATCTCCCGGCACCACCATCTTTCTAAATCTGGCCTTGTCGATTCCGGCAAAGAAAAGCAGCTCTTTGCCGATTTTTTCCGGGTAGGAATAAAAGGCCATCACCCCGCCCACCTGAGCCATGCCTTCCAAAATAAGTACGCCGGGCATAACTGGTCTGGCCGGAAAATGTCCCTGAAAAAAAGGCTCGTTGATGGTAACATTCTTGATGCCGGTGATATTGCTGCCCGGGTTTATCTCGATGATTTTATCAACCATAACAAAGGGATACCTATGCGGCAGCATCTTCATTATTTCGAGAATATCAATCTCTTCCGTTTTCTTTATCTCGGCCATAACCGCCCCTACCTGCAAGTTTTCTCTTTCAGGGCCTCAAGCTCCTTTCTCAAGGCCCGCACTTCCTTTCTAAGTTCGGGGAGACGGGCATAAACGGCGGATGCCCGGCCCCACTGCCCGACCGGTATGGCCGGATAGCCGCCCACCACGGCCCCCTTGTCCAGACTGCTATGAACCCCGCTCCGGGCGGCAACCATCGCCCCGTCATGCAGGGTGATATGGCCGCCGATACCGGCCTGACCGCCAATCACCACATTGCGGCCCATATTAACCGAACCGGCAACTCCCACCTGGGCAACCACGATACAGTTTTCGCCCATCACCACATTATGCCCGATCTGAACCAGATTATCAAATTTGGAGCCTGCCCCGATCTCGGTTATGCCGAAGGCCGCCCGGTCGATACAGCAGTTGGCCCCGATTTCCACCTCATCACCAATGACCACGATGCCGATTTGCGGACGCTTGATATGACGGCCCTTGGCATCGGCGGCATAACCAAAACCATCGCTGCCAATCACGGTTCCGGCATGGATGATAACCCGGTTTCCCAACCGGCAGCCCTCTTCAATGGTAACATTGGCATGAATCACACAATCTTCGCCAATCTCGGCCCCTTCGCCGATCACCACCCCCGGAGAAATCAGGGTGCCGCCGCCGATGGCCGCCCCATCACCGATAACCGCCCCGGCCATAACCGTTATATTCTCGGCCAGACGACAGTTTTCCCCGACCACGGCCCGCTGGTCAATACCTTTAGCCTCAAAGGGCTGCTGCACAAAATAGCCGTGAATGATGGCCGAGGCCAGATATGGGTCTTTTACGCAAATTGCCGGCAGGCTGCACGAGCTGACACTGTCCGGCACAATTACCGCCGAGGCCAAGCCAGCCTGCTCCAGATGGCTGCCCTTTACCTTGACCATAAAAGTTATATCACCTTTTCCGGCCTGCTCAATGGCAGCAAGGCCGGTTATCAGGACATCCTCGCCAAGCATCCGGCCCTCAACCATTTCTGCCAGCTCGCTAAGTCTGGCCTGTTTTTTTACCATATTCTGCACCTCAATAGATAAGATACTTCTCCCTCAGCCTTTTGAACTCGTCCAGGCCCTCCTGCCAGCCCCCTTCAATTTGCTCAACCGGCAGACCCTCCTCAAGCTCCAGCCTCAGATTGAGGCTGCCAAGGATGATATCCAGCGGCAG
>PDQP01000014.1 GCA_002747805.1 Deltaproteobacteria bacterium
GGTAAAGGATCCGGAAAGGTAGAAAACGCATGGCTATCAAGGAGAATTTATGCCCACAATTTCAATGTTCTATGGCATTATAATCCGAATGTATTATGCTCCGGGTGAACATCCCCCGCCACATCTTCATACATACTACGGAGAGTATACGGCTAGCAACCAGGAAAGAACAAGAAGTTTATTTCAGGGGGATTTGAAATGAGAAAGGAATATGATTTGGAAAAAATGACGGGGCGTAAAAATCCGTATGCCAAAATCCTAAAAAAACAGGTTACTATCAGGATAGGTGTTGATATTATAGACTATTTTAAGAATTTAGCAGACGAAACTGGTGTTCCATATCAAAATTTAATCAATCTTTATTTGCGGGATTGTGTTCAGTCAAAACGTAAACCGTCATTAAATTGGGCACCATAATTTGCAGAACAGGTCGTTTCACTCGCCAGTGAACTTTAATTGAGCTTGTAAAGGGATTTTTTTAACATACCATCCAGGGAGGATAACATGAAATGGCTTAACAATTTATCAATTCGGCAAAAGCTGGTCGGCGGTTTTCTTCTTTCCGCCATTATCGTTTTGGTGGTCGGCGGAATCGGTTATATGGGGGCGGCCAAAAATGTCAGTAATCTGCATACAATGGAACAGATTCATCTTGAATATATGGACTTTGAGCAGATAAAAACCCTGGTTTTGGAAAACCGCAGATATGAAAAGGACTTTTTCCTGAATATTGGCAAAAAGGAGCAGCAGGAAAAATATCTGGAGCGGTTTAGCAAGGCTTCGGAGGAAGTCTTTGCCACCATCAAGAAAATAGATTCCCTGTCTGTGGATATAAGCCCGGAGGAAAAAAGGCTGCGTCAGGAATATGCGGAAAATTATATGGTCTATAGGGATGGTTTTCTAAAGATTGCCCAGCAGGTTTTTGATGATTGCACCATAACTCCCCGTAAGGCCAATGAGGTCTTGATGCAGCCGATCAAGGGTAATATTTATAAGGCGGAAGAGGCCCTTGCCAGGTTAATGGAGATCGCCAAAAAAAATGTCAGCAAGGAAGCCGATATTATGGTGGCAAGCGGACAAAAAACTGAATTTAGCATTGGCGTTTTGGTGGTTATTGGTTTTATTGCCGCCCTTATTATGGGACTGCTTGTTGCCAAGATGATTACCATCCCCCTTAACCTGGCGGCGAAATTTGCAGAAGACGTGGCCTCTGGCGATCTCACTCGGCGTGGAAGTAAAAATTTTCTTGAACGAAAGGATGAAATTGGCTCGCTTAGCCGGGCTATGGATAGCATGTCTAAGGATTTACGGGAAATTTTCTCCAGACTTAATACCGATTCCACCAATCTTTCCTCCTCTTCATCAGGTCTTGCCGCCATTTCCACCCAGCTTTCTTCCGGCTCCAGGCAGACCGCCGATAAATCCAGCGGCGTTGCCGCAGCCGCCGAAGAGATGTCGGCCAGTATGAACGGCATTGCCTCGGCCACCGAAGAGGCCTCTTCCAGCCTGCAAATCATTGTTACGGCGGCGGAAGAGCTTGCCTCCAGCATTAACGAGGTGGCCGCCAATATGGGCAAGGGCAGCGAGATTACCAAAAAGGCGGTGGAGCAGGCCGGAGGGATTTCGGAGAAGATGGATATTCTGGGTAAGGCGGCCTCTGAAATCACCAAGGTTACTGAAAGTATTGCCGAAATTTCCGAACAGACCAACCTGCTGGCCCTAAATGCCACCATCGAGGCGGCACGGGCCGGAGAAGCAGGCAAAGGCTTTGCCGTGGTTGCCGGAGAGATTAAGGCTCTGGCCCAGCAAACCGCCGAGGCCACCAGGGAAATCAGCGATGAGATTGCCAATGTTCAGGGGCTGACCACCGAGTCCGTCTCGGCCATTACCGCCATTGTCAGTATTATCAATGAAATCAATGATATTGTTTCGGCAGTCGCCGCTGGCATCGAAGAGCAGTCTGCCACTACCGCCGAGATTTCCAATAATGTTACCCAGGCGGCCCAGGGCGTGCAGGAGATTAACGAAAATGTTAATCAGGCCTCGGTGGTCTCCAACGAGGTAGCCTCCGATGTCAGTGAAGTAAACAGCCTGTCCGGCGAGATGAGCGCAGGCAGCGAAAGGGTGAATACCAGTGCCATTGAAATGGCAAAGCTGGCTGAGGATTTAAGTGCTATTGTCGCCAGATTTAAGTTGTAAGGGGATAAAAGCGGTGCAGTCTCTTCTTTGGAAATTGCACCGCTTTTTTATGCGGGGGTTAAAGCCGAATTGCTATTCCCCGTCAAATGAGGTCAGGGTGTGAACCTTAAAGCCTGCCTCCAGCAGTTTTTTACTGCCGCCCAAATCTGGCAGATCAATGATGGCGGCTATCTCGATAATTTCCGCCCCAAGCCGCCTGATCAGTTTGGCCGAGGCCAGCAAGGTGCCGCCGGTGGCGATAATATCATCCATCAGGATAATCCGGCTGCCCTTTTTCAGCGAACTGGTCTGCATGGCCAGTTCTGCCTCGCCATATTCAAGGGTGTAGGCCTCAGAGATGGTTTCTCCGGGCAGCTTGCCCTTTTTCCTCACCGGCACCAAGGCGGTGTTTAGCTGATAGGCCGCCGCCGCCCCGATCATAAAACCACGAGCATCGACTGCGGCAATAGCATCCATATCGGTATCAAGATACCGATGGACAAAGCAGTCTATCAGCTTGTGAAATATCAGCCGGTCTTCAAGCAGTGAGTTAATGTCTCTAAATATAACCCCGGGCTTGGGCCAGTCCGGGATGGAACGGATATGACTTTTAAGATCGAAATCCATATTTTCTCCTTAAAATTTAAGCTGTTTTGCCATAAATAAAGCCTGAGACTACCCTAGATTAGGCCGCAGAATACATCGGCAAATGAAATGATTACAGCAAAATATTTGCGATATGAAATTTATTGCTCATTAACGACCCAGTTTTCAACCAGTAAATTGGGAACCCTGCTGAACTCTTTCACATTATTTGTTACTAATATGGCATTTATGCTAATTGCATGAGCAGCAATCAAGGTATCAAGGGGGCCAATGGGAGTACCTTCAGCTTCAAGATGCCTTCTAATTTTTCCATAGACACTTGATGCTGCTGAATCATAATTGAAAATCTGAAGAGGAGTAACAAACTTCTCTAGTGCTTGCCGATTTTTTTCCTGGTAATCACTTTTTTCAACTCCAAACTGGCGTTCTGAAAAAGTTATAGATGAAATCGCTATTTTCCCGGGCGTAATTTTCTGAAAATAATTTAATACCTGAATCGGCTTTTGTTTAATTAGATAAATACAAATATTGGTATCTAACAAATACATTACCAATCATCTCTTTTTTGATTTTCAGGCTGCTGCCTTTCACTCATAAAATCATCTGAAAATTCATCAAGACTATTTATTAAAGGTTCCCATGAACTTTTGATCGGAATTAACGAAACAGTATCTCCTATTTTTTTTATATATACCTCATTCCCCTCAAATTGATATTCCCTGGGAAGTCTCACTGCTTGACTTTGACCATTTTGAAATAACTTTGCTTTTTCCATATTTTTCTCCTTTAGTATATACCATTGATATATCAAGAAGTTAAAAAACTCAGCCGCTCATCATGGCAGGAAGGCAGGTAACAATTTGCGGAAAAACCACGATTAGGACCAAGGCGGTCATCAGCAGGAGAAAGAACGGCAGGGCGGCGTAGGCCACCCGCAAGATATTGATTCCGGTCAGGCCCTGAATCACAAAGAGGTTGAAGCCGACCGGCGGTGTGATTTGCGACATTTCCACCACGATAACCAGAAAGATGCCGAACCAAAGCGGATCTATTCCGGCCTGCTCAATCATGGGCATAATGACCGAGGTGGTGAGAACTACCACCGAAATACCGTCCAGAAAACAGCCGAGAACAATGAAAAATACGGTCAAGGCGGCCAAAAGGACGTAAGAAGAAAGGTCAAAATCGGCAATCCAGGCGGCCAGCATTCTGGGAATGCCGGTAAAGCCCATCGCCACGGTGAGAAAGGCGGCTCCAGCCAGAATAAAGGCAATCATGCAGGATGTCTTGGTGGCACCGAGCAGCCCATCTATAAAGGCATCCTTGGTAAGACTGCCGGAAAGCCATGATAAAACCAGAGCCAATACCACCCCCACCGCCGCCGCATCAGTCGGCGAGGCAATGCCGCTGTAGATGGAGCCAAGAACCCCTATAATCAACAAGACAACTGGAATAAGCCGCTTGCCCCGTCTTAATTTTTCAACCAGGGAATACTTTGCGTTCTCCTTGGGGATTCTCTTGTGGTTTAGTAATGACCAAATGGCAACATAGCCGACAAAGAGTGCGACCAAAAGCAGACCCGGAAAGATGCCGCTGATAAACAGCCTGCCTATGGACTGCTCGGTAGCCACGCCGTAAACAATCAGGATGATGGATGGCGGAATAAGCAGCCCCAAGGTGGCAGATCCGGCCAGAGTGCCGATAATCATCCGTTGCGGATAGCCCCGTTCGGTCAGGGTGGGAATGGACATCTTGCCAATGGTGGCCGCGGTCGCCGCAGAAGAGCCGGAAACTGCGGCAAAGATGGCACAGCCCAGCACATTAACGTGCAGCAGGCGGCCGGGCAGATGGGTCAGCCAGGGCGAAAGTCCGTCAAACATATCTTCTGAAAGTCTGGAGCGGAAAAGGATTTCACCCATCCAGATAAAAAGCGGCAGGGCGGCCAAGGCCCAGCTATTACTAGCTCCCCAGACGGTGGTGGCAAGAATGTTGCCCACCGGAGCATCGGTAAAAAGCAACATGCCGACCACTCCCACGCCGAGCAGGGAAAAGGCCACCCAGATACCACTGCCCAAAAACAGAAACAGCAAAACCAGTAAAAAGGCAGTCATGGAGATTTCAGACATTAGGCCACCTATTTTCTGAATTTGGGCTGGTAGCTGGTTCTGCCGGTAAAGAGCAGGCAGAAAAGGTCGTCAACCAGCGAGATTGACAGCACTAACAATCCTAACAACATGGCGGACTGGGGAATCCACAGGGGTACGGCGATCATCCCCGAAGAAAGATCCTTGTAGATATAGCTTTCATAGAGCAAATAGCCAGTGTACCAGGTGAAATAGATAGTCATGCTTGCCGCAAAAAGCAGGCACCAGCCTTCCACAATACGCCGCACCCCCGGGCCAAGATTGCCATAAACGAGGGTTACCCGAATATGACTGCCGGCACGTAAGGTATAGGCAAGGGCAAGAAAAGAGGCCGCCGCCAGCAGAAAACCAGTGAAATCGGCGTAGGACGGAATGGTCAGCCCCATGGCCTCTCCGGTAATCATGCCGCTTACCTTGTTAATCAGGTTGCACCCGACCTGAACCATAACCAGCAGACAAATCAGCAGCAGGAAAACTGCGGCCAGCCAGCCGCTGAGCTGGTATATTTTATTTAATACCTTACGTATCATGGCAAACGGGGGCAACCGCCCCCGGTAAGACAAAATTTATTCTTTATAGGCTTTCAGCAAGCTGCTGCTTTCAGCGCCGCCTTCCTTTTCCCATTCGCCGACAATCTGCTCACCGACCGCCTGCAAGCCCTTCATCAGTTCCGGTGAGGGCGTAACGATATTCATGCCGTTATCCGCCATAACCTTGATTTTGGCGGCGGTTTCCTCCTTGCTCATTTCCCAGCCACGCTGTTCGGCCTTGGCCGCCGCTTCAAGCACGGCCTTTTGCACATCCTTGCCAAGACGGCGGAAGGCACGCTTGTTTACCACCACAATATTTTTAGGAACCCAAGCCTGAATGTCGGTATAGTTGTCAACAAAGTCCCAGGCCTTGGAGTTGGCTCCGGTAGACGGAGAGGTAATCATGGCATCAACCCGGCCAGTGGAAAAGGCCTGGGGAAGATCCGGTACCTCAACCTGGGTAGGGGCGGCACCGAGCTTGTTTGCCAGCTTTTCAAGGGTGGGGTTATAGGTTCTGAATTTAAGCCCCTTGAGGTCTCCCACGGTTTGTATTGATTTTTTGGTATATAGGCCCTGCGGCGGCCAGGCCACCGAGAACAGGGGCATCAGCCCTTGTTTATCGAGCAATTTGGTGATAATGGGCTTTTGGGCCGCCCATAGTTTGGCGGCATCGTCATAATTGGTGGCCAGAAACGGCTGGGAATCGGCAGAAAAAACCGGATGCTCATTGCCGAGCAGTGAGATAAAAAACTCGCCAATCGGCACCTGACCGCCGCGTACTGCATTCTTTATTTCAGGATGCTTAAACAGAGAACCTGCCGTGTGCAGTTTAATCTCCAGTTCGCCGCCGGTTGCCTGTTTGACATCTTCTGCAAACTGGGCAATGTTTTTGGTATGAAAGGTGGCATCAGGATAAGGGGTCGGCATATCCCATGAGGTCTTTGCCTGGGCAAAAGAGGCCGACAGGCCAAGGGTAAGGGCAGTAAAAAGGGTTACGGATTTTTTGATGGTTTGTTTCATAATTCATCTCCTTTGTTTTAGTTTTTTATCCTCAAAAACAAATCATAACCTATAGTTATAATTTTTACCAGCAGAAAGGCGTGGTTAATGCCAGATTGTTTGTATAAGCACAAAACAAATCACCTTATTTCAAACCGATAACCTTTAATTTGCAAATTATTGCTGAAAAAACTGGTAAAATTCAAAAAGTTCCTGCTGGCGGGCGGCAAGATCGGCTGCGGCAAAACGTACCCTGGCTCCCGGCCTTCTCTGCACCAGCCTGAAGATATCCCGAGCCGAGATTACGCCAAGAACCGGATAACCGCCGGTACATTGCCGATCATTAAGCAGAATAATGGGTTCTCCGGCAGTGGGAACCTGAATTGCACCACAGGGAACCCCGATGGAAAGGATGTTATCACCCGTCCGCCGCAAGGGCGGGCCGGAAAGCCGATAGCCCATCCGATCGGCCTCCTGACTGATGGTGTACCAACTGTCAAGGCATTGCTCCAGGCTTTCAGGGTCAAATTGCTGATAATGATAGCCGGGGAAGAAATGCAGGGTCAGCGGCTCCTCATAATTTGGGATATACCGCTCCGGCACCCTTGCTTGGTATGAGGCTTTTGGCTTGGTAGCCTGCTGATGGTAATGGATAATATCTCCGGCGTCCAGCCGCCTGCCCTGATTACCGCCGGTTTTCTCCCTGATAACGGTTGAACTGCTGCCGAAGAAATGCGGCTCATTAAAGCCTCCGGTTATGGTGAGATAGGCCCACAGACCGCTGGCGGCCATACCGCATTTAAGCACATCGCCGGGAGAAATTGAGATTGCCGTCCAGTTGGGAACTTTCTGCCCGTTAAGGGTGGCATTCATTTCAGCTCCGGTGATGGCGATTTGGGCGACGGTATCAAAGGAAAAGCTGGCGTTGCCCAGCAGGATTTCAACTGCGGCGGCATCTGCCGGGTTGCCCAGCAGCCGATTGCCCCAGAACAGGGCGTGTTTATCCATGGCTCCGGCCTCGGCAAGGCCAAGATGCTGACATAATTTGCGGCCCTCATCCTGAATGGTTGCCAGAAAGCCCTTACTGATTACCTGCATCTTTCCCATTAGATAACTCCGCCTTGCTGTAAATATTCTTCCTTGCTGATGGCCTTGAACTGCACCATATCCCCGGGCTGCAAGAGGCTTGGCTGCTTTCTTCCGGCATCAAAGACGGTGAGCGGCGTTCGGCCGATAATATTCCAGCCGCCGGGCATGGCCAGTGGATAAACTGCGGTCTGAAAATCGGCGATGGCCACACTGCCGGCAGGTATTTTGGTTTGCGGCACGGTGCGGCGCGGCAGTCTAAGCTGTGCAGGCAGATCGCCCATATAGGCAAAGCCCGGGCAAAAACCAATCATATAGACAAAAAACGGCTCTCTGGTGTGCAGGGCGATTAACTGTTCAAGGGTGCAGCCTGTCTGCTCCAGTATCTCGCCCAGGTATTGAGCGGCTTCCTGATCATACCAGGCAGGTATCTCGATAATATTTGTCTGGTTATGTTCTTTTTTTTGGGGAACTGTCAGCAAAATGTCCCTTAATTTTCCGGTATGACTGCCCGCCTGCGGCCTAAAGGTTACCAGCAGGGCATTGTATGATGGAATGGTATTGATCACCATATCCGCCAGATGAGCGGTTACGGCCTTACCGCAATCGGCGATATACAGGGAAAGGTCAGCCCCGACAGGCTGGTTAAAGCTGACCAGAATCGAGGTCTCGGAAACCTGGGAGAGGTTGAAATTGTTTGTTTTTTTCTGCATGAATTCTATGGCTTAAAACAAGCGGTTAAAACAAGCCTTATCCGTTAATAATCTCTCTAAATGCCTTGATCTGCCTGACTCCCTTGCCGTCGCCATGCACGCATAGGGTATCAATGGGAAAGCGGAGTTCCTTACCGCTGATTGACCGCATGGGCTGATTTGAGCATAGCAATCTGACCCTTTCTATCATCTCCTGCTCTTCCAGCAAGGCTCCCGGTTTACTGCGGCACACCAGACTGCCGTCATCTTCATAGCCGCGGTCAACAAAACCTTCGAGCAGCAGTTTTACGCCATATTGTGCGGCATGTTCCTGATGTTTTTGCCAGCCAGCAGTTGCAAGCAGCATAAGTTTCAGGGAAAATTGACTGGCCGCCTGCAAAAGAGCGTCTAAGACCTCGGTTTTATTCATCATGGCATGATAGAGTGCGCCGTGGGGCTTGATATAGCTGAGCCTAGTGTTATGCAGGGAACAAAATGCAGATAAGGCCCCAACCTGATAAATCACCAGGTTTTTTATCTCCCTGGGGGAAAGGCTCATATCCCGACGGCCAAAACCCTGCAAATCGGGGTAGCCCGGATGGGCGCCAATGGTAACGCCGTGTTTGACGGCCAGAGCAATGGTCTTGTCCATGACATCCGGGTCGGATGCGTGCATACCGCAGGCGATATTAGCCATATCAATATGGGGCATCACCTCGCTGTCGGCACCAATGGTGTAATTGCCAAAGCTCTCGCCCATATCGCAGTTAAGTTTCATTTTCGCCCTCATTTGCCCTTAATTGATTTGATAAAAGTTCTTCCACCCATCCTTTCATGGCCGCCGCCGAATTTTTTGCCCTTTGTCCGCCGCGCAATTTTTTGGCAATCTTTTTCTGCCAGGCCGGAAACAGGCCGAAATTTATATTGGACGGCTGAAAATGTTTTGGCTCGCTTCCAGTTAGATGCTCAATCAAACCAGCCAGAGCGGTATGCCTGGGCGGCACGGTCGGCGGCAGATTGCGGCTTAGTCTGGCGGCATTTATTCCGGCCAAAAGCCCCATGGCAATGGATTCAACATAGCCTTCCACGCCGGATAACTGCCCGGCAATAAACAGGTTTTTCTGCTTTTTAACTTGCAGGGTCGGCAGTAGAACTTGCGGTGCACAGATAAAACTGTTGCGGTGAATAGAGCCGTATCTGGCAAATTCCGCCTGTTCTAACCCGGGAATCATCCTGAAAACCCGCTTTTGCTCGCCATAGGTAAGTTTAGTTTGAAAACCAACCAGATTATAAAGCGTCCCCTGCCGATTTTCCATGCGGAGCTGTACCACCGCATAAGGCTCTTCTCCGGTTCTAGGGTCGGCCAGCCCCACCGGTTTCATGGGGCCAAAACGTAAAGTATCCTCACCTCTGGCCTGCATAACCTCAATGGGCAGACAGCCCTCAAAATATTTTATCTCCTCAAAGTTCCTTAGCGGCACCTGCTTTGCCCTGCCAAGTTCAGCAATAAAATCAAGATATTGCTCCTTATTCATCGGGCAGTTCAGATAATCGCCGGGGCCGTCTTCCCAGCGTGATTTACGGTAGATAATTTGCAAATCAAGACCTTCCGCATGAACAATGGGGGCAATGGCATCGTAAAAGGCCAGTTTTTTGCCGGTTATTTCGGCGATGGATGAGGCCATTGCTCCTGAAGTGAGCGGCCCGGTAGCCAAAATTACTATCTGGTTTCCTGAGTTGGGGATTTCCGTTACTTCTTTATGGATAACCTCGATATTTGGCTGATTTTCCACCAGATCAGTAACCTTTTCGGCAAAAAGCTGCCGATCCACCGCCAGAGCCTTTCCGGCCGGAACCGCAGTCTGATCAGCTATTTGCATTAGCTGACCGCCAAGGGTTCGCATCTCGTTTTTCAGCAGACCGACCGCCGAAGTGCCGTCATTGGAGCGGAATGAGTTGGAGCAAACCAGCTCGCCAAGCAAGTCAGATTGATGAGCCGGACTGCGTTTAACCGGCTTCATATCATATAATCTTACTACGCACCCGGCCCTTGCCGCCTGCAAAGCGGCCTCACACCCGGCCAGACCGCCGCCTATTACTATTATTGGTGCCATAACCTAGGGCCTCTCAATCTGCACCCTGACCTTACGCCTGCCCCATCTTCTGGCCTCGCGGTGAGAATCAAAGAAAAGGTCAATCCGTGACGGCCCCTTGATGGCACTGCCCCGGTCTTCAACCACCCCCCAGCCGTAGCCCGGAACATACATTCTGGTACCGAAGGGATAATATTTGGTATCGGCGGCAATGGTGCCGTCTGCCGGCAAAATATACCAGGGCAGGATTCTAAACGGAATCAGCCAGGGGTGATAAATGGAATCTAAAGAGAACAAGCCCTCCTGCGGCTCATTTGGCTTGGTGCCGCTGGCCGTCCGCCCTGAATAGGGCCTACCTGCATATTTGCCGTAATTTATATATTTATTCCAGAAATTTAGTTTTAGATACTTCCAGCTGCCCCGCTCCCATCTGCAGCATTTGGAGCAGCCGCAATAGGCAGTGGCTTCAAAGGTCTTTCTTATCGGCTCCTTGGCACAGCCGGTTAGCAGGGCCAGCAGGAGCATCAGCAGGCAAAATTTGATGTTTAAGTGCGGTGAAACCATTTTTTTATTTCATTTTGATTAAATTGTCTGAAAACCGGCCTGCCGTGGGGGCAATGGGTAAAGAGATCGGCCGCCGCCATCTGGCTTAAAAGTTTTTCAATTTCAATCTCCTGCAAATCATGGCCGGATTTAATGGCCGCCTTGCAGGCCATATCGGCCAGAATATCCTCAAGCAGTCCGGCCCCCTCACTGCTTTTGGTTTCAGAGCCGAACCGCTCCAGCACCCGGGTCAAGAGAGCCGCTGGCGCCGCCTTACCAGCCAGGGCGGGTACAGCGGAAATAACAAAGCTGCTGCCGCCGAAATTCCTGACCGCAAAGCCCAGCCTTTCCAGTTCGTCAAGATTTTTTTCAACTAGCTGGGCCTGAAAGACCGAAAGCTCAACCGTCTCTGGAAAGAGCAGATTCTGACTGATAACCCGGCCGGATAGGTATTGTTGACGCAGTTTTTCAAACAACAGCCTTTCATGGGCGGCATGTTGATCAATTACCAGCAGCCCCTGCTTGTTTTCACATAGGATATAAAGATTTTGCAACTGACCAATGATGCGGAAATCGTGCCGGCCCTTTTCTGCTGCGGGAGCATGATAAACCGCTTCCGGCTCCTTGACGGTGATCTCAGCCGGAGTTACCGGCGGCGCAAAACCCTGTCCAGCCGGTTCATCGGTCTCATCTGGAGCCGGAATTTCTTCACGCTCAATTTCTTCTCCCCGTTCAGATGCCTGCCCGCGGGTTAAAAAGGGTTCATCGCCTGCGGGCAAATGACCTATCATCGGGCTAAGGTCTTCGGCCTCATCTTCAATCTCCTCTTCCGGCTGGGGATAAAACGGTTCCGCCGCCTCAGCATCCAGCGGAATCGACTCCGAATCACGGTCTGCTCCGAACAAGGCAGTCCTGACCTCATCCTGATAATCCTGCATGGTCTTGACGATGGCCGAGGTGATGAGCTGATGCACGTCCCGGCTGGTCTTGAACCGCACCTCATGCTTGGCCGGATGGACATTGACATCGACCTCGCCGGGCGGCAGGCTTAAATGAAAAAATCCGGCCGGATTTTTCCCCTTCATCAGAAAACCCCGCAGGCCCTCACCCACGGCATGGGTAAGAATCTTGTCCCTTATGGCCCGGCCATTAACAAAAAAACGCAGTCTGGCCGCCATGCTGACCGATTTGTCCGGCGGCACCAGATAGCCGTGCAATTTATAGCCGATACTGCTGTTTTCTCCTGTAACCCTCAGCAGGTCATCCTGATAATGCAGGATGCTTTTTACCCGGCCTTCCAGATCGACCGAACCGTCCAGATAAATGGTTTCCCTGCCGTTAATCCGTAAAATAAAAGTGGCCTCTGGAGCAGCCAGGGCATAATTTTTAATGGTTTCTTCAATATGCCCAAGCTCGGTTCTAACCGTTCTTAGAAACTTGCGTCTGGCCGGAGTGTTGCCGAACAGGTTTTTTACCTCTATCATGGTGCCGTAACTGCATCCGGTTTCATGTACCTTTTGCAGCTTGCCGTATTGCAGCACTGCCTGGGTGCCAAGCTCGGCCTCTCTGGTCCGTGATTTAATGGTCAGGTTCGATACCGAACCAATGGAAGGAATGGCCTCGCCGCGAAAGCCCAGGGTGGCAATGGTCTGTAAGTCTTCGGCTTCCAGAATCTTTGAGGTGCCGTGCCGCTCAAGGCAAAGGAGCAGATCATCCTCATCCATCCCCTCGCCGTCATCTATCACCCTGATTAAACGGGTGCCGCCGCCTTCAATCTCTATCTCGATGCGGCTGGCTCCAGCGTCCAGACTATTTTCCAGCAGTTCCTTGACCACCGAGGCCGGACGTTCAACCACCTCACCGGCAGCGATCTGATTGGCAATTTGTTCGGGAAGGATGCGTATTTTCGGCATACGGTTAAATTCCGGTTGCTTGTTTTCGTTCAGGTATTAAACTGGCCCGCCGTTAATGACTAGCTCTTCATATTAATCAACCAGATAATTTTTACCAATCATTATTAAAATATGACCCGCAAAAAACGGCAGCAAACCACGCAGAAGGCAAAAAAAGCCTGTAATAATAAACATATTATCGGCCTAATCTTTGCGGTTTTCCTGCTGGTCAATGTTTTTCTGGCTGGTCTGTTTTTCACTCTAAACTGGCTGAACATCCCGGACATCAGAAATGTTGTGCATTACCAGCCCCTGCAAACCAGTTATATACTGGATAGAAAAGGTGCAGTTATCGAGAGAATCTATATAGAAAACCGGACGGTGGTACCCCTTGCCAAAATTCCCCCTCTCCTGGGCAAAGCCTTTATTTCTGCCGAAGACGGCAAGTTTTTTGAGCATCCGGGGCTGGACTTTTTTTCTGTATTGCGGGCGGCCGTCAATAATATGAAAAGTGGCAGAAGGGGGCAGGGTGGCTCCACCATCACCCAGCAGGTGGCAAAATCATTGCTTCTAACTCCGGAAAAGACCTATCTGCGCAAGTTCAAGGAAGCGGTGCTGGCCTGGCGCATTGATACCTTGTTATCCAAGGAAGATATTCTTTATGTATATCTTAATGAAATTTACCTGGGTGCCGGAGCCTACGGCGTTGAAGCCGCTTCCCAGGCCTATTTTGACAAGCATGTCTGGAATCTTAGTCTGGCCGAGATGGCGGTTCTGGCTGGTCTGCCCCAGGCGCCCAGCAAGTATTCCCCCCTGAAACACCCGGAAAGGGCGGCGGTTCGGCAAAAATATGTCCTGAACCGGATGGCCGCTGACGGCTATATCAGTGCCGAGCAGGCCCGGGCAGCCTATGCAGAAAAACTAAGCTTTGGCGGAAAATCAAGGCGTATTTCGCAGCGGCAGGCGGGTTATTATACCAGCGTGGTCAAACTGAGGGCGGAAGAGATATTAGGTGAGCCATTAACCAGGGCGGCGGTTACCATCAAGACCTATCTGGATACGGATATGCAGCTAGCGGCGGCGGCGGCCCTGAACAAGGGAACCAGGGCAGCGGCAAGACGTTCGGGCGGGGCCGTGCCGCAGGGCGGGCTGGTCAGCATGGCCGCCTGTCTGGGCAAGGTTCGGGCCTTGGCCGGGGGAACCGATTATATAAAATCACCCTTCAACCGCTGCACTCAGGCCAGACGGCCTGCCGGTTCGGTCTTCAAGCCGCTGGTCTATGCATCAGCCTTGTCAGACGGCCTTAATCCCTATTCCACCGTCTCTGACACCCCGATCACCATTCCGGGAAGCAGGGGCAAGGTCTGGCGTCCGAAAAATTCTTCAGGCACCTTTCACGGGCAGGTTACGCTGACCGAGGCATTAAGCCATTCCTATAATATTCCGGCCATCAGGCTGCTGCAGAAAACCGGCATCAAGGCGGTGCATCAACTGGCCGGAAAGTCAGGAATCAGCTCGAAGCTGCCGCCGGATTTATCCCTTGCCCTGGGAGCCGTCGATGTCTCACCGCTTGAAATGACGGCGGCCTACGAGCCTTATATCTGTCAGGGGAGTTTTGTCAAACCCCGTTTTATCGAGTCCATCAAGAGGGGCGGCAAATTGATTTACAGCTCATCTGCCAAACCGGCCCGGGCCATTTCTCCCAGAGTGGCGGCAGAGGTAAAGTATATGTTAAAAATGACCGTTAAACAAGGCACCGGCAAAAAGGCCCGCGGACTGGCCGGAGAAAGCGGCGGCAAGACCGGCACCACCAATCAGAATCGGGATGCCTGGTTTATCGGTTTTAACCGCAGGCTGCTGACCGGCGTCTGGATCGGTCATGACCAAAATACCAGCCTTGGCCGGGATGAAGGCGGCGGCAGCACGGCGGCTCCGGTCTGGCTTGATTATATGAAAAGGATAGGAGCCAAGTAATTTTTTGCTTTTTTATCCTTAATGGTATATCCTGCCGCCAGTTTAATCGGCAGTCGCTTAATTCACCGGGTTCCCTCACCCCGGCAACCAAAAAGGAAGCTCATGGACACTCTAACCGCCGCCCAAATCAGAAGGGCCGTCTTAATCCTTGCATTGCTGCATATTATTATCATTACAATCAGTAACTATCTGGTACAAATTCCGGTAAAAATCCTTGGCTTTTATACCACTTGGGGAACTTTCAGCTTTCCGCTGGTTTATCTTGCCACTGATTTGACCGTCCGCATCTTTGGCCGGCAAAAGGCCAGGAAGATAATTTTTCTGGTGATGCTGCCGGCTCTTTTTATCTCCTATCTAATTTCGGTAATCTTTTTTGAGGGCAGGTTCCAGGGCCTTGGCAGTCTTACCGCGTTCAACCTTTTTGTTTTCCGCATCGCCCTGGCCAGTTTTGCCGCCTATGCGGCCGGGCAATTTGCCGATATTTTGGTGTTTTCAAGGTTAAGAGCGTTAAAACAATGGTGGATTGCCCCGGCCGCTTCCAGCCTTATTGGTAATCTCCTTGACACCATCGTCTTTTATTATCTGGCCTTCTGGAAAAGCCCGGACGCATTTATGGCCGCCCACTGGCTGGAAATCGGCACAACGGATTACTGCTTCAAGCTCCTGGTCAGCCTGATGCTGTTTTTGCCCGCCTATGGGGTAATCTTAAAGGCCGTTACCAGCAGGATTATCGCCGAACAGCGTCAGCCCCTAAAACCTGAATTTTAGTGGAACAAAACCCGCCATTGGTGCCAGACGATATATCCCCCGGCAGCCAGCAGGAAGAATGCCGAGATCAGATGAATAAAGGGGAATATTTTTTTCATCCGGCCCGTAACCTGGGCCTTTTTTACCAGGGCGATGCCAAGGGTTAGAATCAGCAGCACCAGAAACACTCCGGCGATAAAGGAAAAAAACTGCCCCAGCCCCTCCTGCCAGTTTTGACTGGTAAAACTGCTGCCAACCACCGCCAGGAAGATGGGCAGGGTGCAGCTCATTGAAGTTATACCGAAGGTGATGCCGAATAAAAAGAAGCTCCAAATGCTCATATCGCGGGGATCGCCAATTTTCTGTGCCAGTTTCAGCAGCAAGGGCAGGGAAAAATGTTTGCCCGTCAGCAGCCAGCAGCCAAGCAGAATCATCAGACCGCCCACCACCAGGACAAACCAGGGAATATATTCTTCAATAAAACTGCCGCCCGCCATGATCAGCCCGCCCACGGCCCCAAAAACCACGGCAAAACCACTGGTTACAATGAAGGTTACCATTAGGGCCTTGAATATCCTGAGCAAAATGGACTGGCTGCCGAAGGTCTTGTCATTTGCCCCCAGGTACAGGCTGAGATAAACCGGCAGCATGGCAAAGCCGCAAGGATTAACCGCCGAGACCATCCCGGCGGCAAGGCCGTAGCTCAAATGCAGATAAACGGCCAGATTTTCCATTGATTGACTTGCCAAGACCTGCAAATTCATACTTCCCTCCTAAGCCGATAAAATTTTCGGTTGCCCGCGGCGGCTAATCCGCTGCTGAATCTATGGCCCGGGCAATCATAACTGCCTCCTTGACCATCGCTGCCCGATGAACCCTGATCATTGAAACGCCTTGATTTACGGCCAAGGCTGCCACAACCGCCGTGGCAAAATCCCTTTCCTGATCCCTTTTGCCGGTAATTTCCCCTAGAAAGCTCTTTCGTGAATGACCGAGCAGAATCGGGCGGCCCAGCTCTCTAAATCGGCCAAGATGTTTCAAAATGGATAAATTATGGGCCAGGGTCTTGCCAAAGCCGATGCCCGGGTCAATAATAATTCGCTCAAGGTCTAGGCCCAGTTCTTCCAGCCGCCTTAGCCTTTCCTGAAAAAAATCATATAGTTCCTGAACAACATCATTATACCTGGGGGCAAGCTGCATATTGGCCGGATTGTTCTGCATATGCATAATGATTACCGGCACCTCGGTCTCCTGTGCCAGCTTGATCATGGCCGGATCATGCCGCAGGGCGGAAATATCGTTAATCATATCTGCTCCGGCGGCCAGGGCTGCCTCTGCAACCTCTGCATTTCTGGTATCTATGGACAGCGGCACCTCGGGATAATGCCTTTTGATTAGCTCAATGGCCGGAATGGTGCGGGCAAGCTCATCGCTAATGGACACCGGACTGGCAAAGGGACGGGTGGATTCCCCCCCCACATCCAGAATATCTGCCCCCTCATCAATCAGGCGTTTTGCTCCGGCCAGTGCCAGTTCCGGTGAGTTATGACGGCCTCCGTCAGAAAAGGAATCGGGCGTTACATTTAGTATGCCCATGATTTTTACCGAAGGCATTTGCTAGCTTGCTTCGGGACTATGTCCTTCCGGCTTAGGCGGCGGTGTGATGATCACCGAATCTTTAGATTCTGCGGCCTGCTTCGCCGATGGCTCCGGTTCGTCAGCGGCAAGCTCCGGTGCCAATTCCTTAATGATTTCCTCTATATCGCTTAAATCGATGGTCTCTTTTTCAAGGAGCATCTCGGCCATTTTATTTAAGATTGGCCGATGTTGGGTCAAAAGTTCTGTTACCTTTTCCGATGATTCCAGAATAATATCCCGAATTGCCAGATCAATCTGTCTGGCAGTCTCCTCGCTAAAATCACGGTGGCGGTTAAGCTCGCGGCCCAAGAAAATCTGCTCCTCTTTCTGGCCGTAGGTAAGCGGCCCCAGTTCATCGCTCATGCCCCATTCGCAGACCATCTTTCGGGCAAGCTCAGTGGCCCTTTCCAGGTCGTTGCCTGCTCCGGTGGTGATTTCCCCAAAAACAATCTTTTCGGCCACCCGGCCGCCGAATAGTATGCAAATAGTATGCTCCAGAAAGGTCTTGGAATGGGTATATTTTTCATCCATGGGCAGCTGCATGGTCAGCCCCAAGGCCCGTCCCCTGGGGATGATAGTTACCTTATGAATCGGGTCGGTGTCGGGCAGAAGTCTGGCAATCAGGGCATGTCCGGCCTCGTGATAGGCAGTAACCTCCTTTTCCTTGTCATTGATGATCATGGATTTACGTTCCGCACCCATCATAATCTTGTCCTTGGCCCTTTCCAGCAGGGCAAGGCTCACCTCTTTTTCACCATTTCTGGCCGCCATTAGAGCCGCCTCGTTGATCAGATTTTCCAGATCGGCACCGGAAAAACCAGGCGTACCCCGAGCCAGAATTTCCAGGTCAACGGCTGGATCCATCTTGACCTTACCAGCATAAATTTCAAGGATTTTGCGGCGGCCGCCCACATCCGGCACCGGTACCACCACCTGACGATCAAAACGGCCGGGACGCAAAAGAGCCGGATCCAGAACATCAGGACGGTTGGTGGCAGCCACAATAATCACCCCCTCGCTGGATTCAAAACCGTCCATCTCCACCAGAAGCTGGTTCAGGGTCTGCTCCCTTTCATCATGGCCGCCGCCCAGCCCGGCCCCGCGATGACGGCCTACCGCATCAATCTCATCAATAAAGATGATACAGGGGGCATTTTTCTTGCCCTGATTAAAAAGATCACGCACCCGTGAGGCACCCACGCCGACAAACATTTCCACAAAATCAGAGCCGGAAATGGAGAAAAACGGCACATCCGCCTCTCCGGCAATGGCCCTTGCCAGCAGGGTCTTTCCGGTGCCGGGCGAGCCTGCCAGCAAAACCCCCTTGGGAATCCTGCCGCCCAAGGCGGTAAATTTTTGCGGATCCTTTAGAAAATCAATGATTTCCTCCAGCTCTTCCTTGGCCTCATCAATACCGGCTACATCCTTGAAGGTAACCTTGTTCTCGCCCTGCTCCATAAGTTTGGCTCGGGTCTTGCCGAAAGATAAGGCCCCGCCCTTGCCGCTCTGCATCTGCCGCATAAAGAAAATCCAGACCCCAATCAGCAGCAGCATGGGAAACCAGGAAACAAAAATCTGCATCAACCATGATTCACGCTGGCGTTCCTTGACGGTTATATCTACCCCTGCATTACGCAAAATGGGGATTAACTCCCCGTCATTGATGGGAAAAATGGTTTGAAACTGCTTGCCGTCCGGCAGGGTGCCGGAGATGGCATCACCGCTGATGGTAACTCTGGTGATGGTCTTGCTCTGCACACTAGCCACAAATTGTGAATAGGTCAGCAGGTTGGGGTCGCCCTTCGGCTCATTGAAAATATTGAACAGCATCAGCATAGCCAGCCCGATCACCAGCCACATACTAAGATTTTTGTAAAAATTACTCAAGGATTCCTCCCGTTTCCCTAGTTTTCCGAAATAACAGGCAAGGTTCAATTTGCCCTGAAACAAAAGCGGAATAATAAACCGTAACTCAAAACATATCAAGCCGCCATCAGGATTTTGCCGTAAAAAATATGATTATTTGGTGAAATATTGAACCGGCTGCACCCCAATTGCTGATTTTTTTGCCTCGGCAAGGGCCATAATCATGGCCTTGGCCCCGGCCTTGGTGGTGGTGTAGGTGATATGAAAATCAAGGGCGGCCCTTCTTATCAGGTAGGAATCCTCGGTGGTTCTTTTTCCCAGCGAGGTGTTTACTATCCAGTTGATCTGGTTATCCTGAATCTTGTCCAGAATATGCGGCCTGCCCTGCGATATCTTGTTGACCCGCTCGCAGGCAACTTGATGGTCAGCAAGCATTTGGGCCGTGCCGTCCGTAGCCAGCACCTTATAACCCATGTCAATCAGGACTTTGGCGATTGGAATCATGGCCGATTTGTCCGCATCCCTGACACTGATAAAGACCTGCCCCGGCTCCGGCAGGTTGGCTCCGGCGGCAATGGATGCCTTGGCGGTGGCCAGCCCCAGATTGTCATCGATGCCCATCACCTCGCCGGTGGACTTCATCTCCGGACCGAGCAGGGTATCCACCTTGTCAAAACGGTCAAAGGGGAAGACGGCCTCCTTTACCGCCCAATGGCCGATTTTAACCTCGCTGGTCAGCCCCAACTCCTCAAGGCTCATGCCCAGCATCACCTTGGTAGCCAGCCGGGCCAGCGGCACTCCGGTTGCCTTGGAGACAAAAGGCACGGTTCTTGATGCCCGCGGATTTACCTCCAGCACATATAGCTTTTCATCCTTGACGGCAAACTGCACATTCATCAGCCCAATCACTCCAAGCTCTCTGGCCATATCCTTGCTGGCGGTCATGATTTCTTCGATAATCGACTGGGGCAGGGTGTGCGGCGGCAGTACGCAGGAAGAATCGCCCGAATGAATACCTGCCTCCTCCACATGCTCCATAATGCCGCCGATGATGGTGGTTTGTCCATCACTGATGGCATCAACATCAACCTCAATGGCATCTTTCAAGAATTTATCAATCAAAACCGGATGTTCCTTAGCCATGCCGCCGATGGCCGCCATAAAATCCTTAACGCCCTGATCATTATAAACAATTCGCATGTCCCGGCCGCCCAAAACGTAAGATGGCCGCATGACCACCGGATAACCAATGCGATTTGCGGCGGCCAGGGCCTCTTCCTGGGTGAACACGGTGTTGTTTTCCGGCTGTTTCAGGCCGAGTTTCTGCAAAAACTGCTGGAAGCGTTTTCTATCTTCCGCCCGGTCGATGGCATCCGGCTGGGTGCCGACAATGGGTACTCCGGCCTCCTCCAGTTGAACGGCCAGATTAAGCGGCGTTTGCCCGCCAAATTGGACGATAACCCCGTCCGGCTGTTCCAGATCGATAATATTTAGCACATCCTCAATGGTCAGCGGCTCGAAATACAGCTTGTCCGAAGTATCGTAGTCGGTGGAGACGGTTTCGGGGTTGGAGTTGACCATAATCGATTCAATACCCATCTCCTTCAGGGCAAATGAAGCGTGGACGCAGCAGTAATCAAACTCGATGCCCTGGCCGATGCGGTTAGGCCCGCCACCCAGAATGACAATTTTCTTCCTGCCGCTAGCCGCCGCCTCATTTTCCTGCTCATAGGTGGAATAATAATAGGGCGTATATGCCTCAAACTCCGCCGAGCAGGTATCGACCAGCTTAAATACCGGCAAGATACCCAGCTCAGCCCGTAATTTCCGCACGTCTTTTGGCGAAGTTCCGGTGAGATGGGCAAGCTGGCAGTCTGAAAAACCAAGCTCTTTGGACGTTTGTAAAAATTCTTGGTTAAGCCCCTTAAAACCAGCCTCGACAATTTTCCTTTCATGGCTGACTATCTGCCTGAATTGTTCGATAAACCAAGGGTCTATCTTGGTTAAGGCAAAAATTTTATCCAGGCTCATCTCTCGTTTTAGAGCCTCGTAAATAAAGTTGAACCGTCTGGAACTCGGCACCCTCAAACCCTGCTCCAAATCTTCCAGCTCAAGGCCGCTAAAATCTTCCTTGCCGTCGCCGCCAAAGCCGAACCTGCCGGTTTCAAGCGAACGCATTCCCTTTTGCAAGGCTTCCTTGAAGGTGCGGCCGATAGCCATGGTCTCGCCTACCGATTTCATGGCGGTGGTTAGCTGGTCATCGGTTTCGGGAAATTTTTCAAAGGTCCATCTGGGGATTTTGACCACGCAATAGTCGATCACCGGCTCAAAGGCGGCACAGGTGGTTCTGGTAATATCGTTCCTGATTTCATCCAGGGTATAGCCGACCGCCAGTTTGGCGGCAATCTTGGCAATGGGAAATCCGGTCGCCTTGGAAGCCAAGGCAGAGCTTCTGGAAACCCTGGGGTTCATCTCGATAATCATCATTTCGCCGTTTTCAGGGTTGACGGCAAACTGCACATTAGAGCCGCCCGTCTCCACGCCGATTTCGCGGATGATAGCGATGGCCGCATCACGCATGGCCTGATATTCACGGTCAGAGAGGGTTTGCGCCGGAGCCACGGTGATAGAATCTCCGGTATGAACGCCCATGGCATCAATATTTTCTATGGAGCAGATAATCACCACATTGTCGCTTTTATCCCTCATTACCTCAAGTTCATACTCTTTCCAGCCGAGCAGGCTCTTTTCGATCATGATCTCGCAGGTCATGGAAAGATCCAGTCCGGCGGTGCTTAACTCTTCCAGTTCATGTCGATTGTAGGCCACGCCGCCGCCGGTGCCGCCCAGGGTGAAGCTGGGGCGGACAATCAGCGGAAAGCCGATTTCTTCTCCGGCCTGCATGGCATCGGCCAGATTATGAACAATGGCCGATTCGGGAACCTGCAAACCGATTGACCGCATCGCCTCACGAAACTCATCCCGTCCTTCTGCCTTTTTGATTACCTCGATGTTAGCCGCCAGCAATTCAACCCCGTATTTTTCCAAGGCCCCGGTTTCGGCTACCTTGATGGCGGTGTTAAGGGCGGTCTGGCCGCCAAGGGTGGGGAGCAGGGCATCAGGCCGCTCCTTTTCGATCACCTTGACCACCATTTCCGGGGTAATCGGCTCGATATAAGTGGCATCTGCCAGTTCCGGATCGGTCATAATGGTAGCCGGATTGGAGTTAATCAGCACCACCTCATAGCCCTCTTCCTTCAGGGCTTTCACCGCCTGGGTTCCTGAATAATCAAACTCGCAGGCCTGGCTGATGATGATCGGGCCGGAACCGATGATAAGTATTTTTTTTATGTCCGTTCTTTTTGGCATGGTGGTCTGCTTATGGGATAATCTGCTGATTAGTGGTGTTTTTTATGCTTTTTCATCATGTCGATAAAGCGGCCAAACAGATGCCTGGCATCGTGCGGCCCGGGGGCGTGTTCAGGGTGGTACTGCACTGAAAAGGCCGGAAAAATTTTATGCCGTATTCCGGCCAGGCTATTATCATTCAGGTTGATATGGGTTATCTCCACCTCATCCTGATTCAGGCTGGTTTCATCCAGGCAGTAGCCGTGGTTTTGGGCGGTGATTTCCACCTTACCGGTGGTTAAATCCTTGACTGGCTGGTTGCCGCCCCGATGACCGAATTTTAGCTTGTAGGTTTTTCCGCCGCAGGCCAGCCCCAAAAGCTGATGCCCAAGGCAGATGCCGAAAATGGGCTTGGTGCCGAGCAGTTTTTTAATGGTCTCAACCACGCCGATCACCCCTTCCGGGTCGCCCGGGCCGTTGGAGAGAAAAATCCCGTCCGGCCCCATAGCCAGCAAGGTCTTTGCATCGGTTGAGGCAGGCAAAACCTGCACCTGACAGCCCATCTGCATTAGTATTCTGGCCTGATTATATTTCATGCCAAAATCAAGGACGGCCACCTTTAGAGGGTTTTCGCCGGGCTTTTCGGCAGTCTCAAAATTTATGCCCGGCCTTGCACCTTCGGCAGTCCAGCCGTATGGCTCCCGGCAGCTTACCTTTTCCACCATATTCTGACCATTTAGGCCGTGCCAATCCCTGGCCTTTTTAATCAGATCGGCAGGAGTTTGGCCGTCTGCCAAGGCCGCAGCCGCAGCTTTCATGGCACCCTTGGTACGGATATGTTTGACCAAGGCTCTGGTGTCAAAGCCCTCAATGCCCAGCACGCCGTGTTGGCGTAAAAAATCGGCCAGGGTTCCCCGGCTGCGGTGATTGGATGGAAACGGGCAATATTCCTTGATTAAAAAGGCTCCGGGATGCACCTTTGCTGATTCCATATCCTCATCATTAACCCCGTAATTACCAATCATCGGGCAGGTCATGGTAACCATTTGCCCGGTATATGAGGGGTCGGTCAGCACTTCCTGATAACCGCTCATGGAGGTATTAAAAACCATCTCTCCCACCGCCTCACCGGAGTCGGTAAAAGACCTTCCCTCAAAAATTGTTCCATCCTCAAGAGCGATGATTGCCTTCATAAAAAATCCCTGGTCTGCATTGGCTGTAAGTGCCACTATTCAGATAGCTGCCCAAAAACAAGGTCATCTAACCAAAAATCAGATTTTAGTCAATTCAAATCAGCTAATACCTTGAAATAATTTAATATTCTTGTTTATGCCTATCTCTCACCCCAGATCTGATAGCCCTGTTCCTTGTATTTTCTAATGCACTCATCACTTTCCTTATGGTCTTTTGTCCAGGTGCTGGCCTCACATTCCTTGAAGTCCAGGGTTTCAGGATGTTTCAAAATTACCTTGCGGTAGCCATTATTTTGACAAGAACCAAGCAATAATACCGCAGCAAAAATTGTAAACAAAACCAAAGATTTCATATTTTCTCCATATTTCATTGTTTAACTCCTTGCCTCTATTATCATATCCAGCAGCCTCTGGCAGCGGCGCCTTAGCTTTTTCCTTGAAAAATAAGGAAGATAGGTGGAAACAGGAATAAATTCATAGTTGTTATACGGTCCTTTAAGATCAATCAGCATCGGCTGGCAGGAGCCATTTTCCAGGGTCTTGACCAGAATATTAAACCGATTCAGATCAAATAGCTGGATATTATATTTTATCAGTATGCCGCTAAGTTCCTTAATTTTATTCTCAACCTCGGCCAGATTATAAACTTCCCTTTGGTCAAGCACCTTAGCCAGCCTGGGCGAGACCTGGCCGTCAAAATCCCTGACACACTGGCTAACCAGACCGCGGCCCAGATTGGTATCAATAAAACCATAATACGGCGGGATGAAATCCAGCGGCAGCTTCATTGCCTTAAGCCGCTGGTAATATTTCCATTCCTTCATATTGCCGTCCAGCCGCCGGGACAATTCATCAGGATGGACGATGATTTTGATGATTCGGTTATGATCTTCGGGATGCAGATAGCAATGCCGGAACTTGCTCTCGGCAATCCTGCTGTCAGCAGCCAATTCCAGTATCGGTTCCATAATCGGTTTATACCATGCTCAAGCCCTTCCTGGCCTCCTGCCTCAGCAGCATATCCAGAATAACCAGGGCTGCCATGGATTCAACAATGGGAACCGCCCTTGGCACCACGCATGGGTCGTGCCTGCCCTTGGCCGCCAGCAGTACCTCGCTGCCGTTATAATCGGCGGTTTTTTGCGGCAGTGAGATAGTGGCCGGGGGTTTGAAGGCCACCCGGAAAATAATCGGCTCCCCGTTGGAAATGCCGCCCTGAATCCCGCCGGAATTATTGGTCATGGTGCCAAGCCTGCCGGATTTGGCGATAAAGGGGTCATTATGCGATGAACCCTGCATCCTTGCCCCGGCAAAGCCGGAACCTATCTCAAAACCCTTGGCCGCCGGAATAGCCAGCATCCCCTGGGCCAGTTTTGCCTCCAGCTTTTCATAGACCGGCTCACCCAGTCCGGCAGGCACCTTTCTGATAACGCAGGAGACGGTGCCGCCGATGGAATCTCCGGCCTCCTTCATGGCGGTTATGATCTCGGTGATGATTTTTGCGGCCTTAGCATCGGGGCATCTGGTCGGCTCCTGGTCCACCTGCTTCCGGCTGATGGTCAATACGTCCACAGGGCCTGCCTGGGTATTACCCACCGAGCTTACCCAGCCGACCACCTCCACGCCGCATTTTTCCTGTAAAACCTTCATGGCTACCGCTCCAGCGGCAACCGTGCCGATGGTCTCTCTGGCACTGGCACGCCCGCCGCCCGAGGATGCCTTGATGCCGTACTTCTGCATATAGGTATAATCGGCATGGGACGGCCTTGGCGCATCAGCCATCTCACCATAATCGGCGGGCTTTTGATCCCGATTGGCAACCTGCATGGCAATGGGGGTGCCAAGGGTGAGGCCACGCTCGGTACCGGAGAGGATGACCACCCGATCCTGCTCATCCCGATCAGTGGTAAGACGGCTCTGGCCGGGCCGCCTTCTATCCAGCTGCGGCTGAATATCGGCCTCGGTCAGGGCCAGACCGGGCGGACAGCCGTCAATTATCACTCCTACCCCCTTGCAGTGGGATTCGCCAAAGGTGGTAATCTTAAAAATTGTACCGAAACTGCTGGACATAGCTGCCTCCTGCGGCTGCCCGGCAGCCGGTTAAATTTTGCTATCAAATTTTGCTATCTGCTGGCTATTTTTTTCCTGAGCAAAAGCAGCAATTTTTTATCGGCCCGGCCATTTACTGGAAGGCCGTATCTTTCCTGCAGCCGGATTATTCCTGCCCTCGAATCATTGCCGATTATGCCGTCCGTCTTGCCGGTATAAACTCCGGCACGTTTCATTAGCAACTGTAATTCCTGCTTTTCAGTAAAGGAAAGCGAGCCTGCCCTTTGCGGCCATTTCTGCACCATACTGCTGCCGGACATACTACTGCCAGCAATCAGATCGGCAAGCTGCCCCACCGCCAGGGCGTAAAAATCAGAATTATTATATCTTTTGATGACAAAAAAGTTTTTGGTCATCAGATAGGCAGGCCCCTTGCTGCCAGCGATAAATTTTAACTCGGCCCGCTCTTCCGAGCGGGGAAATGGGCTTGCATTTGGGCGTTTGAAACCAAGTGCCGACCACTGCCCCAGGGTTTTGGTCTGTCCGGCAAATCTATGGCCGCCTGCCGGAGAAACAACTTCGTAGCCCCAGGTCTTGCCCGTCTGCCAGTTGTTTTTTTTCAGCAGGTTGGCTGCTGTGGCTAAGGCATCGGGAATAGAATTCCATATATCGCGGCGGCCGTCCTGATCCCAATCTACGCCGTAAGCAAGATACGAGGTCGGGATAAACTGGGTATGTCCCATGGCTCCAGCCCAGGAACCCAGCATGGCCTCGGGGCTGATGTCGCCTGCTTCCAGAATTTTCAGGGCGGCCATTAGCTGGGTTCTGCCGAATTTGCTTCTTTTTTTATCGGCATAGGCCAGGGTAGCAAGGGCATGCGGCACCGGATAAAACCGTGATTTTTGCTTCAAGACCGCCCCATAGGAGCTTTCCATCGACCAGATAGCCAGCAAAATATAGCGGCTTACCCCGGTCTGACGCTCAATGTCCGCCAGGGTTTTCCCATATCTGACCGCCATAATCCGGCCCTTGGCGGCGATGCTCCGGTTTACCCTCGGCTCAAGATAATCGCGGATGGTCATGGTAAATTCCGGCTGATAACGTGCCTTTTTCAGCACGCTCCGGTTGGGAGCGGTCAGCCCGGCAAATGCTCTCTGGATGGTGGCTCTGGATATGCCCTGCCGCTCGGCCTGTGCAGAAAAATTTGCCAGCCACCGCATAAACTGCTGGTCGGTTTTTGCCAGCAGGCAGGGGGGGCAGCCGATAAGCATGGTCAAGACCAGCATAACGGTTAAAATTCGCATGATCTACTCCAGATAATTTGGCAAAATTTTATTCCTCTATCGGTAATAAAGGCTGGGACTGCCCATGGTCAGCAGGGCCTTATGCAGATTACGCCTGAAATCTCTCCGATCCCAAATGCCTTGAATATGTCCCCGTTTTAGGGCGTTTCTGGCCGAATGATAATCCGGCGGTATATTGATGCCGGTGGTTTCCCTGATCACCCTCGGCCCGGCAAAACCTATCCGGCTGGAGCGGATGGCAAACTGGTATGGCGAGCAGCCCAGAAAGGAAGCCACCGGCCCGGCATAGGAATTATTGTCATAGACCACAATATAAAGGCCGCCTGCGTCAATATATTCCCTGACCGCCATAGTGCATTTGGGCATCTGGATCACCCCGAGGGTGCCTTCCTGAATCCTGATCCCGCCAGTGGTATGTACGTAAGCCAACAGGGGGCGTTTTTTCCGTTTCGCCACCGCACAGGCCCGGACAAATTTTTCCCCTTCCGCCGCCCCGACCGTGCCGTTTCTAAAATCGGCATATAACATGCTGGTAACAATGTGAATCCCGTTCACCTGGGCATGAAAGGTCATATTGGCCGAATTGCTGCCGGTTTTTTTTCTGGATGCCGCCAGCCGATCTGAATAACCGGTGTATTTCAGCGGGTTTTCCGAGCAGATATGGTCATTGAAGGTTCTTACCGAATCCGGGTCGAAAATATTTTCCAGATACCATTGATATTCCAGGGGAAAATGGTGACCGCAATTTTCACATACTCCGGCAAAATCCCCGTATAGATCGGGAATCCATAAATCCTTACAGCCGCGTTTTTCGCTGTTGGGGCAGGTAATGGCACGATCCTGATTAGCCTGCGGGCTGGTATAGGTGTCAGTCAGTTCCAGAGGATCTGGCTGACTGCTGCCGTTGTGGCCGTTTTCACCATTACAGGTAAGCAGTTTTACCGCCGGTTTAACCGATTGTTTGGGGGTGAGAAAATCCAGCATCATATTGACCGGACGGGTGATGCGTTTCAGCAGTACCGAGCCTTCGCCGGATACATCATTGATTACCTTACGCACCTGTTTTTTATGGTTTTTCAGCACATCGTAGCGGACGGTGTAATACAGTTTTTCGGTCTTGACCCTGGCCCGTCTGGAAAGGGTCTCGTCTTCCAGCAGTTTACCGGAAAAGGCCCCGGCCGCCATGCCCAGATATTTTTTGGATCTAAGCAGAAGCAGCCGATTTATTTCCTCGCCATGCAGTTCCCAGTTTAGTTCCACCTGATGCTCTTCCGGTTCCTTCCGGCTTTTTTTACGGCCAATCTCATGCAGCCGCAGGGTGCGGAAACTCTTGGTGGACAAGACCACCTGATCAGTGGCCCGGATCATCTCTTCACGCAGACGGGCAAAAAAAAGAAAATCGTCCCGTCTGGCACCAAGAGGCGGCTCCTCAATAATGCGGTCGATGGTGCCGTGTTTCAAATTGTCCCAGGCGGTCAGCCGCAGCCGGTCGGCACAAACCTCCACCAGTTCTTTCGGCACCTTGCTGCCCTCACGGATCTTGCCCTCAATGGCCGCCGCCCCTTCCGGCGAAATCACCGAATAATAGCCGTGGGTCAGCATCAGCCGGTAATCACCAAGGCCAATGGCCTCGGCCCCGCCGGAACCGCCCTCGGAACAAAGGGCAATCATCGGCACCCGCAGCTTGGTCATGGCGTAGATGTTACGGGCGATTTGCTGGGCGGCCCCCGGATATTCCTCAACCGGATAGGACCCCGGGGTGAAAATATAAAAATGGATGGGAATACCTTCGGTTTCCGCCACCCTCATATAACGGAGCGCCTTGGCATTTCCTTCCGGCCTGCAGGAACCGCCGTTGCGGAACTCCTCGCCATGTCCCCGCTCCTGACCGATCACCATCACCGATGAGGTAATGGTTTTATCCTTGATGCGGCGTACCAGGGTGGCCTTGGCACAGACCATGGCCGGATCGACATTGGCATCTTCCTCGCCGCCCAGCTCGGTATAATCCTCGTAGACATTTTCCAGGATGTCTTTCAGGCTGAAACGCTGCACCGAACGGACAATCCGCACCCTTTCCATCGGGGTTAGCTGCTCTTCCGCCCGTTCTTCCAGAAAATTTACCGACTCGCCCAGTTTCCGTATCTCGGCGGTCAGCTGCTCTCTGGTATAGTCATAAATATTCTGCCGAAGCCTTTCACAGGATGCCTTGAACTCATCAAGATTGCCCCAATTGCTGAAATCCTTGATCTGCAGCAGGTAACTTATCCTCTCATCCAGCTTTTGCAGTTGTTTTTGCTGTTCTTTCATATTTTCCGGCATCCTGGCTCAAGACGGCCTAAAATTTCATCAAATCATCCAGTTTATCTGCCAGATAGGCAAGATTGGTTATAATACCGCCGCCGCCTGCGTCCTCGCCCTTGATGCTTATCTCGTCAATAAACTGTGCCGCCCGCTTTTTGGCCAGCTCCACCTCATCTGCCCAGATAATAGCCAGAGCCAGATTGGGATCATAATCGCTGGGGATGATATATGGCCGATCAAAAGGCACCTGGGTATAGACAGCAGACCATTCATGTTCTGGAAAGGAAAACTCGGTAATCTTGCCGATCCACGGGGCAAAGCCGCGGCTGGTGTCCTCGGCCACGATGCGCAGTTCAATGGCTGCCCCCTTAAATTCAATCTGTTCCTGCCGGTAACCGATTTTTTCGCCAAGGGCCAGCCGGATCTGCTCAACAATCAGGTTCGGCTGGCGGCCATCCAGATAGCTGATGCGGGCGGAAATATCATTTTCCACCTGTATTCTGGTGTTTACTTCCAAAAGATGCGGCCGGCCGTCTCTGGTTACAATCCATTCCCAGGTGCCGATATTATCGTATTTGACATGCTCGGCCAGCCGGACCGAATAATCGACAATTTTTTGCAGGACATCTTTTTCGTCAAAATCATAGTTAAAGCAGGTGGAACAAAAGCCTGGTGCGGCCTCCAGCCTCTTTTGGCGGCCGGTGGACTGAATGGTGCAGTTGCGTGAATTGAAATGGATTATCTCACCGTGTTTGGAACATAAAAGCTGCACTTCCAGATGGTTGTAATCACGAAGACATTGCTCGATTAAAACGCCGCCGTCACCAAACTGCCGCTTGGCATAATTTTGCAGCTGGCGGTAAATACGGCGGAACTGCTCAATTTCCGTAACCTCCTCGATGCCCATGCCGCCGCCGCCGGCCGCCGCCTTGACCAGAATGGATGGGTGTTTTACGTCTCGGGCAATCTGCTCATCAAGCAACTGACGGGCGATTTCCTCGGCCTCCATTTCATTGTAAATGGGAGCATCCGTCCCCGGAATGGTCGGAATACCAAGCTGATTGGCGATATTTTTGGTATTGATCTTATCGCCCAGATCCTTGATCACCCGCCAGTCCGGGCCGATAAAGGTCAGGCTCCGCTCTCTGGTAGCCGCCCTTCTGGCAAAGCGAAAATCTTCGGAGAAAAAGCCGTAGCCGGGATGAATTGCCGTGCATCCGGTATGGTCGGCCACCGCAAAAATATCGTTTGGATCGGTGTAACTGGTGATACGCCAGGCATTTTGCTGCGGGCCGCTGGTAATATTTTTCCGAACATGCTCCGAATCTCGGTCGGCCTCGGTATAGACCACCACATATTCAAGACCAAGCTGCCTGCAGGCATCCATGATGCGGATGGCTATTTCGCCCCGGTTGGCGATGAGTACCTTTCCTTTCAAACCTTTCCCCGTAAGCTTCTCTGCCTAATTTCAGGCCGCACAAACCGGCCCGGTTTCATTACTCAAAACCCACTATTATAGTATTGCTGCCTGATTTACAAAGGAAAAAATGCAGATTTTTTACAAAGCCGTTGAAATTCCCTGCCTTAACTGGGATAATAAAGCAAACATAAATCGGATGGTCTTTTCAAAATAAACAGAAAAATGAACAGGGACGATATCAAGGGATTTTTCAAAAAGCTGTCGGAAACCTTAAGGTTTGACAAAACGCCAGACACGGCCAAAGAGCTTGAAAACGAGATTCAGGAGCTTCTGGAAGAAGGCGAGGAGCAGGGGCTTATTTCCAGCCTGGAAGAAAAGATGATCACCTCTATCTTCGGTTTCAGGGACACCAAGGCCGCCGAGGTTATGACCCCTGCCGTCGAGATTGTCAGCGTTGATGTCAGCACGCCCCTGCCAGAACTTATCCAGTATGTGGTGGACAGCGGCTTTACCAGAATTCCGGTATTTCGGGAAAACCATGACCGGATTGTCGGCATTGTCCATGTTAAGGATTTGCTGAAAGCCTGCCTGGGCGGGCAGAACCTGCCCGTGGAAGATTATATAAATCCGGCTTATTTTGTCCTTGAAAATAAACCCATTGTTGACATCCTGAAAGAATTTCAAAAACGTAAATTTCACCTGGCCCTTGTCAATGACGAATTTGGGGCCATCCGCGGCCTGATCACCCTTGAGGATATTCTGGAGGAGATTGTCGGCGAGATTGATGATGAATTTGATACAAGCGAGGAGCAGATTAAACGTATTGACGACAGTACCATCATCGTTCAGGCCAGAACCGATGTGGAGGTGGTGGAAGAGCAGCTAGGTATTGAATTTGGTGAAGGCCCCTATGAATCACTGGGCGGCATGATTATTCATGCCTTGGGGCGGCTCCCGAAAAAGGATGATACGGTGGAGATAGGCGGCTGGCTTTTTAAGGTAGTTGAAGCCAGCGAGCGGCATATTAAATCCATTGAAATTTCCCGTAAAAATAAGGACACGGTTGCTCGGTGAAAACCTCATTTAGCTTGATTTTTTTATGTTCTGCCTGCTCGGCATTGCTGGTCTTTGCCGGAATGCCGGGAAGCTGGAGTTTTCCGCCCCTGCTTTTTGTCGGCCTGGTGCCGCTGATTCATGCCTTTGCCACCGCAGAAAACGGCAGACAGGCGGCCTGGGCGGGCGGCGTGTTCGGGCTGATTTATCACCTGCTTATTCTCTACTGGATTGTCGTGGTGCTGGGCAAGTACGGCGGGCTGCCGCTTTGGGTCTCCATCCCGGCCCTGACTGGTCTGGCCGGATATATGACCTTGTACTGCATTCTTTTTAGTGTAACCGGCTATTTTATCACCAGAAAATATCGGCCTGGCCGGTGGATTTTCCTGCTGCCTGCCCTTTGGGTGGCGGGCGACTGGCTGCGGTCGGTGCTTTTGACCGGCTTTCCGTGGCTGGATCTTGGTTACGGGCTGTGGGAAAATGTCTTTCTCATCCAGTCGGCGGAGCTTTTTGGTCATCATGGCATAAGTTTTCTGCTGGTCATGTCCAATGTGCTGATTGCTCTGTTTTTAGCACGAAAATTCAGTAATATCCTGCAGGCGGCCTGGCTGATCATCATCCTGCTGATGCCGGTATATTCCTTTTTCAGTCTGGCACTGGATAAAAAAGAATTGGCCGAAGCAGAAATTATCGAAACCGGCATTGTCCAGGGAAATATCCTGCAAAACGAAAAATGGCAGGATGGTCAGCTAACCGCAGCCGTAAAAAAATATCTTGCCCTGTCGCGGGGAATTGACGGCAGCCAGCAGCTGGATTTGCTGGTCTGGCCGGAGACCGCCATTCCGTTTTATCCCAATATTACCGGGGAATTCAGGCTGGTATCACGTTTTTTAAGGGAAAATCAGGGCAGCCTTTTGACCGGCGCCCCCTGGTTCGAGGTAGAGGACGAGGAGAACCGGATAATCAATTATTATAACAGTGCCCTGCTGCTGGATCCGGCCAGCCGCCTGATCGGTAAATATTATAAAAGTCATCTGGTGCCGTATGGAGAATATGTACCGCTCAAAAAATATACTCCTTTTCTGGCTCCGCTTGTTGAGAGCGTGGGTGATTTTACGCCAGGCATAATCGAAAAGCCGCTTGCCTTAGGCAAGGCCAGAATCGGAATCTTGATCTGCTATGAATCAATTTTTCCTGAAATTGCCAGAAAATGGTCGCAAAACGGGGCAAATTTGCTGGTTAATTTGACCAATGATGCCTGGTATGGTAAGTCAAGTGCCCCGTACCAGAGTTTTGCCATGTCGGTTTTTCGGGCGGTGGAAAACGGGCGGAGCCTAATCCGCTCGGCAAATACTGGTATTTCCGGCTTTATTGAGCCAAATGGCCGGGTTTGTAAGGCTTCCCCAATCTTTGCCTCTTGGGCAGAAAGCGGGAAGGTTGTACTACAGGAGGGCAGAACCATCTACACCTTGTGGGGCTTTTACTTTGCTCCTGCTTGCCTGATATTTGTTTGTTTTGCCGTAGTTTTTGCCGTGATTTTTAACTTTTTACCGCTGGCGGTCAAAAGAAAGATAATAAACTGGGCAGCCCGCCCGTAAGTTGCAGGAAGGAAAATTATGTCCGTTGAAACAGGAGCAGCAGTCTCGAAGCAGAAAATCTCGGAATTAAAAGGCCGTTTGCTGGCCTTGAAGGAGCATCTTTGACCTGACCGGAAAAAGGGAGCAGCTTGAGGTCCTGGAAAGACAAACCCTGGCACCGAATTTTTGGCAGGATGCGGCGGCCGCCCAGAAAATCCAGAAGGAACTTGGTCAGGTGCAGGATCTGGTCAAAAGCTGGGACAGCAGATGGCAGCGGCTGGAAGATATTGAAATGTTTCTGGAAATGGCCGTGGAGGATCAAGACCGCGACAGCGAAAATGAGGCGGCATCCTTACTTGACGAACTGGCCGCAGATATTGCCGCCGCCGAACTTGAATGTATGTTCAGCGGTGAGCATGACGGCTGTAATGCCATATTGTCCATCAATGCCGGGGCCGGAGGCACCGAGGCCCAGGACTGGGTGGATATGCTGCTCAGAATGTATTTGCGGTGGGCGGAAAACAAGGGCTTTGCCACCAGCATCTTGGATATCCTGCCGGGTGATGAGGCCGGTACCAAGGGCGTTACCATTCTGGTCAAGGGCGGTCATGCTTACGGCTACCTTCGGTCGGAGGTGGGAGTTCACCGCCTGATCCGCATTTCGCCCTTTGATACCAGCGGCAGAAGGCACACTTCCTTTGCCTCGGTAATGGTCATCCCGGAACTGGATGATTCCGTGCATATCGTTATTGAGGAGAAAGATTTAAGAATTGATACCTACCGGGCTTCCGGTGCCGGCGGCCAGCATGTCAACAAGACCGACTCGGCCATCCGCATCACCCATCTGCCGACCAATATTGTGGTGCAGTGCCAAAACGAAAGATCGCAGCACCGTAACAAGGATATGGCCATGAAAATGCTTATGTCCCAGTTATACGAGCGTGAGCGGCAAATAAAGGAAGCCGAGCAGCAGGGCCTGCACGGGGATAAAAAGGAGATTGCCTGGGGCAGCCAGATCAGGTCATACACCTTGCAGCCCCACCGGTTAATCAAGGATCACCGTTCGGAACACGAAACCGGCAATGTCGATGCCGTTCTGGACGGCGGTCTGGATCCCTTTATCAAGTCCTTCCTGTTGTGGGACAGGTAAGGGCTTAGCCTGTCCACCAAATATAAATGGATAAGATTTTGAAAAAATGTGCAAAATGCGGTGCCTGCACGGTTGTCTGCCCGGTATATAAGGCTAGCGGCAAGGAGTGTTACAGTGCCAGAGGGAAAATGCACCTGCTTGAGGTGTACGGGCAGGAAGCATCCAGCATCTTTGAAGATATTTTTGCCAAATGCCTGCTGTGCGGCAGTTGCAATAAGGTCTGCCCAAGGGGACTGGATATAACCGGCGAGGTGATGTCTGCCAGGGCGAATTTCGGCAGGTTTTACGGCTCGCACGGCCATGAAAAATATGTTGCCAGAAAGGTGCTGGAGCGGCCGCAGCTCCTGCACGGAGCACGTTTTTTCGGCAATATTGCCGCCAAACTGTTTCTCGATGCCCTGCCCATGGAAAGCGGTCTCCGCCTTCGTCTGGCCATGTTTGACGGTGATATGGAAACCCTGCTGCCAACGGCCGGGGACAAGGCTGAAGCTGGACAAAGTCAGGTTGGGCTTGAGGTTATAAACTACTTTCCGGGCTGCTCTACCTCATATCTTTATCCGAAATCCATTGGGGCAGTCAGGAAGCTGGCTGAAAAGACGGGCTTTTTGCTGCATATCCCGGCCGGGCTTGGCTGCTGCGGTCTGGCCCTTGAAGCGGCCGGTGATTTTAGTAAGGCGAAGGGTTGTGCCAAAAAAAATATTGAGGTTCTTGAACAGACCGAGGGGAAAATTCTGGTAACCTGCGGCTCCTGCTGGGCACAGCTCAAGAATTATCCGGGGCTGTTTAGCAATGAACCTGACTGGCAAAGAAGGGCGGAAGAGATAGCAGGCAGGCTTGAAGAGGTCAGCCGGTTTTTTGCGGCAAAAATCTCCCCTCAACGGATAGCCGGGGCAGAAGTTACGCCCAAGAAGGAATTGCGGGTTTTTTATCATGATCCCTGCCACTTGCGAAATGAAAACCAGGTAACGGCAGAACCCAGGAAACTGCTGTCATATATCGAAGGTCTTACCCTGCTGGAACTGGAAGACGGCCCCCAATGCTGCGGCTCCGGCGGGCTGTTTCACCTTGGCGCCCCCAAAATATCCGGGATAATCCGTGATGATTTGGCCGAAAAGGTGCTGGCCATGAAACCGGATATTATCACCACCACCTGCTCCGGCTGCTATATGCAGTGGCGAACTGCTCTGGCGAAGACAGACAGCCCGGCAAGACTTCTTTTCCTGACCGAACTGCTAAGTGAAAGACTGAATTTGTCGTCAAACATAGAATGCTAGAAACAACTTGTTAGAAACAAATAAACTGTCTGGTTTCTCCCTTAACGATTTACCCTGCTTTCAAGCTACCAACAATCCTTTGATGGGAGAAAGGATTTTCATATTTAGTCAACCATGAGAAAATCTATTTTTGAGTTTTCCAGGTTAATTTTTGCAAAGCCGACTGTGTAACATTCCATCCAGAAAAGTTTTAAACGGCTTGACACCACTGGAAGTCTTCACAGGGAAAAGGTTGCACTTATTGGGGACATCTAGCATAATCTGCTTTACGTTTATTTGCTTAGGAGTAAGCTTAATTTGGCAAAAGTAAACCTTTTTTAATTTGACAGACACCTTCCTTAAATAATTTTCAGCACCTTTCAGAAAAGAACAAAGCGGAGGTGAAAAAAAGACAATATGGCATTAAAATATCTGCAGAAACTACACGAAAAGAGAACTTACCGAATCCTCATTATGTATTCTTCTGATAGCATCCGCAAGTAAGGCTGATACCGACAAGACTTTTATTTTGCTGCATTTTTTAGCTTCTTCCCGAAGCGGAATGGAATTGGTAACAACTAATGATGCAAGGGCAGAATTTTCTATTCTCTCCAAGGCAGGCCCTGAAAGCACCGGATGAGAACAGCAGGCATGAACCTCTTTGGCTCCATTATCTAGCAGAGTTGAGGCCCCGCTGCAAAGCGTTCCGGCAGTATCCACCATATCATCCACCAGAACGGCAGTCTTACCGCGGACATCACCGATAACATGCATGGCCTCGCACTCATTGGGCTTATCACGGCGTTTGTCGATAATAGCCAAGCCGGAATCAAGCCGCTTGGCGTAGGCACGGGTCCGCTCAACGCCGCCGGCGTCCGGCGACACCATAATTACATTATCAAAAGATTCTGCAAGGTACTCAAGAATCACGGGAGCTGCGTAGAGATGATCTACCGGAATATTGAAAAATCCCTGGATCTGTCCGGCATGTAAATCCATGCACAAGACCCTCCTCACTCCGACCGCCATAAACATCTCGGCCACAACCTTTGCCGAAATGGGAACCCGCGGGGCATTCTTGCGATCCTGCCTTGCATATCCATAGTATGGAACCACCGCGGTTATCCTCCTGGCAGAGGCACGTCGCAGGGCATCAACCATAATCACCAGTTCCATCAGGTTATCGTTAACTGGCGTACAGGTCGGCTGAACCACAAAAACATCAGTTCCCCGGACATTTTCCTTGATTTCCACAAAGACTTCGCCATCGCTGAACTTTTTCACCTCTGCCTTAGCCAGAGGCAGCTCTAAATGTGCAGCAATTTCTCTTGCCAACTCGGGATGGGAGTTACCAGAAAATACCTTGATTATATTCGGCATGATTTATACCAGCATGAAAATCAGGAACCTGTTAAAAACAAGCTGGCTGGGGCGGTAGGAGTCGAACCTACGAATGCCGGGATCAAAACCCGGTGCCTTGACCACTTGGCCACGCCCCAGCAATTGTTTTTGCTTTATAAACCTTGTCAAAGCGAAGACGCATAACTCTTACCGCATCTTCAACCTGAAAACAACCCTTTTCATCATCATCCGGAAAAAGACTAAAAACTGTCGGGCCGCTCCCTGACATCAAAACGTGCTTAGCCCCGGCCTCAAGCAAGGCATCCTTTATCTCACCGATAACCGGATACCTGTTTGCGGTTACAGCCTCAAGATCATTTACCATCATATCAAGGGCAGAACCAGCCATTTCCGAAGGACACGGGACTGTACTTTCCTGTGAATTTTCTGTCAACACAAAATTTTCAAAAACCCATTTGGTGGCAACCGAAATGCCGGGATTAACCAAAACTAAGGAAGTTTCCGGCAAGGGCGGCAGCGGCACCATCTTTTCGCCAACCCCCGTTGCCCAAACCGCATCATAATCAGCCGTAAAAAACGGCACATCAGCCCCAAGCTCCAGAGCAAGCTCCAATAATTCGCAGGCGGAAAGCGGTTGCCCAAATAATTTATTAAGTCCCTTTAATACAGCACCTGCATCACTGCTGCCGCCGCCAAGTCCGGCAGACACCGGAATATTTTTTGCAAGCCTGATCCGTACTCCGGCAGATTTTTTTTTGTCGGTCCTATCCAAAAAAAGTCCGGCAGCCCGAAAGGCCAAATTATCCTCATTACCAGGAACCTGCTCACCCTCGCATTCAAGCTCTATGCCGGGGCCGGACAATTCAAGCACAAGCTGGTCGCCCAGGGAAATTTTATGCATCCAAGTCTGCAGTTCATGATAGCCATCTTGCCGCTTGCCGTTTACCCTTAGAAACAGGTTAATCTTGGCCGGTGCAAAAATTCTCAAACCGGCAGGCTCTGACATTTTAAGCCTTGGCAGCATTAACAAATTTCAGCTTGGCATCGCACAACAAGTCTTTAAGCATCTTTGCCTCGTCCTCAGATAGATTGCCCTCGGTTTTTTTCTCGATCATGGTCAAGGTATCAATGCCGTGCCTGGCCAGGTCCAGATTACGCTCTCTTTTGCCGGTAACCGGATCGGCAATCTCGCCCAGATGATATAAAACTGAAGTATTTAGAGACATAACAAAGGTTTCAAAGGTAACTTCCGGCATCAAGCACTTGCCGTCCTTGCCCGGTACCATCCCCTTTTTGCAGCCGCATTTTGATTTTTCGTCCATTCTTCCCTCCCCGAAGGTAAAAATTCTTGCTAACGCTCAAAATTCATCTTGCCAGTTTAGTACAATAAAATTTTGTAATAAAAAAGCAATTTCTGGCATAATTTTTCATCTGTCTGATAAGTTTTCCCGCTTTGCTTTACTCTTCTGAATAAATAGTCAACCCTGAAAAACTCTATTTTTGAGTTTTCAGAGCTAATTTCTGCAAAGCCAACATGTACATTGTGCCAATAAAAAATAGGCGTAAAAAA
>PDQP01000066.1 GCA_002747805.1 Deltaproteobacteria bacterium
AGGCCTGCGTACATGGGGAATTTTTTGGTTCCGGCTCGGTAGTTGTCTTTGATTCAGTAAGTCTGAATATCAGCGGCGATATTTTCTATTCAGAGGGCGATCTAAGAAGGGCGATCAAGGAGTATCGGCTGGGGCTTGAGTGTAACCCGGCCGATATCAACCTGCTGAACAGTCTCGGCGTGGCCTATGTTTTTATTGATCAGCACAATAAGGGAGAGAAATGTTTTGCCAAGGTGCTGAAGGAGGAGCCGGATAATTTTATGGCCCTGTTCAATTTAGGACTGGAGGGGGAACGTAAGGGGCAATATGCTAAGGCCGTTAAATATTTTGAGCAGGCATGGCAGGTCTTTACCCCCGAGGAGGGCGATGAGGTGCTGCTTGATCTGGATTTTCATCTGGCCCGTCTCTATTGTCTGACCGGAAAATATAAAAAGGCCGCCGAAAAGCTGGATCAGCTGGTAAATAATAAGAAAAATCGAAAATATACCACCCAGATTTACCGTTATCTTGGTCTGGTCAATTTTAATCTCGGCCAGAAAAAGGAGGCGGTTAAATGGCTTCAGCGCAGCCTGCAAATCAATGAGTTTGATGCAGAAGCCATGAGTTTATTGGGTTTTTTGTACTTTGAGCTTGATCAAGGCGGGGAGATTGCCCTTTCTCTGTGTGAAAAAAGTGTCGAGCTTGAGCCGAAAAATGTTGAATATTTATTGCGATTAGCGAAAGTTCAGCTAAAATGTGAAAGGTTTGAGCAGGCCCTGGAAAATCTTAAAAAATGTCTGCGGAGCAAGGGCTTTGCCGGGCAGGCACACAGGCATTTGGCTGAATATTATGAATTGAAAGGAAATAAGGCGAGGGCAGCATACTGGAAAAAGAAGCTGTAGCGGCCCGGGCAGAATTATCTTAAACGGAGATCTTTATGGAAGGAAAAATAATCAAGGAACCCAAATATTGTCTGGATAACAGCGTGGTGGGCGATTCCTGGCGGATGTTCAGGATCATGTCCGAATTTGTGGAAGGATTTGATGCCATGTCGGCGGTGGATCGGCCAATGGTTACCATCTATGGTTCGGCCAGAACCAGCCCTGACAGCCCTGAATATAAGCTGGCCGAGGAAATTGCCGCCGGTTTTGTCAAGGAAGGCTTCGGTATTATCACCGGCGGCGGCCCCGGCATCATGGAGGCCGGTAATAAGGGGGCCTTTGAGGCCGGAGGAGTCTCGGTTGGACTTAATATTAACCTTCCTCACGAGCAGAATTTGAACCCTTATGTCAGTCTGCCCCTTGATTTCAAGTATTTTTTTGTTAGAAAGGTGATGTTTATGAAATATTCCATGGCCTTTGTCTGTATGCCGGGCGGCTTTGGTTCCATGGACGAACTATTTGAAAGCCTGACCCTGATTCAGACCGAGAGAATCAAGCCCTTTCCGATCGTTCTGGTGGGCCGTTCCTTCTGGGGCGGGCTGGTTGACTGGATCAGGGAAAGTATGCTCGGCCGGGGAAATATTAGTGAGGATGATCTGGATTTATTTGAGATTTTAGATGATCCAGAAGAGGTGGTTAATCATATCAAAAAGACGGTTGTGTTCTAAAAAACCGGGTGAGGCAGGAAGCATTTATTAAATTGGAGGAAGTTAATGGCTCAGATTGATGGTTTTTTCAAGTTGATGAACGATGAGGGGGCGTCTGACCTTCATATTGTTGCCGAGCAGCAGCCGATTTTGCGGATTCGCGGCGATATGGAGCGGGTAAAGTATAAAAAGCTGGGCAATGATGAGCTGCGGGCCATGCTGTATGAGATCTGCCCGGAAGAAAAGATCAAGCTCTTTGAGGAAACCGGTGATATAGACTTTGGTTATGAAATTCCCGGGCTGGCCCGGTACCGTTGCAACTATTTTCAGCAAAAATACGGTATTGGTGCAGTTTTTCGGGAAATCCCCAGCGATATTATGACCTGCGAGCAGCTTGGCCTGCCCAAGATTGTCTCAAGGCTTGCCTATCTGCCGAAAGGGCTGGTGCTGGTAACCGGGCCGACCGGCTCCGGTAAATCCACGACCCTGGCGGCCATTGTTGATGAGGCCAATAGATCCAGAAAGGATCATATCCTGACCATTGAAGACCCGATTGAATTTGTTCATAAAAGTCAGAAATGTGTTATCAACCACCGTGAGGTGGGAACCCACACCAAGAGTTTTACCGCTGCTCTAAGAGGGGCCTTGCGTGAGGATCCGGATATTATCCTGGTTGGTGAGATGCGGGATCTTGAGACCATTTCCCTGGCTATGGAGGCGGCCATGACCGGCCACCTGGTCTTTGGCACCCTGCATACCATCAATGCCATGAAGACGGTGGATCGGGTAATTGAAATTTTTCCGGCCAATCAGCAGGAGCAGGTGCGGTCCACGCTTTCGGATTCGCTTAGGGCCGTGGTTTCCCAAACCCTGTTCAAACGCGTTGATGTTAAGGGCCGTTGTGCTGCCCTGGAAATCCTGATTGCCACCCCGGGCGTTAGAAACCTTATTCGTGAGGGTAAGACCTACCAGATTTTATCCGCTATGCAGACCGGTAAGAAATACGGTATGCAGACCCTGGATGATGCGATTATGCACTATCTGGAAAGGAAGATGATTAGCCCTGATGATGCCTATTCCAATGCGGTTGAAAAGGCCAAGTTCGCCCCGTTCCTGCGTAAGAAACCGGCAGATTTTACCGAGGTGTAATTTTTTCGGGAAGGGTGGTGGTGATTCTATAACCCTTCCCGGAACTTTTAATGACGATGGTGCCGCATCTTTTGGTCTGCATGGTTTTTATTCCTGCTTTCCTTAGCCTGGTCATGGTTTCATCTGCCGGAAAAAATGGCGATCGGCCCGAAGAAACAATACATATTTCGGGTGAAACCTTGTGCAGAAACTGCCTGCTGCTTGAATATTTTGAGCCGTGATGCGGTGAGAGCAGCAGGGTAGTTTGAAGTGTTTTCCCGTATTTATCTGCTAGTTCCAGTTCCTTACGGCTGGTGATGTCTCCCGGAAAGAGCATGGAAAAATCCTGATGGTCATAGCGGATAATCAGCCCGGAGTCGTTGTCCGAGCCTTGCACCACAGAATTTTTGAGGCTGGTTAGCTGCCAGTTCCTTCCCCGCATAAACCTGCCTTCCGGTACCCCGATTTTGACGCCTTTACTTCTGGCCAAACTTAGCAGGCGGTTATAGCTGGCCGATTCGCTTTGCACGCCGCTTACCCACAGCCTTTGCGGGTTAAAATGATCAAGCAGAAATTCAATGCCGTTATAATGATCGGAGTCAGGATGGGTAATAATGATCTGGTCTACCTTTTTGATGCCAAGATGCCATAAATATGGGGCTATTACCCGTTTTCCGACATTAAAATTGGTGGAATATCCGCCGCCGCCGTCAATTAAAATCTGCCGTCCCTTGGGCGTGGAAATCAGGGTTGAATTTCCCTGTCCCACATCGATACAGGAGATGGTGGTGTTATTTTGCCAAAGATTGATAAATTGCTGTGGCGGATAAAAAATAAGGAACAACGCTGCCAGAAAAGGAATCAGGCTTGCGGATGAAAATTTTCCTTGCCGGTATTTCAGAAAGGCAAAAACAAGTGAGGCATAATATGCAAAAATTACCGATAAATGCGGGGTGGGCAGCCAGATACTGGGATGCAGGTTCTGCAAGGCCATAATAATTCTGATGGCCAGATCAATGCCTAAGGTGCCGATTTGCAGCACAAATGTCGCTGCTGCCTGATTAAACACGCTGACCGCAAGGGAGATAAAGCCCAGCGGCAGGCTCCACATACAGATAAGCGGTTCAATTATCAGGTTTGACAGCGGGGAAATCAGCGATAAGCGGTTGAAATAAAAAAGCAGAATCGGGGCCGTTCCCAATACGGCAAGCACCGAAACCGTAAGGCCGCTAAGCAGATAACTCCTTGCCTTTTCAATCATGCTCAGAGAGTTGTTCATCGCTTTTTGGTAAATATCGGTACTGGCCAGGATAAAAATTATGGCTGCAAAGGATAACTGAAATGAAGAGGTCAGCAGGGCGGCCGGGCCAGGCAGCAAGATCAGCAGGGCGGCAAAGGAAATAATCACGGCGGCATTTTTTCTTCGGTCGACCAGAAGGGCAAGCATGGCGGCAGCGGTCATAATAAAGGCCCTTACCACCGGGGCATTTCCCCCGGCGATGGTAACATAAAAAATCAGGGGAAAAATGGTCAGTAGTCCGGCCAGTTTGCGGACATTGCTGTACAAAAGAAGTTTTTCTGACCTGCTCAGGATAAAGCGGAACAAACTGTATAAAAATCCGGCCAAAATCGACAGATGCAGGCCGCTGATCGCCAGAATATGGGTAACTCCGGCCTGCCGGAAACCTTCCAGTAAATCCGGCGGAATTCCGGCCCGGCTTCCGGTCAGGATGGCCTGATAGACGGGGGCAATTTCTTCCCTGCTATGTCTGATGATAAAGTCTGCAGCCTTGCTTCTGGTTTTTTCGGCAAAACAGGATAGGTCATGCCAAAATGACGTTTTTATGTCCAGGCTGCTAATCAGCAGGGGCGAGCTGATTTTGGCGGTTACAAAGATATTCTTACCGGCCAGATAGTTTTTATAGTTGAATAGCCCCGGCGTGCCTGCCGGTTTGGGGATTGATAAATTAACCCGGCATATCAGCGGCGTGCCTGGTCTGATTTTTGGTTTGAGCCGTCCTTCATATTTGACGGCAATTAGTCCGGCAGCAGGTTTGAAACGGTCTGCATCCTTGCTTCGATAGTATTTTGCTCTGATGATAAGGCGGGTATATTCCTCGTATTGCTCCGCCATTTGGTCTAGCCAGCCAACAATCACCACCTCTCGGTGCTGCCCGGCGATATTGTAGATATGGCTGCTGCTTTCAGGCGGCTTGATTACGGATAAGTAATTGAAATATCCTAGAAAAACAAAGCATAACAGCAGGCAGTATTGGGCTGGCTGGTATTTTTTTGCTGCCGTCAACCAGGCCGCAGGTAAAATTGATATTACAAGCGGCCAGATACCTGAGCCGCAAGGCAGTAGATATGCCAGTAAAATACCGCCAATATAGGCGGCAGTAACCAACACCAGAAAGAAGTGATCAAGAAAATGTATCACAAAAAATCTCGTATAATTTTGAGATGTTTTTCAACTACTCCTTGCTTTTTGCGGATAAAATCAAGGTTTTTTTTGCCCATCTGCCTTCGCAGCTCCGGTGAGCAGATCAATTTTTGCATTTGCTCATATAAGTCAGCGGCGGATGCTGCCTGAATGCTGCCGCCGCTGCTTACCAAATCCTGGCTGATCTCTTCAAAATCATCCATATATGGGCCAAATATAACCGGCTTTCCGCAACTGGCCGGTTCAACAGGATTATGCCCGCCCTGTTTGACCAGACTGCCGCCGACTAGGGCCAGATCGCAGATTTGATAGGCATAAATAAGCTCGCCTAGGCTGTCCAGAATGATTATATTCGGTTGTGAAATCTCTCCGGTGCTTCTAAGCATGGCAGAAAAACCGCGGGATTCGGCTAGTTCCTCAATATTCTTGCCTCTTTCGATGTTACGCGGGGCGATGATTAGCTGTATTTTTGCGTGCTGACAGCAAATTTTTCTAAAAACATCAAAAATAATTTCCTCTTCGCCAGCGTGGGTTGAACCGGCGGTAATTAATATGGTGTCTTCTTTTTTATAGCAGCCAAGACTATGATGACTGGTGATTTGGTCCGGTATTGTCAGATCATATTTCAGATTGCCGAGGGTAATAACTTTTTCTGGGGTCAGGCCAAGGGCTATCATTTTGCTGCGGCCGCTGGCGGTCTGCATGGCGAGCAGGCTAAATGATGAGAAAATAGGGCGAAAGATCAGGGACGCTTTTTTATACCCCTGAAAGGATTTATTAGAAATTCTGCCGTTGACCAGCATGGCGGCAATTCCCCGCCTTTTTAGTATAGCCAGCCGATTGGGCCAGAAATCGGTCTCCACCTGGATATATAAGTCCGGTTGGATGCGTTTATGGAACCTTATAAGTATTGGTAAAATATCCAGCGGGGAGGGGATAAGATAATCCACCCGGCCAGCCAGTAGCTCTGCCGCAGTTTCTTGGCCGCTGACGGTACTTGCCGAAAGGCAGATTTCTATTTCAGGCATCTGCTTTTTCAGGCCGCAGACAAGGGGCAGGGCGGAACGAACTTCGCCGACCGACAGGGCATGAATCCAGATTCTTTTCCCGTTTTTTGGGGCCGGAGGAAGATTTGCCTTGATGCCAAGCTGCTGTATCAGTTTTTTTCGATATTTGGGGATAAAAAGGGCAAAAACCAGTATCGGCAGCAAAAAAATCTGTAGTATGTTGTAGATAATTATCATATCCTTTCCCGTTTTACGGATAAAACCTACATATAAATTGGACATAAGGCAATAGCTGCGGCGGACAAGGATGAATATAATTTTACTGAATAAAGAAGAAATATTAAATGATACCGTATGTTTGAATGATTATCGTGCCAGGCATATCATTAAAATCCTCAAGCCTGAAATCGGCAGCAGTCTGCGGGTCGGTCTGCTTGGCGGCAAATGCGGTCATGGCCGGGTGGCCGCCATGCAGACCAAACCGCCGCAGGTTAGTCTGGAGATCGTGCTGGATGAAGAACCGCCTGCCAGGCCGCTGCTCGATCTGGTACTGGCCCTGCCTCGTCCCATTATGCTCAAACGTATTCTAAGTCAGTCAGCAGCTTTGGGAGTGGGGAAAATTCATCTGGTTAATGCCAGAAGGGTTGAAAAGAGCTTTTGGCAGGCCTCTGTTATCACGGACGGAGAATATCAAAAGCACCTGATCACCGGCCTTGAACAGGGCGTGGATACCAGGATGCCATCGGTATTTATTCACCGTAGTTTCAAAGGTTTTATTGATGATTATTTGCCTGATTTTAATGAAAATTACCGTTATAAAATCACCGCAGATCCATCCGGCAGCCTGGGGCTTGAGAGCATCATCCGGCCCGGGGCCGGGCGGGTGCTTTATTGTGTGGGGCCGGAAGGCGGCTGGGTTGATTTTGAGCTGGATAAATTCCGGCAGGCCGGATTCGATATTTTTCATCTTGGCCGCCGCATTCTCAAGGTGGATACGGCGGTGGTGGCCCTGCATGGCTATATCTCGGCCTTTTTGCAGAGATGAGGGTCTGCTCTGAAAAATCGGCTTGTTTTTTGGGTTATTGTTATGTATATGAAGCAGCTTGTGCAGTTTTGTTGATGGATAATTATAAAATGTAAGGAGGAGTTATGAAGAAGGTTAGTTTGTTGTCGATTATGTTTTTATTGTTTTTCTGTGCCGTTCAGGTACAAGCCAGTGATGACCCGGCCAGGCTTGGCGGCGGAGTAACTTATTGGCGTACCATTGATGATATTGACCAGGATGATGAGGTCGATGACGATGGATTTTCATTTTATGCAAGCTATCAGTATTGGGGCGGCTTGCTTGGTGTTGAGGCCGATCTGGAGTTTCTGCCGGATAAGGTTGGTGAGGATACCTTTGCCCCGCAGGCATTTTTGCTGGTGGGACGGGGCATTTATGCGGGAGCCGGTATCGGCATTGAGTATCGGGACGGCGAGTTTGCCGATGAGCCGTTTTTTGCCCTGCGTGCCGGTTTGAATCTTGAGGTATTGCCTTCAATTTATTGGGATATTTACGGTCTTTACCGCTTTAATGACAGTGCAGAACTTGATGATGATAATACCGATATTGACACGGATACGGTTTTTCTTGGTACTGCGGTCAGGTTTGGTTTCTAGTTTATGGTAAAAAACGCACGGCTTGAATTCGGGTGGTGCTTTTGTGTGGAACCCGGAACTCACGAGAAGGATTGCAAACCACCATTTCGGCGGCGTGAAGCCGCCGGAAGGGTGCAGCATTATTTTTTATGGCACAGGCGTAAAACAAGTAAATTGTCATGGAAAGGAGTGCTGACGATATATTATTTTGCCAGATATACTCCCAATAATGAATTGTTGTCCGTATATTATTATTTTTATCACGGATTTTTTTTCCACTTATTATTTCTGTTATGCACCTACCACCATTTTTCAAAGAGTAAAAAAGAAATTGCTTTTATGAAATTTTTGACTAAAGTAAGATCTTAAAGTTGACATTATTTTACGAGATAATATCCAATTGTCTTGTAAACTATACTGTCCACCTGAATAAATTGTGCTTTTGAGAGGTTAGTTTTTCTTGTCTCAAGTGTTCAAAAGTAGGATTGAAAAATGCAGATTGTGCCGTTTGATAGAATACCAAAACACTAAGGCTGGCACAAATGCCAAAACTATACGAATATTTCGGGCTTATCATTCTTTTCTACTCAAATGAACATGAGCCAATTCATGTACATGGTAAATATCAAACCTGTGAAAGTAAGGCTGAAATTATTACAAATAATGGGAC
>PDQP01000067.1 GCA_002747805.1 Deltaproteobacteria bacterium
CGGCACGCGGCGGCCGCCCACCCCGTATTCACTTAAATCAAAGGGGGGCGTGTCAAGCCGGAGAAAGGAAAAGCCGCTTCGCTCGTCTTCGGCGATAAGCAGTGCCGGCTTCATGCCGTCCTTTTCACCAAAAAATTCCGCAGGAAAACGTGCCAACCCTTTGCTGTCCGAACGGGTAACCGCCAGCGGGGTATTATTGCGGGCAAGCAGGGTGAGCTTGATTCCGGCAAGCGGCCCTGCGGTTGCCAGACTTCGAGCAACGACGCTCATCCCGCCTTCGTTGATGTAGGTGGTCAGCCCGGTATCACTAACCACCAACCACTGGCTTGTTCTTTCATCCCACCGGCCGTATTCTTCCTCCGAATTTTCGGCGACGAGAATATATAATCCCGGCGTGTCAGTAATTTTTTCGGGCAGAACGATGGTATTGGTCTGCTGTTTATCCCGCTCTCCCTTAATTTCGGCACTGCCCTGCCAGACAAGCGCTCCTTTTTGCTCCTTTATCTCCTCGAGTTCCCGGGCATCAAGTTTGCGGTTAAATTTGGAACGAACAAAATCATGGAGAATATTTCGCTCATGGATGCGATAAAGCCGTAAATTTGCCTTTTTGACGTTAATGGTACGAAAACCGATTCCCGAAGAAGAGGAGCGGGGAAGTATGTAGGCATTTTGGTCAAACCACAGAGCGGGAGCACGGTGTTTGGCAGTTATTTTTATCTCGTCGTTATGCTCCAGGATTATATCCTTGCTTATCGGCATTCCCTGCAAGACCTTGATGGAATACTCAACTCCGTATCCGGCATTACCAATACAGACATTGCCGCTATCTCTGAAAAATTCGGATGAAATTTCCGGGGTAATTCTGATATAATCGGCAAAATTAACCTTAATATCGCCGGAGACGGCTTGCGTAAATTCAATACATATTGCCGGTTTCTCTCCCCGGTTTTTTGAATATGCCTTGCGAATAGATACTCTTTTTGTTTTTTTTGCGGTTAACTCTTCAATTTTAGCAACCGTCTCTTTGGAGTATTCCAGGACAAGGAGTTGCCTGTAGGCGTAGAGTGCCGCCGGTTGCCAATTATCGGAATACTCCTCTCGTTGTTCAAGGGCATGACCGAGTTTTTTGAGGGCAGCAATCTTCTCTTGCCGTTTTTCGGCATTTTCCAGGGCAAGAAGGGCGGCATTACTTGCCGTTTGCCACTCGTTGCAACAGGCGGCACTGCCGGCCATCGCCTGCCACAGTGCAAAATCGGATTTATGACCGAGTGTAACCGCCTTTTCATACAGGGAAAGAGCCGTGCGGCACTCTCCTGCATCTTTAAGAACTCCGGCGGTTGTCCGTATCAGGTTATTTTTTACCGAACCGATGTTTTTTCCTTTGTTGCCAAGGAGTTTGGTATGAAATGTATGAGCTTCTTTCTCCAGTTCTTCAAAAGAGTACGATTTCGCCGTTCCGTAGCCGGGGAATAACGCCGTTAGTGTAAACAGTGTTACCGCAATTCGTAAAATATTCATCATGCCTCCATGATCATTAAAACTTAATCGGCAAAAACAATGGTTCTGGTTCTGATCACATCTTTGTTACCGCTGATCTCATCCAGCAGGCTTGGCGGGGCAGCGGAACGCAAATCAATGATATTATAGCCGACCTTGCCGTTTGACTGGTTCCTGAAACTGTCAATATCAATGGCATGTTTGCCGATAACATTGGTCATCATGCCAATCATGCCGGGCATATCATTGTTGATCACGATCAATCTGGTATGTACCTTCTGGGCGGGAATTGACTCAATATTGGGAAAATTAACGCTATGAACAATATTACCATATTCAAGATATGCCGACAGCTCTCTGGCGGCCATGGTTGAGCAGTTTTTCTCGGATTCAGAAGTTGAGGCGCCCAGATGGGGAGTGATCAGGATTTTATCATGGCCGATAATCTTATTGGTAGGAAAATCACATAGATAACATTCAAGATGACCTTCATCCAGAGCCTTTAATACCGCATCTTCATCGACAATCGGCCCGCGTGAATAATTAACCAGCACCGCCCCTCTCTTCATCTTGGCAATAAATTCATCGTTTACCATGCCGCGGGTTCTCTCATTCAGCGGCACATGGACACTGACAATATCGGCATCGCCAATGGCATCGGGCAGTGCATTGGTCAGCACCACCTCCGGCAATAGCTGGTGGATGTTCTGCATGGCCGGGAAGGGGTCATAGCCCTTAACCTTCATAAACCTGTGTACGCCGCCGTTAGCCAGCCGGACGCCAATCTGCCCCAGACCAACCACGCCAAGGTTTTTGCCCTGAATCTCAACCCCACGAAAGGCGGCCTTTCTGGCCTCAACCTCTTCATTAACCCGATCCGGTTCAATTTCGGTCAGGGACTTGCAAAACTCAAGGCCATTAAAGATATTTCTTTTCCAGGTGCCGATCATGGGAAAGACCAGATCCACCACGGCATTGGCGTTGGCGCCGGGGGCATTAAAAATGCAGATGCCCTTTTCGGTGGCCTTGTCCACCGTAATATTGTTTACGCCTGCACCGGCTCTGGCAACCGCCAGCAGGGATGGAAAATCATCGGTATCCACCTGGCTGCTGCGGACCATGATGCCGTGCGGATCCTTTTCGTCTTCACTGATGCTGTATTTTTCGGCATCCAGCAGGTCTAATCCGTCCTTGGCAATGGCATTTATCTTTTTGATTCTAAATCTGGACATGGTGTCTCCTTTGTTTAGTTCGGTAAATTAAATGAACTGCCGATAATGCAGTGAACCCTTCTGCTTAAAAGATATTTTCCGGTTTCAAGGCTATAGTCCAGCCTGCCGCCGATAACATCAAAGTTTTCTCCAAAAAAACGGGTGCTTCCCGGTGAGATAATGGTTCTATCCCGATCGGAATAAATAACATGGTTACTGTACATGGTCTGATTATCGGTAATTCTTTTGATGATCACGTTTTTTTTCAGGACCAGGGCCTCGGTATCCATATTGTAAAGTCCGGTTTCAGCTATAACCTTGGTCTTCTGGTTATCCTGATCAAAAATGTCGGCATTGACATCCTCAAGATAAAATTCATTGTCATTGCCGCCGGTCATGGCCCGTTGGGCAAGAATCACCGCTGTTTTTTTACCTTCCTGACTTTGCAGGATTTTTACCTGATTCATGGTAAAATCATGGCTGATTTTGCCGTCTTTTTCCGCCGCTTCCTCTTCAGCGCCCCTGGGGGAAAGAAAGGCCGCCAGCGGCATTTTCCACAGGGGAAAGGTGATAAAGAGCAGGATTGGCACCAGCAGGATGATATTTCGTTGTTTCAGCAAGGCTAACCAGTAAAGTTTTGATATTTTTGTAAAATGGTATCATATATGCCCTTGGCCCGCAAAATCAGTTCACATGCCTCCCGCACTGCTCCGGCTCCGCCCGAATTTTGGGTGATAAAATGAGCCGCCTGTTTGACCTCGGCTACGCCATTGGCCGGAGCAAGGGCCAGCCCGACCCGGCCCAGCAGGGGTAAATCCAGCCAGTCATCGCCCATATAGGCAATCTCAAAGGGCTTTAGGCCGGATTTTGCGGAAATATCCTTAAAGGCCGTGAGCTTTCCGGCTATGCCTTGATAAAGATGCTGCAAGCCAAGTTCTCTAGCCCTTCGTGCTACAATTTCTGATTTTCTGGCGGTGATAATACCAGCGGCAATACCTGCATCCTGCAATATTCTCAGGCCAAAGCCGTCCTGGGTGTTAAACGGCTTGATCTCATGGCCGTTTTCACTGTACAGCAGGGTGCCGTCAGTAAGCACGCCGTCAACGTCCAGCAGCAAAAGCCTGATTTGCTCGGCTTTAGCCAGCAATGGTTCTGGATATTTGGCTTTTTCACCAGTCTGGTTAATAGCCATGGCCCGATAGCCCGCCATGACTTCACAGTCCGATGGATATGAATTATCTCCGCATTTTGTCATGATTTACCCGCTGACCTGCCTGATTCGGCTAATCACCGTCAGCAGTTTTTCCAGATCGGCCAGGGCAATGGAGTTTGGCCCATCGCAAAGAGCCTTATCCGGCTCGGGATGGATTTCCATAAACAGGCCGTCAACTCCGGCTGCCACTGCTGCTCTGGCAAGCGGAGCAACAAATTCCCGCTGTCCGCCGGAAGAGCCGCCGGCACCGCCGGGCAGCTGCACCGAATGGGTGGCATCGAAAATAACCGGGCAGTCAAATCCCCGCATGATTGCCAGCCCGCGCATATCCACCACCAGATTATTATAGCCGTAACAAGAACCTCTTTCCACCAGCATTACCCGGCTGGTACCGCTTTCCCTGATTTTATTGACGGCATTTTTCATATCCCAGGGGGCTAAAAACTGACCTTTTTTCAAATTGACAGGCTTACCGGTTTTGGAAACTGCGGCCAGAAGATCGGTTTGGCGGCATAAAAAGGCCGGGATTTGAATTATATCCAGCACTTCGGCAGCAGCTTCTGCCTGCCCTGGTTCATGAATATCGGAGATTATCGGTACCTTGAACTGCTCTTTTATTTTCGCCAGGGTCTTCAGGCCAGAATCAATGCCAGGCCCCCGGTAGCTGGTAATCGAGGTTCGGTTAGCCTTGTCAAAGGAAGCCTTGAACACATAATTAAACCCAAGTTTTTCACATACTTCCTTAGTTTTTCCGGCCACTTCCGCCGCCAGCGTCTCAGACTCCAGCACGCAGGGGCCGCCGATAAATAAAAGGGGCTGGCCGCTGCCGACCTCAAAAGACAGGCCGTCCGGCCCCTTGATAACCGTATTTGTCATTATGTTTCCTTGCCAAGTTTTTTCTTGAGTGAGGCGTAAATAAAATCCCTGAACAGGGGATGCGGCTTCATTGGTTTGGACTTGAATTCAGGGTGAAACTGACAGCCCAGAAACCACGGATGATCGGTCAGTTCAACTATTTCAACCAGATTATTATCCGGTGAGGTTCCGGAGACTATCATGCCGTTTTTCTCTAAAATTTCCCGATAGTTATTATTAAATTCGTACCGATGGCGGTGCCGTTCGGAAATCTCCTTCCGGCCATAGGCCCGAAAGGCATTGGTGCCTTCGGCCAGCACGCAGGGGTAAGCCCCCAGCCGCAGGGTGCCGCCCAGATCGGTATTTTCATCCCTGACCTGCATTTTCTGGCTTCGGTAATCAAACCATTCCTTGATAAAATAAATGACCGAATCCTCGGCACTGCTGTCAAACTCGGTGGAATTTGCCGACTCAATACCGGCTGCATGGCGGGCAAACTCAACCACCGCCAGCTGCATACCAAGGCAGATGCCAAAAAACGGAATTTTATTGCTCCGGGCAAAATTGATGGCATTGATCTTGCCTTCGCCGCCCCGTTTGCCAAAGCCGCCCGGCACCAGAATACCGTGGCAGCCAGCCAGCAGGCGGGCCGGATCTTCGGTTTCCAGATCCTCGGCATTGATATATTTAAGCTCCACCTTGGTCTCATTGGCAATACCGCCATGCCCCAGGGCCTCATGCAGGCTCTTGTAGGATTCAGTCAGATCGACATATTTGCCGATAATGGCAATGATCACGGTATGTTTGGGCTGGTTTATCCGGTTGACCAGTGCTTCCCAGGGGGCAATATTGGGTTTTCCCGTCCAGATATTCAAAAGTTCGAGAATCTTGTCATCAAGCCCTTCCTTATGGAGCTGTAAGGGAACCTGATAGATATTGTCCACATCAATGGCGGTGATGACCGCATCCTTGGACACATTACAAAAAAGCCCGATCTTGCCCTTTAGTGAATCATCAAGCGGGGCCTCAGTTCTACATACCAGTATATCCGGCTGAATGCCGTCTGCCCTGAGTTCGCGTACCGAATGCTGGGTGGGCTTGGTCTTGACCTCGCCTGCGGTTTTAATATACGGCACCAGGGTAAGATGAATAAACAGGGTGTATTCTCGGCCCAGATCGCCCCTAAGCTGGCGGATTGCCTCGATAAACGGCAGTCCTTCAATATCGCCGACCGTACCGCCTATCTCGATGATGGCCACATCCACACTGCCGTCAAGCTGCAGAACTGCGGCCTTGATTTCATCGGTGATATGAGGGATGACCTGCACCGTGCCGCCCAGATATTCACCGCGCCGCTCCTTGGTGATCACCGAATAATAAATCCGGCCGGAAGTATAGTTGTTTTTCTGGGACATAACCGCATTGGTATACCTTTCATAATGTCCCATATCCAGATCGGTTTCGGCTCCGTCATCGGTAACATAAACCTCGCCATGCTGGAAAGGATTCATGGTGCCGGGATCCACATTGATATACGGATCGAGCTTTTGAAAGGTTACGGTCAGCCCCCGGCTTTCGAGCAGGGCACCAATGGAAGCCGAGGCCAGTCCCTTGCCGAGCGAGGAAAGCACCCCGCCGGTAACAAAAATAAACTTGGTTCGTTTGGTTTGGTTTGAATTTTTCATGCGGTCAATATATCAACAAGTAAATTGTTCTGAAAGATGTCTGTTTTCAGCAAGCCGGATAATACCTGATTTGCCTGTTGTCGCAACCTGTTTATCAAAATCTGTTAACTGTAGCTGTCTGCTTTTTTGGTCTATACCACTTTTTTCTGGATAACCAGTTGAAATTGTTAACTCTATACTTTTCAGCTAACTTTTTTAAGGTTATCGTATTTTGTTGTTGAATAGTATCAAAAAATGACGTAAGGTCCCTGTGGATTTTGTTGATGATGTGGATTCTTGTTATTGTTACAGAGTTTTATTTATTTGAAAAGGGGTGAGTAATGAACTGGTTCCGCTTTTGGCGCAAGACGCATTATTGGTTGGCAATTATCACAGCAATTCCGCTTCTTATTGTAATATGCAGTGGTCTCCTGCTGCAGGTAAAGAAACAGAGCGACTGGGTTCAGCCACCTTCCGCCAAGGGAAAAGCCAAGGAGCCTACCATTAGTTTTGATGAAATCCTGGAAATTGCAAAATCAGTCCCCGAGGCTAATGTTAAAGGCTGGGGAGATATTGGCCGGTTGGATGTTCGTCCCAAAAAGGGGATCATAAAAATTCGCCCGAAGAATTTATATGAAATCCAGATTGATCATCAGAGCGGGGAAATACTGCAGGTGATGTATCGCCGATCTGACGTTATTGAAGGTATTCATGATGGCTCTTTTTTATCTGGTGATATTGGTAAGTTATGGATTTTCTTACCTATGGAAATAGGTATGGTAGTTTTGTGGTTTAGTGGAATTTATCTGTTCTTTGTACCATTTCTAAAAAGGAAAAGGAAAAAACAAGGGGCCAGTCAGTGATTGCCGCGAATGTTTAAGGGCATTGAGTTGCGAACAGGTGCAAAAAGTTGCGATGACTTTCTCGTAAACAGGCTATACCGGGCATTTCCAGTCGGTGGAAAATCCGGTTTCCTGCAATATCCTGATGCCCTTTTCCATATTCAGGCCGACATTGGCAAGGCCGTGGGAATCATCGCCAGGCACCACCGCTATTCCCATTTCCCTTGCCATCAGTAGGATGGAGCGGGAGATATAGGGTTCATCGGCTCCCTTCAAAAGCGAGCGGAGATTAAAATCCATAATCAGGTCAAGTTCCTTGATTAACTCCAGATTTCTGATAATTTTTCTGGTTATATCAGGTTTGGCAAGTCTGGTCTTGTAGTCCTGATCGAAAATTCTGATTAGATCAAAATGACCGACCACTGCCGGTTTTATCAATTTGATCATTTCATATTGAATGTCGAAATATCGCAGATATAATTGGTCTATACCTCCTGCCATACTAGCTGCTGCCAGATACTGCTCACGGGAATAATCAAAGCCGTGGTCATCCACAAAGTGAACGGAGCCGACCAGATAGTCAGGCGAAAATTCCTTGACCAGCAGCGGTACAAATTCCTCATAGCCGCTATAGGTCTCTATTTCCATGGCCGGAATAATGGTGATTTGTTGCCGGTATTTCTCCTGCAGCCTGCGGCATTCAGTCATATAGCTGCCAAATCTCTGCCAGAGAAATTCCGGGGTCAGTCCGGCCGCCTTCTGGTCTGGATAAAGCAGGTTAGCACTAATTCCCGGAGCATGTTCGGTTATGCCTACCCAGGAGTAGCCTTTCCTGACATATTCACCGACAATCTCTTCAAGGCTGTCCTTGGCATGATGGCAAAACTGGCCGCTATGACCGCCGTGTACCGAGACAAGTTCAACTTTTTCCATAATAATTTGGTGGTGTATCAATTTTGTTGACAAACATACAAATAACGAATATGTTAAATGTCGTTTATGCCCACATTTTCGAAGATAATACTTTTTATTACCATTGTATATAATTAAAATGAAACAATATAATAATATACTGTGTCCCCATTGTGGTGAGGATGATTTAGTAAAAAATGGTCATAGTCAAACAGGTGAACAGCGTTACTCATGTAAATCTTGTAGAAAAAGTTTT
>PDQP01000068.1 GCA_002747805.1 Deltaproteobacteria bacterium
CGCCGCAACCGGCACAAGCCCCGGAAAACTCGAAAAGAGGCCGCAAAAGCTGACTGCCCTTGACCGTTGCCGGATTTATTTCAGCAGGATCTATTTCAGGCAGGCTGAGGAAATGGTTTACATTGGGAATTTCCCTGGCCTTATGCTGATCATTATTTTTAGTCATCCGCAGGGCCTTGTTTTTGGCCGGGCAGACGGAAACGCACAGGGTGCAGCCGCAACAGTCCTCGACAAAAATCTGGATGGTAAATAATCTGTCCTTAAAACCCTTGCCCACGGCAGGTTTGGACTTAAAATTTTCGGGCCTTTGTTCCTGCTCGGGGTAAACCTTCATACGGATGGCGGCATGGGGGCAGACCAGCGAACACTGACCGCACTGGATGCAGTTCTCCTCAAGCCATTCGGGGGTAAATACTGCTATATTGCGTTTTTCATACTGGGTGGTTGCGGTCGGCCAGATGCCGTCATCAGGCATTTCCGAGACCTTTACCTCGCAGCCCCGGCCCTCAATGATTTTGGCCGTAACATTTTTAACAAATTCGGGGGCATAATCCGGCACTGCCGGCGGTATCTTATGGCCGCAAACCGCCTCGCCCAGTTCTACCTCCCTAATATTATTGACCGCCGCATCTACGGCATCGTAATTCATCTGCACAATTTTCTCGCCCTTGCTGCCGTAGGTCTTCTGGATGGCATCCTTGATCGCCCTGACGGCCTCATCCTTGCTTAAGATGCCGGAAATAAGGAAAAATGCGGTCTGCATAATCATATTGATTCTGGCCCCAAGGCCGATGGCATGACCCAGGGAAAGGGCATCGATAATGTAAAATTTTGCCTTCTTATCAATCAAATCCTGCTGCACCTTAGCGGGCAGATGCTGCCAGACCTGCTTTTCATCATAATCGGTGGTGAGCAGGAAGGTGCCGCCTTGATCCAGATTGGCAAGCATGTCATACTGGTCAAGGAAGATGAAATTATGGCAGGCGATGAAATTTGCCCTGGTAATCAGATAGGGGGCGGCTATGGGATTTTTGCCGAAACGCAGGTGGCTGGTGGTAATGGAGCCTGATTTTTTGGAGTCATAAACAAAATACCCCTGAGCGTAATTATCCGTTTCCGTGCCGATAATTTTGATGGTATTTTTATTGGCTCCCACGGTTCCGTCCGAGCCGAGGCCGTAAAACATTGCCCGATAAACCTCTTTGCCCTCAATGTTGAAGGACGGATCGTAATCAAGGCTGGAGAAGGTCAGGTCGTCATCCGGGCCTACGCAAAACTTGTCCTTGGGTGATATGGCGGTCATATTGTCAAATACTGCCTTGACCATGGCCGGAGTAAATTCAGCCGAACCCAGCCCGTACCTGCCCGAAAGAATCAGGGGCGAATGGGTGATACTGTTTTTCTCGACTGCCTCGGAAATCGCCGCCCGAACGTCGAGGTATAAGGGTTCGCCGGAACTGCCGGCCTCCTTGGTGCGGTCCAGCACGGTGATTCTTTCCACCGTTTTCGGCAGGGCATTGACTAGGGCGGCGGCATCAAAGGGCCGATACAACCGCACGATGACCAGACCGGCCTTTTGCCCCTGACCGGTCATAAAATCTATGGTGGATGCCACGGTTTCACAGCCGGAACCCATCATAATTATTATATCCTTTGCCTCCGGGGAGCCGTAGTAATCGAAAAGATGATAGCTGCGGCCAGTCAGCCTGGCAAATTTATCCATGATCTGCTGGATAATGGCCGGGGCGGCATGGTAATATTTATTGACCGTTTCCCGGCCGGTAAAGTAAACATCCGGGTTTTGGGCGGTACCGCGAATGGTTGGGGCATCCGGGCTTACTGCTCTTTTGCGGTGTTCATCCACCAGGTTTTCATCAATTATTTCGGCCATATCTTCATGGCTGATGGTTTCAATTTTCTGAATTTCATGGGAAGTCCTGAAACCATCAAAAAAGTGCATAAAGGGCAGGCGGGACTGAAGCGACCCTTGAGTGGCAATCAGCGACATATCCATACATTCCTGGACATTCTGGGAGCAAAGCATACCCCAGCCGGTTTGACGGGCGGCATAAATATCGCTATGATCGCCGAAAATGGAAAGTCCCTGATAGGCAAGCGATCTGGCACTTACATGAAACACGGTGGGAATCAGCTCTCCGGCAATCTTGTACATATTGGGCAGCATCAGCAGCAGTCCCTGCGAGGCGGTAAAGGTGGTGCATAAGGCCCCGGCTGCCAGCGAGCCGTGCAAGGCACCGACCACGCCGCCTTCTGACTGCATCTGGGTAACCACTGGAACCGAACCCCAAATATTTTCCTGCCTCTGAGCAGATTTGGCATCGGCCTCTGCCGCCATCGGTGATGACGGGGTGATGGGATATATGGTTATGACTTCGCTGGTGGCATAAGCAACATGGGTACATGCCTGATTACCGTCTATGGTTACCATTTTTTTTGACATGGATTGATCTCCTGATTATGAATTGGAAAGGTATTTGCCGGACAAACATAAATTGTTTATTATATAACATTTTATCCTGATAAATCAATCTATTCCCCGCCGAAACAACCATATTTTCCCAGAAAATTTTAGATATTTACCAGTAAATTTGAAGAGATAATGTGTTTTGCTGCCGCAGCCGTTTGACTAACCTCATATCCTTCTTAATATGTAATTTCATTGTTCTTCCTTAAAAACCTTATCAGGCAAATAAATTGTGAGTAGAATAAAAATTAAAAATAAAGTGCTGGCGGTGTTGGCGGCAGAGGATGCAACAAATTGTATTGAGCAGCTTGCGGTTTATCCGATCAAGGATTTAATCAATCCGCTGTTTGCCTCAATCTGCCGGGGAGATGAACAGATCCGCTGGAAGGGTATTTATTGTTTCGGTCATTTTCTGGCCGTGCTTGCCGATCAGCATATGGAATCGGCCAGAATCATTATGAGAAGGTTTTTATGGAGCCTCAACGATGAATCCGGCGGCATTGGCTGGGGAGCACCGGAAACCATGGCCGAGGCGATGGTCAATCACTCCCGCTTGCGAAGTGAATATCTACATATGCTGGTTTCCTATACCCAGGAAGACGGGCCGGAACCGCATCAGGACGGTAATTATCTGGAACTTCCGGCCCTGCAGCGCGGCCTGCTTTGGGCATTAAACCGAGTGGCGGAAAAGCATCCCGAAGACCTGGCCCGTTTTGACTTTGATCAGGATCTGGCCGATTATCTAGGCTCACCAGATGAGGAAGTGGTGATTCTGGCCGCCAGATGTTTGATAAGGCTTGGTTTTGCCGATAAATATCAAGATGAACTTGGCCGTCTGGCCGATCTGCAAAAGGAAATACCTTTTTATCATCAGGGCAGTTTTATCAACCTGACCATGGCCGATGTTCTTGATAATGCAAGGCGTGATTTTTGAGCATACTGTCACTGCTCATAAACCACCTTGCCGCAGTCACGCAGATCATAACCGCCCAGGGCAAGAATATCCTGCCGGAATGCCTGATTGGTGCGGATAAGCTCCAGCAATGTCTCCACCTTGCCGTCATCCAGATATTCAGCGGGGATAATCAGATCATATCTTTCTTCGGCAATCGGCAGAAAATCAAGCTCCAAGGCCCTGGCGGCCGCCAATATGCCCATGCCGCAATCCACACTGCCGTTAGCCACGGCGGCGGCCACCGACATATGGGTATATTCTTCATGCTCATAGCCTGCAATCTGGTCAGGCGAAATTCCCAGATCCTTTAGCACCTTATCGGTCAAAAGTCTAGTTCCGGCCCCTCCCTGCCGATTGATAAAGGTATAATTTTTTTCGGCAATGTCGGCAAAACCGTTAATTTCCCTGGGATTGCCCTTTTGAATAATCAGCCCCTGCTCCCGATAGCATAGATTGATCAGCTTTAGACTGGTATCCGCCAAATATCTTTGAATAAAGGGGATATTATATTCACCAGTCTCCTCATCCAGCAGATGGGTTCCGGCCAGATGAGCCTCATTTCTGCGGATAGCCATAATACCGCCCATAGAGCCGACATGGGCAGAGGAAATCCTGATAACCGGACGATGGCGGTGCAAGTGATTTGCCATTAAATCCAAAATGTTATCATGGCTGCCGATTACCACCAGGGTTGAGGTTATCTCCTCTTTGGGCCGCAGCAGCTCAACCTCAACTTCCTCGCCGGAACCAAGCCCCTCACTGCCGGACGGAATGGTCAGCAGGGCATCGGCCCGAACCAGAGACATCACTGCTCCGGCCCCCTTGCCGGACGGCGTAGCCATCAGATTATCACCAACCTTGCCCAGGGTCATCCGCACAAATTGATCCACCCCCATCGGCGAATGAATCGGCCTTGACATCATTGCCTTGACATATTGCGGCTCAGGAACCGGCAAGCCCATGAAATTATAAACCATTTCCTTAAGAAACAGCCGCATGGTCAGCATGGCCGACACCGGATAACCAGGCAGGCCGATAACCGGAGTATCCCCTACCATAGCCAGCATCACCGGCTTGCCCGGCTTGATTGCCACGCCATGAACGATGATTTCGCCAAGCTCAGCCAGGACTTCAGCGGTAAAATCTCTGGTGCCGGCCGAGGCCCCGGCATTGGTAATCACCAGATCATTTTCCTCTGCCGCCCGGCCAATTGCTTCAAGCAGCCTGTTTTTATCATCCTTAACCGGCAAGGAGCGTGTTGCCGCCGCCCCCCAACGATTCAGATAACCGGCAAGGATGCGGCTGTTAAACTCAATGATATTTCCCGGCTGCACCTTCTCCCCCGGCTGCACCAGTTCCGAGCCGGTGGGGATAACCACGGCCTTGGGCGGCACCAGTACCTCTATTTTGGTAACTCCGGCGGCCAGCATGGCACCTTGGTCGATGGGTCGGACGGTATGCTTTTCCGGCAGGATCAGCTCGGTTGTCACAAGGTCTTCGCCGATGGTTCTGATATGCTGCCAGGGAGCGGCCGCATGGTGGAGTTCAATCTCGTCATCATTCAGATAGTGAACATCCTCAATCATCACCACCGCATTATAGCCAGAAGGCACGGCATTACCGGTATTTACCGGCAAAAATTCAGGCTTTTTCAAGATTATCGGACTACTTTCATTGGCACCTGCAAGAGAAGAAAAATTAACCGCCACCCCGTCCATGGCCGCCGCATTATAAAAGGGCGAGGAATCGGCGGCAAAAACCGCCCTGGCCGTAATCCTGCCCAGGGCATCATCCACGGCAATGGTCTGATCTGGAGCCTTGCCGTAAAAACCACTTTTTTCAAGAGCCTGCCGCCAGGCACGCCTCGCCTCGCTCAGGGGCTGATTGTTTACATATATATTTTGCTTTTTCATTTGAATACTATTACCTCAACGTTGGTGTCCTGATAAATTCCCTGGCTGTCCTCATCAATAATAAAATAACCGTCTGCCTCGGCCAGCGAGGAAATGGAGCCGGATTTGCTGATAATCGGCACAGCCGTTAAGCCTTCTGCCGATTTTTCAAGCCTGACCCGAACCACATCCCTTCTGCCGGCCGCCGAATTGATATTACGGCTGAGCCTTGCATAAACCGCAGTTTTATATTCCTGCTGCTCCAGACCGGAAATTGCGCAGATAGCTGGCAGGACAAAAAGTTCATAGCAGACCAGAGCAGAGACCGGATGGCCCGGCAGGCCGAAAACCGGCGTCTTGCCAGCAAGGCCGATAATAACCGGTTTACCGGGTTTCAGGGAAACACCGTGTACCAAAATGCCCGGATTGCCCAGTCTGGCGATAGTCTGCTCGCCAAGATCCCGCACCCCGACCGAGCTGCCGCCGGAAAACAAGACCATATCGTTTTCCCGAACCGCCTGTTCCATGGCCGTAAAAAACTGCTCTCCCTGATCGGGGACAATGCCAAGCTGAACTGCCAAGCCGCCAGCCTGCCGGATAAGTCCGGCCAGCGATACGGCATTGATATCCCTTATTTGTCCGGGTTTTAGCGGCATACCGCATGGAACTATCTCATCTCCGGTGGAGATAATTGCAATCTTCGGCCTTTTATAAACCGTAACCTCAGTTATGCCAAGCCCGGCCAGCATCCCCAGATGATATGGGTTTATTTTGGTGCCGGCAGCAAGAATCTGTCGTCCTTCCTGCACATCTTCGCCAATTTGCATAACCGCCGTCCCCTGAGAAACGGACTTAACCACCTCAATCATGGTTTCATCAACCGGAACCGTATCTTCATGCATCACCACGGCATCGGCCCCCTGGGGCAGCAGGCCGCCAGTGGGGATTTTTATGCAATTGCCGTTATTAAGCATCATATCCGGCTGCCGTCCCATCAATACCTCACCGACAATATTGAGATAGGCCGGCATCGACTGACTGGCGCCAAAGGTATCGGCAGATTTGACCGCAAAACCATCCATGGTTGACCTGGGCCAAACCGGAAGGGCCTCGGGGGAGATAACCGGCGAGGCGGTGATCCGCCCCAAGGCGTCAGCAAGAGCAACCTTTTCGGCTGTACATTTGATTCCCTTAAGGTTTTCCAGCAGGACACCTCTGGCATCATCCACAGAAGTAAGGCCGGTTCTGCCCAGCATATCCTTGTTATTCATTGGCTTCTCCAGGATTTGCGTTTTTATTTGGTTCTTTTCTGCAATCTAATACAGCATAAATATAGCTTCTTCCAAATCCTGCTTAGCTTCGTCAAGAATTTTAATTTTCATTTGAATTTTGACTGTAACTCTTGTTTTACAGGCCCATATTTCGTTAATAACAGTTAATTTCTCCGAAATGCTCATCTCATCCAAATGAAATTGTGTTTGCATTTTTCCTATAGAGTAACATTTTATTTGATTACTTAAAAAAACTACAAAAAACAATACGTTGTCCCCTCTAAAATCATGCATTTGATAATAGACTGACCTTGTAACTAATAAGACTATCTATTAAGACAATCAGGAACATAATTGGAAGCCAATAAATAATCGGTAGCCTCGTCCTCATATTTCCTGATCATTACCAATTGTTTACTATACCCTGAACATACCTTTTCTTCGGAATATTCAGGGCAGGAAAAACATATTTCCAGTTTTCGTCTTGCTCGTTGCTGAGAGTAAATCTTTTTAACCGCTAAAAATATGATCACTGCTGCCAAAAAAACCATTATATGACCATGAATTACAGTAATCCCCGACAATATTAAACTGATGCCGAGTAGAAAACGCAAAATATCACGAATTATTCTGGGGAACTTTTTATATATTGAGGGAAGCGACAGCGGTATAATCAGAGAAGAAAGTATAAAAAGAATATACACACAAAAAACTGAAACGAAATCAAAAAAAACCGCATAACAGATAATAGCAAAAATGAATCCGGCATAAAGGAAAAAGCAGCTACGGCAAAAATAGATATGATGAAATTTTATAACCTCGGTCCTATACCTGTTACATAAAGGCTTATGGGCCCAAATAAAGGTATAGGCATATTTAAGCCACAATAATTTAAGTGCTGCTTCTCTCACCTTATTCATGCTATTTCTTTTTCACAACTATTTGATTTTCAACAAAATTATCGTGAATATCCGCCAAAATATTACCAACGGCACCTGCCGGAACATAATTGACGATTGGTTTAATGACAACGGCTGTGCCATAAACCACCACTTCAGCCGCACCTGCCGCCGTACCGGATATTTCAAACGCCACGTTAATCACCCCGTTAGCCTTTTGTCTGCCGGCCATTTGCAGCATTTTATCAATGGCTCTCTGGCGGGCCTCATCCCCAAGCTGGGCATAGGAAGTAAGCTCGCCGCCGGTAAACTGCTTGCAGCTCATCGCACAATCCTGCCCCATATCCTTGGCCCGAACAGATATTCCCCAGACCATTCCCTTATATTCCATGATTTCATAGCCGTCAAAACCATCGGCACTGGTAATGATAATCTTGCCCCTGCCCCCTGCTATCTCCGGCCTTGTGCCTGACAATAGTTCTTCTCTATTCATAGCTTATCCCTTATTTTATATGGTTTAACTCTGAGCCGCACATGCCGCAGCGGGCAGATTCCATATGCTCAACTGCAAGTTTCTCTCCGCACTCTGGACATTCATAGGTTTTTCTGGATTTAACCGAAAAATAATAAAATATCCCTCCTGCCGCCAATACTAATGCAACCAAAATGAAAAACTCAAATCTTTGCAAATTGTAAATAAAAAACAAAATTATTCTCCTTTTTTTAACATTGAACTCAATCTTGGGGCAAGATAACAGACCGAGGTCCTTCTGGAAACAAAAATAATAAAAGCGTTAAACCGTTCAAAAACACAATATTCAGAGAACCTAAAGTAAATTGTAATAATTTATCTTATCATATTGTAAAAACAAATTAAATATAACAAGAAAAATGAAAATC
>PDQP01000069.1 GCA_002747805.1 Deltaproteobacteria bacterium
CGTTTTCGATCATTTCAATCAGATTTTCCTCGCTTAGTATCTTGAGCAGATTATTGATTTGCCCGTGCAGATCACCGATGATGACCGGAACCGGCTGATCCGGCAGCTCCAGCAGGCCGCCGGGCATCCCTGAGTTATCCAGCTGCCGGTAAACCTCATTTTCCAGTACCTTAACCGTCTTTTCCAGCAGGGATAGGGCTTGTTTTTCGGCCATCATCCGGCCTGGATAACCCAAAAGCCTTCTAATGGTCATCAGCGAATTATAACGCCTGTTTTCCAGTTGTTCCCGATAGTCAATTTCTTCATCTCTTACCACCTGAATAGGATTGTCACGGCTCAGGGGAGTGATGATCAGATCTCCTCTCAGGTTGGTAATATTCAGATGTCTTTCCCGAACCGATTCATGGAAGGAGAATATATTATTATATTCGATATTTGATGCACCAATCATCACGGTTTCACCTGCTTTTAGCCGAGCAAAACCTGATATTTTATCCGAACTGTAGGCATCCGCCGCCGTAATCAGCCAGTTTCTATTATGACGTAAATATCTTTTGCTTGCTCCCAGAGGAATTTCGGGATTAAACCTTAAAAGCTGCTTGCCCATAATCAGCACAAAGCCCTTGCCGTCATGGGATATTCTGGATTCCTTTTTTATATCAGTCAGATCGGTGGAGAGGGTGAGCCAGTGGTTGGGATCCTTTTTCAGCAGCAGCCATTTCCAGCCGGCCCAGGAACGCAGACTCGGCCTGCGGTTTTGCCTGGGGATGGTCCAGTGGGGAAGCTGCACCTCTCCGGTTTCGGCAATACGCATGGGCGGGCCTTCAAGTTTTTCCCTGATATATACAGAGATACCGGCACGATGCAGGTATAAGGCAATCTGACGGTAATCGGCAACCTGCCGCCTGACCATGCTAAGCGAGAGGTTGGCATCCACTGGAAAATAGCCTTCTTTATGTCTTTTTTTTCTCCGCTCATAAATTATTTCGGGGGGTGGAATCAGAAATTCAAAGATATATCTGTTCCGCCAGTTGGTGGAAAAGAGAAAATCCTTTTCCGGCAGGATCTTGATTCGATTAGGCTCAAGCTGCAGCGGCGGTGAAGCCTCAATCCATTCCTTGTCAAATACGGTCAGGGCTTCCTTATGTCCCTTGAACGGCAGGCCAAGGTTGATTTCGCGGGGCCGGTAGGTAAGCGATTGATCCTTCCACCAGCCCTTACGGGTCAGGTCGATATAGCCCTCATTGGGCCAGCCCCCGATTTGATTGATATAATAGGTCTTGCCGGCTCCAGGTGGGCCGGTTACAACTAGCTGCAGAAATTCCAGCCCGACTGGCAGTTTAACCCCGCGTATTTCCTGAAGCTCACTGATGGGAAATAGTTTTTTGCTAAGTGGATTTTCCATGACAGGTTGATATGCCCTGATCTGCAAAAAAAAATGAAGCTCATTTATCATCGGGACAATATTTTTTTGAATAAATTTATCACCTGTAAAAAAACAAATGACATTGGTACGGGTAAAGAAAAAGGTGCTTAAAAGATCGTGGTAACTCCCTATAATTACGATTAAAATATGTACAGAGCGGTTTGAGGCAAAACAACGGTATTCCTAACGATATACGCTGTGCTTTTCAACACCTTTCTTTAGCTGTAACCGCATTCCTTATGTTTGGCGGCAATCGTGTCGGCCATTGTATCCAGTTCCCGGTATGCGGCCTCTCTGGGGGTGCCTTTGCACAGTACGGGAGGGATAATTTCCGCTTTTAGATTCGGCAGCATTCCGGCCAGCGTTTCTACGGTTTTTCCGCCCCAGCCAAAGGAGCCGACGATGGAAATAAATTTGGTGTTCGGTTTAAGGGCATTGGCCAAAAAGGCGGCATAGGCAGCATAGGGATGCGGGCCGGTCAGAACAGTCGGAGAACCGACCACCACCGTGGCCGCATCGACCAGAGAACAGGCCAGCTTGCCAATATCGGTTACCGCAAGATTAAACTGCTCTACCCGTATATCCCTTGCCACCAGCGCAGATACCAGATATTCCACCATTTTTCCCGTGCTTCCGTGCATGGACACATAGGGAATAACCACGGTGTTGCGGGGCTCCCCTTTGACCCAGACCTCATACGCATCCAGAATAAAGGAAGGGTCGGGATAAATCTGACCGTGGCTTGGGGCAATCATTTCGATATCGTATTCTTTTAGTTTGTCCAGATTGCGTTTCACAAGGGGGCGGAAGGGCATCATGATTTCCGCAAAATAGCGTTTTGCCGCTTCATAAACCACTCCGGGGTCGCTTACGTAAAGTTCGGAAGAGGCATAATGAGAACCCAGAAAATCACAGCTGAACAATATCTTGTCTTCCTTGAGATAGGCTACCATGGTTTCGGGCCAATGTACCCAGGGCGTATAAATAAATTTGAGCGTTTTGTCGCCAAGGGAGAGTTCTTCGCCATCGGCCACGCATTGAAATACGTCTTCGGAAATATCCAGATGCAGCATCAGCAGATTTTTCCCTTTGGGAGAGGTAATAACCTTTGCTTCGGGAAATTTTTGCAATACCTCGGGGATGGTTCCGGCGTGATCCTGCTCGGAATGGAGCGAGATAATATAATCAAGCCTGTCGATTCCCTCTAACTGCCCCATCAGCTCCTGTTCCATGGGCGGATCAACGGTATCGATAAGCACACTGCGTTCACTGCCCCTGATATAGTAGGCGTTATAACTGGTGCCGTCCGGCAGCGGAATAAGTGCGTCAAAAAGCCGACTGTCCCAATCTACGGAACCCATCCGGTAAATGTTTTCCCTTATTTTTCTCGGTTTCATAATTCCCCCCTATTTTGATCTATGCGGTTTCTCTCTTAAAAGATAAAAATCCTCTATAATGAATAAGTCATCCGAATGAAAAAAATCAATCCAAAATGGAGACTTTATACACCGCAAGGGTATCAAACTTATCGTGCAAAAACAACTGAAAAGAGACTAGCCAAATTGGTGCCTTTTCAACCGGAAAATCAAAGAAAAGATAGGCCGCAAACTGTTAAAAGAGGTGGTTAGCGGCTGACTTTAACGGCACCATGTCAAATAGCAGAAAAAATCCTTCTTTGATAGACTTGTAAAAACATCAGCACTTTCGGTTATCTCCCGATTTTATCCTCGACAACGGGCGGTATTGTGGCTATGGTGGCAACGGGATAACAAAAAGGGGTTGGAGTTATAAATGATAACAGGTCAAAGCATTATGCGGACCAAGATGCCTTACGGAAAAATCTGGCAAAGGTATTCGCTGGCACTCGGCTTTCTCGTTGCAGCGTTTACGGCCGGGGTTTTTGCTTTTACTTTTAGCAAGAACGAAGAATTTGTCCGGCTGGAGCTTGAGGCCAAGGCCGAATCATATTTTGACAGTATTGTTCTGACCCGCCGCTGGAATGCCATTCACGGCGGAGTATTTGTCAAAAAATCAGATGGGATGGAATCCAGCCCCTATCTGGAGAAGCCGGATATTGAAACCAGGGATGGACAGCTTTATACCAAGAAAAATCCGGCCCTGATGACCAGGGAAATGTCCGAAATGGCCGAGCATGATCTTGGCTGCATCTTTCATATCACCAGCCTAAGTCCCATCAATCCCCAAAATAAGCCTTTACCCTTTGAAATCAACATGCTGAAATCATTTGAGCAGGGAGCAAGCCGGGCGGCCCTGATTGAACGCCATAACGGCAGGAAAACATTCCGGTTTATGGCGCCGCTTATGGTTGAAAAAAGCTGCCTTGCCTGCCATGCCGGGCAGGGGTATCGTGAGGGTGATATCAGGGGCGGCATCAGCGTAAGTTTTGATGTGTCGGCGGTGGAAAACCAGTTTATTAAAAGAAATATCAGGTGGGCCTTGCTGGGTTTTATTGGTGCCGGTTTGTTTTTGGGGCTTTTTTTCAAGCTGACCAGCACTCTTAAAAATAAACTGCAGAGAAGTCAGCTTGAAATTGAAAGGCTGGCTATTACAGACGAGCTTACCGGCCTGTATAACCGAAGGTATTTTTTAAGCCGCCTGAATGAAGAGCTGCTGCGTGCTTTCCGGTTTGAAAATATGGTCTCCATTATCATCCTGGACATTGATTATTTCAAAAATGTCAATGATAATTACGGCCATCTTACCGGAGATATGCTGCTTCAGGGCATAGCCTCGCTATTAAAACAAAATACCCGTGTTTCAGATATTGCCGCCCGTTTCGGCGGCGAAGAATTTATTATTTTGACCCCGGAAACAACTCTTGCCGGAACGCAGAAGCTGGCAGAAAAACTCCGCTCGGCGATTGCCGCAGCCCGGTTTCAAACTGATACCGGCAAGGAAATTTCCATCACCGCAAGTTTTGGTTGTGCATCCGTCCTGCCCGTCAGGAATAAGGCAGGGCTTGATGCCGTCAGGCTGATTAGCATGGCCGACAAGGCCCTTTACACGGCAAAAAGCGAGGGAAGAAACCGGGTGGTTTGTGCCGGCCGGGAAGAGACGCCTGCTGGTTTTTGTTATTGGCCCGGCACCTCTCTGGCAAGTTAGGCAAATGATCTATATAATCGGTTTTTCGGATAATTTTTATGGGGATAGGGCAAAAAAATATCTTGCCTTATCTTCAGTGGTCTTTTGTTCCCCGGCCTTGAAAAAAAGGCTCACTGATGATTCGGAAGACCTGCTGGCCGATAAGGAAATCCGCAGCATCATTCCGGTTGAGCGGGCGGTGGCGGAGCTTGGCAGTTTTTCTGAACAAGATGTTGCGGTGCTTGCCAGCGGCGACCCGTTATTTTTTGGTATTGCCGAGAAAATTATACAAAAATACGGCATGGCGAGGGTTAGGGTGGCTCCGGCGGTCTCGTTTATGCAGCTGCTTTGTGCCCGTTTTGGGCTGGCTTGGCACGATATTTCCTGGCTTAGTTTTCATGGCCGGGAGCTGATTGGCCTTGCAGAGGCCATGCAAAAAAATCAAAAAATATGTGTTTTCACCGATCATAAAAATACGCCCCATGCGGTTGCTGATTATTTGAATAATTTGGAAAATAATTATGAAAACACAGTCTTTTATATTGGTCAGAACCTTGGCCGCAAGGAAGAAAAATTATTTCAGGGCAAGCTGCAGGATGTTTTGGCCGCCCCTGAATTTGCCAGTCCTAATCTGCTTATTTTAAGTCAGGAGCAGCTAGCTGAAAACAGGATAATTTTCGGCCTGAATGAAACCGAAATCAGGCATAGCCGCGGCCTGATCACCAAGGATGAAATACGGGCGGCGGCCATTCATCGGCTTAAAATTGCTGAAAATAATGTGGTTTGGGATGTGGGCGGCGGCTCCGGTTCAGTGAGCATTGAGGCGGCCAGGATAGCCCCGGGCGCCAGCTTTTACTGCACGGAAAAAAAGGCATCTGAGCAGGAAAATATCGCCGCCAATATTAGGGCCAACGGCCTGCGGAATATGTTTTTAATCAAGGGCGAAGCCCCCGAAGTGCTGGCCTCGTTGCCGGAGCCTGATCGGGTTTTTATCGGCGGCAGCGGCGGCAGGCTGGCCGAAATTATAGATACAGTATGCCGCCGGATTAAAAAGGGCGGGATTGTGGTGGTCAACTGCCTGCTTGAAACAAGTAAAATGACCGCCTTAAATATGCTGGATAAAAATAATTTTTCGCCTGAATACAGTGAAATAAGGGTTTCGAGATTTACCTTTCCAGAAAATCGGGAAAACAGGCTGAACCCGATAACCATCATAACCGGTAAAAAGGGGGCATAAACAATGCCGAAACATCCTGTATTTTTTGTTGGTGCCGGGCCTGGCGATGTCGAGCTGATCACGGTTAAGGGGCAGCGTTTGCTGGCCGAAGCCGATGTAATTATTTATACCGGCAGCCTGATCAACACCAAATTATTGGCGGGCTGTCAGGCGGAAAAATATGATTCTGCCGGCCTGCACTTAAAGCAGATTATAGATTTAATCATTAAATCATCGGCAGAAGGCAAAAAAATAGTGCGGCTGCATACCGGAGATCCATCTGTTTTCGGAGCAATACGCGAGCAGATGCAGGCTCTTGAAGAAAATAATATCGCCTGTCAAATAGTTCCCGGCGTCAGTTCTGCCTTTGGGGCGGCCGCCAGTCTTGGTAAGGAATTGACCCTGCCCGAGGTAAGCCAGACCGTAATTATTACCAGAATGGAAGGGCGGACGCCGGTGCCGGAACGGGAAAGCATTAAAAGCCTTGCCGCTCATCGGGCGACCATGATGATTTTTTTATCCGTATCCATGCTGGATAAACTTGCCGAAGACCTGCAAAAAGGCGGCTATGAACAGGATACTCCGGCAGCCGTGGTTTATAAGGCCACCTGGTCCGATGAAAAAATCATCAGGGGAACTTTGGCTTCCATTGCCGGACAAGTTCGCAAGGCCAATATCACCAAAACCGCAATGGTTTGCGTTGGCCGGGTTTTCTCTGATGAAAAAATTGAAGTAATGTCAAAACTCTACGATCAGGAATTCCAGCATGGCAGCAGAAACTAACTCCGGCAAGGGGCTGATTGCAGTTTTTACCGGCAACGGCAAGGGGAAAACTACCGCCTCTTTGGGCCTGTTGATGCGGGCTGCCGGATATGGTCATCAGGTTTGCATGATTCAGTTTATCAAGGGTAAGGATGATTGCGGCGAGCATCGCAGTCTGCGGCTTTTTGCCAGTGCCGAGATTCACACCCTGGGCCGGGGACTCACCTGGCAATCAGACAATATTGAAAAAGATATCAGGCTTGCCCAAGAGGCATGGGAATTTGCCAGAGAAAAGATTCTATCTGCCCGTTACCGCCTTGTTATTCTGGATGAACTAACTTATCTGATCAATTATAAAATGGTGGCCGAGCAGGAAATCCTTGCCTGCCTTAAGGCAAGGCATAAGGGGATGCACATTGTGATAACCGGCCGGGATGCAAGCTGCGGCCTGATTGAGGCTGCCGATCTGGTTACGGAGATGAAAGAGATAAAACATCCATATCAACAAGGGGTTAAGGCTCAAAAAGGCTTTGAGTTCTAGCTTAAACGGAGAAAAAATGATCACACTGCTGGACTATGGTGCCGGAAATATCAGAAGCGTGGTAAATGCGGTCAGGCATTTGGGTTTTGAAGTCAGGATGGTTCAGTCTCCTGAAGAAATTGTTTCGGCAGAGCGGCTGATTTTTCCCGGAGTTGGTAATTTTGGTCAGGTCATGTCAGCCTTGCATGATAGGGGATATATTGAACCGCTGTTCCGCCGGATCAGCGAAGATCGGCCTATTCTGGGGATTTGTGTGGCCCTGCAAACCCTTTTTGCTGCCAGTGAGGAAAGCCCCGGTATAGCCGGACTAGCGGTTATACCCGGTACCATCAAAAAATTTTGCGGCAATTTTGCGGTGCCGCAGATGGGCTGGAACGGCCTTAAAGTCTATAAAAAACATCCGGTATTAAATGGTTATAGCGGACAAAGATTATATTTTGTTCATTCATATTATGCAGAAATAACCAGGGAAAATAAAGACTGGCTCCTAACCGGCACCGATTACGGCGGTGAATTTATTTCGGGGGTGAGCAGGGGCAATCTGACCGCCTTTCAGTTTCATCCCGAAAAAAGCGGTCAGGCAGGTTTGGCCCTGCTGCATAATTTTCTGGCCGCAAGTAAGGATGAACAGCTTGAAATTTCAACAAAAAATATCAAAACCCAAATTGCCAAAAGGGTGATTGCCTGCCTTGATGTCCGCACCAATGATGCTGGAGATTTGGTGGTCACCAAGGGCGATCAGTATGAGGTGCGGGAGCAGGGCGAGGTGCGTAATTACGGCAAACCAGTGGCAATTGCCCGGCGTTACTATGAGGAAGGGGCAGATGAGATCACCTTTCTTAATATCACCGGTTTCCGTGATTTTCCCATCCAGGATCAGCCCATGCTGGAAGTTTTAAGGCGGACTTCAGAAAAGGTCTTTGTTCCCCTGACTGTGGGCGGCGGCATTCGGGCCTTTACCGATGCTGCGGGCAGGTTTTACTCCGCCCTGGAAGTTGCGTCGGTATATTTCAGATCGGGAGCCGATAAGGTCTCCATCGGCAGTGAGGCAGTAGCGGCGGCTCAGGAATATCTGGCTTCCGGCGGCAGATTAAGCGGCGGTAGTGCCATTGAGCAGATTTCAAGGGCCTACGGTAATCAGGCGGTGGTTATTTCGGTTGATCCCAGAAGGGTATATGTGCAGTCCCCGGATGACACCGGACATGCAGTTATTGAAACTAATTATCCAGGGCCAGATGGTGAAAGATATTGCTGGTATCAATGTACCGTCAAGGGCGGTAGGGAAGGGCGGGATATTGATGTGGTTCAGCTTGCTGCTGCCTGCGAGAAAATGGGGGCCGGAGAAA
>PDQP01000015.1 GCA_002747805.1 Deltaproteobacteria bacterium
ATTTCTGAAATTAATATCACGCTGAGGAAATGGCATTTCAATACCGTTTTCCTCAAAGGCATACCAAATTGCTGATAATACTTTAGTTTTTACTACATTTCTATTGTTTTTATTAACATTGATATAATATTGAATGCGGTAATTTATACTGGAATCTGCATATTCCCATAAAGTTATTCTGGGTCCTGGTTCGGCCAGAACTTCATCAATATCGGCCAACAATTCTGTCAGTAGCTCTATTACCGTTTTAGGCGGGCAGCTATAACTTGTACCGACAAATAGTAATGTTCGGTTTATATCGCTGGAATAGGTATAATTGGTAAAACTGCCGCTGATGACATTACTGTTCGGCACAATAACTTCATGCCTATCAAAGGTTTCCATGGTAATTGCCCGCAGGCCGATGGAACTTACATAACCTTCACTGCCGTCCAGAATAACCCAGTCTCCGGTGCGTAAAGGGCGTTCAATCAGCAAGATAATTCCGGAAATAAAATTTTTGGCAATATCCTGCAGACCGATACCGACTCCCACACCCAAGGCACCGGCAAAGACCGCCAGTGAGGTGAGATCAATATGCATAAATTTCAGCACCACCAATACCCCAAATAAAATAGACAGATATTGGGCAAAAATGGATAATGAATTGCGGACGCCGAGATCGGCAATACGGGCAAACAGCCATTGATAGGTGAACCGTTTCAGCCATAGGGCGGCCCGAAACAGCAGGTAAAGGGCCGTTATCGACAAAAACAGGGTCTTGCTGCTGATGGCCGCCTGGTCAATGGTGATCAATGGGTAATCAGCGGCCGCAAGAACTTGAGTAATCAGATAGCTGCTGCTGTTGAGGCCGGTCATCATCGACAGCCACAATATCGTAACATAGGCCCAGGTAAATTTAAGCATTACCGCTAAAGGTGATACCATGTCCTGGGCGATGAATACGCCATGTGAAAAATGTTTAATGCTGTATAGCTTGGCATATTTCCGCCCGTAATCAATAACCGCCAGACCAAGAACCAGCATCACTCCGAAAACATTGAAAATAACCAGATAGTTAAGAACTAGCCAGGCTAGCTGCTGATAACCAGTCAGGCCGGTCAGACCAATCAGCGCACCGATTAGGGGCAGTCTGGTCAACAGGTGCTGGAATCTGCCGGTCAGATTGTCGGCCAAATTATCTTTCCGAACATAATAACGGATGATCCGGTAGCTGGTTACGGCAAATCCAATCAGGGCCACCATGACGATTTTTTCACTGAGCAGGATGATTTTACTATCAACCAGACTCAAGCAAAATAATCGGTAAAACATGGCGGCAGCGGTAAGGGCCGCAAACCAGACATAACCCTGCACCGCAAGCGGCCAAGACATGCTCCTTGCCCTTGCCTCACGCACCAGCAGCACCAAACCGGCCAGGGCGGCAAAAAGACCCCACATCACCACTTGTATTATCCCATCGCTGGGGCCAGGCACCTTGAGTGCGGCCAGCAGCATGGTGATAAAAACCGCAAGGGCAAGATAATGCCGCATAATGCTTAGGGCGGTAATGATTTTTTGCAGGGGCAGCAGCACCCAGCGGTCATAAGCACTGGAATGTAGCTTGGCCCGTGCCAGTTTTCTTGCCAGTTTCAGGCCGATGATAAACAAAACAATGCTGATCAACCCGGATATTACCGCCCTGCCCGGCTGGGCGGCGGCTTCTTTCCAAAGCGTCTGCACACTGATTTTTAGTTGATAAACGGTTTGGATAATCGCCTCACAGCCCTTCTTACCTGCCCCTTGCAAATTTTCTTCCGGCCGCCAATGCTGACGCGAAAATAACGAGGCTTCGTTTTTAATCAGCAGCAGATCGCTAATGCGTTTGGGCAGCATTTCCTGTTTGACTAGCTGATAGGCAACCAGATCTTTGGTCTCGTCAATGGCAGCCATCAAAGAGGTGTCTTCGCCCATTAGCTTATCGTATTTCTTCAAGGTTTCGGCACGTGCGTTCAGTTGAGCCTGCAATTTTTTTAATTCGCTAATATGGTTTTTGGCGGTTTGCAGTTGTTCTGCCAGTTTTTCTGCTCCTGAAGCATTGTTGACGGCATCGGCAGATACACAGTTAACAATAATATCTGCCAGCTTGATATTGACCTCGGCCAGCCAGGCCTGGGTGCGGGTATGGTCAATACGCTTTTGCATGGCGACAATTTCGGCGTTGCTTAACCTGACCACTTCCTTATCCAGACGGGTCTGCAGGGCGGCGGCCTCCTTTTCAAAGGCCAGTTTTTGCCTAGCAAGTTTGGCAGTATGGGTTTGGGAGTGAACCTGCCTGGCTTCTTCGCTGGCAAATTGACCGGCCAAGGCACTAATCCAGATGGTCATAACCTCGGCATGTTCAGTAAGCTGCTGCTGATCATCCGCAAGGGCCTTTTTTCTGGCTTCGTAGGTGTTAAATAACTGCTCCGCCTGTTTGATAAGCCGGGCAAGATGCTGTTGCTCCTGCGGCGATAGTTCGGCCTTGTTGACCGGATTATCAAGATGCTGACCAAGTTTTTGGGCATTATCCGTTAGAGCAGCGACAGCATCCTGCAAACCGGCCAGTTTGGATTGCTGGGCGGCAAGACTGCTTTGCTTCTGCTGGATATTATCGGCAAATTTCTGGGCCTTGGCAAGTGCCTTTTCCTTATTAAAATCTCCCTTGCTGATTCGGGCGAGTTGTTCCTCAATATTATCCTTGCTGACCGGAGCCTCGGTCAAAAACAACTCTACATTAACCGCCTCCATATTTATTTCCGATTTTACGGCAGTAAGCTGCTCTGAAAAGGCAGCAATCCGGCTGGAAAAACTGTTCTTGTCCGTAGTATTTTCGGCAAACAGAATATGAGGCAGGCAAAATAATATAAGAATTATTTCAAGAAGTTGTTTTTTCATTTAGAAATTTTATGGTCAATATTTTTGTTAGTTTTACGTTTTTCATTCAAACTGAAGCATATTTTTATAAGGTAAAATTCTTTTATTTGTTAATGCAATGTAGTCTTTGTTGATTTCAAATCCTATATAGTTTCTGTTAGAGTTTAATGCAGCAATAGATGTCGTGCCGCTTCCCATAAATGGATCCAAAATAATATCTGTTTTGAATGAATATAACTGTATCAGCCGATAAGGCAAATCAATCGGAAAAGGAGCAGGATGCCCTACTTTTTTTGCGGATTCTGCCTTAAAAGTCCATATTGATTTTGTCCATTCTATGAAATCTTCCTTTGCTATTGTATTTTGCTTAAACTCCATTTCTTTTTTATTTCTGTGCCTCTTATAATCCCCCTTGGAGAATATCAAAATATACTCATGAATATCTCTAAGAGTTGGGTTGGACGCAGACATCCAACTCCCCCATGCTGTTGAAGGACTTGCACTTGCAGCCTTGTTCCAGATAATCTCACCTCGCATATTAAACCCAATTTCTATCATCATTTCAGAAATATAATCTGACAATGGGATATATGGCTTTCTGCCAAGATTTGCAACATTGATACAAGCCCGACCGCCATTTACTAATACGCGATAAGTTTCGGTAAAAACTTTTTTCAGCATTTCCAGATATTCGGCCAAGGACAAATCCTCATCATATTCTTTTGATACATTATACGGCGGTGATGTGATCATTAGATGCAATGAATTATCGGGTATCATGGACATATTTTCCGATGAACCCAATATGATTGTATTTAATAAATTATCAGGGAATACATTGGTTTCTTTACTGACATCTTTCAAGTTTCTTAATTCTTTGTATAATTTTGAATCATAGAACCTGGAAGAATCGTGATTTATTCTTCCAGTGGTGCCAAAAGAACTTGATTCTGTACCTTTAATATTTTTCATTTATTACATCCTTATTCTCGTATTAATTTCAGAAATTTTTCTGCTTTTGAGACAACATCTTTTTCCTTTGCAGATATGGTGATGATTTCTCCTAATTTCCTTTTAGGCAACATGGAAGAAAAGAAATTCATATCAGAATTAACGACATCAACAATATAATCAGACAGGTCTTCAAATTTATTAAAGGTCTGAAATCCTTTTCCTGTTGTATTCTGGATACAATCATCTGTCGGCTGTGGATATAAAGAGATAAAACCTTGAATGATTCCAGCTTGTTTTAGAAAATCTACCTTGTTAAAATAATTTTTTGTGATTGGAGTATTACCAATAATGACTATGGGAATTTTTGTTGATTCTGTTCCGGAAACTCTGATGTTAATGGATTTTCCAATTGCCTTGAGCATTGAGTCAGAACGAAGAATCGATGGACTACCCTTGTGTGTCTTATAATTACCGACAAAACTTACCTTATTGTCTTCAAATATATAATTGTTCACGATACTCATTTTGATTTCAAAGATTAACCTTATATTTTCTGGTTTTTGCTGAGTATCGTTTGTGGTGCAAAATGCCAAATCTGCATCACTTTGTGTTGACAGGCCTAATTCAGGACAAATAACACTATTAACCGCATATAACCCCAATTCCTTCGCTATTGGCTGCAAAAAATCTTTGCTCCATTTTTCCGTATATTGTCCAATCAATGTGTTTCTACTTTGCAGGGTTTGCCCTTCTGCATCCTTACCTTTTGGAACATAGGCAAAGTACCCATCTGTCAGTTTGTAAAATAATTGTTCCGGCGAAGCAAAATTTTTCATTGCTTCTGTAAAAAATTTGTTTTCAACATCTTTATTCCAAAATGTCATTATTTATCCTACTTATAATTTTATATAACAAGCCGAATATTCTAATTTTTTATTTATTAGCATATTTAATCTGACGTGATAAACAGGATTAACGCTATGCAAAACAAGCTATTCATGTATGTTATAGCCAAACACACAAGACCCATAGTAGAAGCACCGGCAGAATTGCCGGTGCCGTATAATTTTGAGGCACTTGCCCGGGTCAGGACATTTTTGCCTGAGCTATCTCACCGCCCAGCTCAAAGGCGTTACGGTTCATTTCCAGGAAATCCCCAGGCACCCGCCGGGCAATCACCTCCATGACCGATTCTCTTTTAATCAAAGGCTCCAGGCCCAGCAAGGCACCCAGAACCGCCACGTTAAACACGATGGGTTTACCGATTTTCTCCATCACCTGCTCATAAATCGGCAGCTCAATCTGCCTTGCATCCACCTTGCGGGCAATTTCCACAAAGCGGCTGTCGGTAATCAGCATCCCGCCCGGCCTGATAATCGAGGCATAACTATTATAGGCATTTTGGGTAAGGCAGATCAGGATATTGGGCTGAATCACCTTGGGAAAATTGATTTCAAAATCCGAAATAATAATATCGCTTCTGGTCGCACCGCCCCGGGCCGCCGCCCCATAGCTCTGCGACTGGGTGGCATTCATCCCCTCATAGGTAACTGCCGCTTCGGCAAGCACAATGGCCGCAGTTATTACGCCCTGACCGCCGGAGCCTGAAAATACCATTCTGGTCCGCATGGCTATTTCCTCCCCTTCATTGCAGTTTCAATAATCTTGTCATACTCTTCGCAGTATTCGGGAGCCTCCCGATCGACAAAGATGCCGCGCTGGATCAGATCCGGGTTTTCCTCGGCCTTTTTGGAGCCGGCCCTTACCGTTATCTGATTATAATTTTCAACCATTTGCGGTGCATCGCCCTCCTTGTTTTTACGGCCATAATAAGTCGGGCATTGCGACAGAATTTCCACCACTGAAAAGCCCTTGTGCATAATCGCCTTCTTTAGAAAGTCGGTGGCCTCTTTAGCATGATAAGTGGTTGATCTGGCGACAAAGGTTGCTCCGGCCGCCTTGGCTAGCTCCACCACATCAAAATCATTGTCGATGGTTAGATATGGAGCGGTGGTTGCCCTTTTGCCGCGGCCGGAAAGCGGCGAAAACTGGCCGCCGGTCATGCCGTAGATCCGGTTATTCATCACAATAGCGGTAATGTCGATATTTCTTCTGGCCGCATGGATAAAGTGATTGCCGCCAATCGCCAAGGCATCGCCGTCGCCCATCGGCACCAGCAGTTTTAGATTGGGCTGGCTTAGTTTTACCCCGGTGGCAAAGGCCAGTGCCCGCCCGTGGATGCTATGCAGGGAATGAAAATCCACATAGCCGGAAATCCTTGCCGAGCAGCCAATGCCGGAAGTCATCACAATTTCCTTTTTGTCCAGCCCCAGATCCTCCACCGCCCGAAGCAGCGAGTTCAATACCGTGCCATGACCGCAGCCGGGACACCACATATGGGGAAAAGATCTCTCCCGTAAATAGTCCTTCAAAGCCATCTTATACCCCCCTTCCCTGAATAATCCTGAGCAGTTTCTTGATGTCGAACGGTGTAATAAGCTGGCCGTCAATCCGGTTGGACAAAAAGACCAGCTCCGGCTTTTCCACCGCCGCCCGAACATGCTGCATCACCTGACCGCTATTCATCTCCACCACAATCACCGCTCTGGCTCCGGCACATTTTTCCCGCACCAGACGGGCCGGAAAGGGCCAGATGGACTGCAGCTCCAGCACCCCGATTTTCTCGCCCCGGTTGCGGCGTTCCGTAGCCATATGGATAGATGATCTGGCCGAAGAACCGTAGGAAACCAGCACATATTCGGCATCCTCCATAAAATATTCCTTATAGCGGGTGATCTCCTCCACATTGTTATCAATCTTGTCCAGCAGATGACGAAGCAGCTCGCTGACCACCTTGGGATTATTGGAAGGAAAGCCCCACATATCATGGAACAGGCCGGTAACATTGTAACGATGCTCGCCGCCGAAATCCGACATGGGCAGCCGCCCGTCCTCCCTGGGCAGATAGGGCCGATAATCAACGTCCTTGGGTACGGCAGTTCTTAGCCGGTCAACGATGGCAACTTCACCTGCCTCGGGCAGCACCAGCTTTTCCCGCAGATGGCCAATCACCTCGTCCAGCAGCAGGATAACCGGCGTGCGGTAGGTTTCGGCCATATTAAAGGCATCTACCGTGATGGCAAATACATCCTGATGATTGGAAGCAGTCAGGGCAATAATATTATGGTCGCCGTGGGTTCCCCATCTGGCCTGATTTACATCCCCCTGACTAACATGAGTCGGATTGCCGGTGGACGGGCCGCCCCTTTGCACATTGGCAATAACACAAGGGATTTCCGCCATACAGGCATAACCAATGGCCTCCTGTTTCAATGAAAAACCCGGCCCCGAGGTGGCGGTCATGGCCTTTTTGCCGGTCAGCGAGGCCCCGATGATGGCACACATAGAGGCAATTTCATCCTCCATCTGAATAAATCTGCCCCCTTTTTGCGGCAGTCTCACGGCCAGATGCTCGGCAATTTCAGTGGAAGGCGTAATCGGATAACCGGCAAAAAAATCTACTCCGGCGTAAAGCGCCCCCTCGACACAGGCTTCATTACCCTGAACAAACTTGATATTTTTCCCCATATTATTCCCCCTTCTCCAGCACCACTTCAATTGCAAGATCGGGACATCTGATCTCGCACAGTCCGCAGGCGATGCAGTCATCCGGCCTGACAGCGGTGGATTTTTCCTTGTGGTCAAGCTCCAGAACCTTCTTCGGGCAGAAGGCAACGCAGATGCCGCAGCCCTTGCACCAATCCCGATTGATCACAAGCTCTTTTAGTTTCTTTCTTGCCATTTTTTCCCCTTTTCCCCTGTTTACAGTCAAAAATCAGCCGATTCTACCGGCTATAAGGCGGCAACAGTTAGCCATAAGTCCCCCGTACGGGCTACTAACACTATTTACCAGGGGGAAAGCAACCTTTTTTTGGGGATTTGGACGCATCAGGTTAAAAAAAAGATTGCGGCACGACTAAGAATATTATATGAGCGGCGTGGCAACTATCCGCCTACGAAACAAAAACCTGCTTGCCATTATCTGCCGGATGATTAAAGTTCGGCAGCATTTTTTGTACTTTAGGGAGCCTTTAATCTTAACGGGGCAGGTTATGTCAGAATCGTTTATTTCAACCATCAGGGTTCAGTTAAACCGGGCCGGAATTATCACCAATCAGGCAAACCCAAAATCCCTTGAATTTGCTGCATATCTGGAAAAATGGCTGCAAGGCAGGCAAATTTCATCCATCAGAAATAAGGTTGAAGCCGGGCTTGATATTATCGTTACCTTGGGCGGGGACGGCACCCTGCTGAAAATAGCCGAGCAGGCGGCAAGGCATTCGATTCCAGTGGTGGGCGTAAACCTGGGCAGCCTGGGCTTTCTGACCGAACTGGCCGAGGCCGAGACCGTTCCGGCCCTGGAGCAGATGCTGGCGGGCAGTATCACCGTGGAAAACCGGATGATGCTCAAAGCCTGTATGGCAGACAAAAATGGTCAGCGTCAAACCCAGCACCGCTACGCCTTAAATGAGGTGGTAATCAATAAAAATACCCTGGATAAACTGCTAAACCTGTCGGCTATGGCCGATGGGGACTGCATTACTAACTATCGGGCCGATGGGCTGATATTCTCCACCGCTACCGGTTCCAGTGCCTATAATCTTTCGGCGGGCGGGCCGCTGGTTCATCCCGGCCTGTACTCCATTCTGGTAACGCCTATCTGCCCCTTTATGCTGAGCAGCAGGCCGATTTTATTGCCGGGGAATAAAATTATTTCCGCCGGATTTTCATCAAACTGCGCAGACCAATCGGCCCAGGTGATCGTAGACGGCCAAAAGGCCTGGGAGATAAGCTGCGGCCAGACCTTGCTGGTGGAAAGGGCAGAAAAACCCCTGCAGCTGATCGCCGCATCCAGCCGTAATTATTTTCAGGTGCTGAGAAACAAACTGCACTGGGGCGGCCATGAGGCCAAGGCCGGAAAAACCTGCAGCCAGCCTTAGCCAGGGAATTAAACCGCCATGCCTGCCAAACAGCCATTTTCAGCAAAAGAGATTCTAAAAAATACCGAGGGCAATGCCGTCAGCCTTGAGCAGGCCAAAAATAGCGGCAGCATCCTGATTGATGTCAGATCGGCAGAGGAATTTGAGCGGGGAGCCATTGATGGAGCCATTAACATCCCTCTCTTTGACGGCTATGAAAAAAGCATCATCGGTACCCTTTATAAACATGCCGGCCATCAGGAAGCAATTGATAAGGGCTTTGAATTTGCTGAGCGTAAATTTCCCGATTTGATTGAAAATTTTCGGCCATTTCTGGATAAATCTCTAGCCATTTACTGTGCCAAGGGGGGGATGAGATCAAGGTCGATAGTCAATCTTTTGACCGGCCTTGGCGTCAGGGCCAGCCAGCTTGAGGGCGGCTATCATCAATACCGCCGTGATACCCTTGATTTTATTGAAAATTTTGATGCCAAACTAATTGTTTTACACGGTCTGACCGGCACCGGTAAAACCAGAATCATCGAAAGGCTGGATCATGCCATTGATCTTGAAGCCATGGCCAGGCACCGCAGTTCGCTTTTTGGCGGAATCAATATGCAGCCCCGCAATCAAAGACAGTTTGAGGCAGCTTTGGTAACACATCTTGCCAGCCTTGACCAGCCGCCTTTTTTTATTGAGGGAGAGAGTAATAAAATTGGCCGGGTTTTTCTTCCTCAATCTCTTGCTAAGGCCATGAAAAACGGGGTTATGATCAAGATTACCGCCCCGCTTGCCACCAGGGTTAAACGGATTGTTGAAGATTATCCCATCACCAGCAAGCAGGTAAGAATCCAGATGCATAATACCTTGCTCACCCTGCAAAAATGGCTGGGCAAGGACAAGGTGGAAACCCTGTGCGGCCATCTCCGCCATAACCGGCTGGAAGAACTGGCAGAGATTTTACTGACCGATTACTACGATAAACGATATGGGAATATGTATAAACGGTATGTTTTTACTCGGGAAATATCCTCGGAAAACCTGGATGAAGCGGCGGCGGAACTGGCAGAATTCCGCCGTCAGCTTGTATGAAAAAATTGGTTAATCTTGAAAAAAATTGATATGGTTAAACTTTAATCAAATATGCAAGGTGAAAATATGAAAAAGAATATAATTGGTTATATATTGCTCGTCCTGCTTTTAGGGGTAACACTCACCGCCTGCAAGCAAGGAAAGCCCAAGGCCGCCAGGCCACCCGCCGGGCCGGTACCGGTGGAGGTGGTCGAGGCTGCCGTTGCCAAGATCAAGCTGGAGACGGAACTGCCGGGCAGAACCGCCGCCTACAAGGTGGCTGAAGTCAGGCCGCAGGTCAACGGCATCATTCAAAAACGTGCCTTTGTTGAAGGCAGCGAAGTTACCGCCGGGCAGCTTTTATACCAGATTGATCCGGCCACCTATCAGGCAAGATATGATAGTGCCAAAGCCGCCCTGGCAAGAGCCGAGGCCATGGAGCATTCGGCCAAATTAAAGGCCGACCGCTACCGCACCCTGGTCAAGACCAAGGCGGTCAGCGAAATTGACCAGATCGAAATGAATGCGGTCTGGAAGCAGGCGGTAGCCGATATTGCCGCCTCAAAAGCGGCTTTGAACAGTGCCAAAATTAACCTTGATTATACCAAAATTACCGCCCCGATCAGCGGCGTAATCGGCCGGTCGCTGATTACCGAAGGTGCCTTGGTAACCGCCCAGCAAAGCGTAGCTCTAGCCAAAATCCAGCAGCTTGATCCCCTTTATGTTGATGTTACCCAATCCAGCGGTGATGCTCTCAGGCTGCAAAAGGAATTTTCGCAGCATAATCAGAATGGCGGCGAAGCGGCCAAGCCAGAAGTTACCATTCTGCTGGAGGACGGCAGCGAGTATGAGCATAAAGGCGTCCTTGAATTTTCCGATGTTACTGTGGATCAGTCCACCGGCTCGGTAACCCTGCGTGCCATCATCGACAACCCCAAACGTCAGCTATTGCCCGGCATGTTTGTTCGGGCAAAATTATCAAGCGGCATGCAGGACGGCATCGTTATCCCGACTGCCGCCCTATCCCGCACGCCTAAAGGCGACCCGATGGTGATGCTGGTCAATGCCGAGTCCAAGGTTGAGGTACGGATGGTGAAAACCGGCCAAAACCTGCCAAACGGCACCCTTATTCTGGATGGCCTCAAGCCGGGCGACAAGGTGATCACCGCCGGTCTGCAAAAGATAAGGCCGGGCGTGCCGGTCAGTATCGCTCCGCCGCAAGCTGATAAGGCTGGCAGTACCGTTAAAACCGCCGAAAAAGGGGAAAAATAATGGCTGCATTTTTCATCGACCGCCCCGTTTTTGCCTGGGTTATCGCCATCGTCATCATGCTGATCGGCAGCTTATCGCTAATTAACTTGCCTATTTCACAATATCCTGAAATTGCTCCGCCGCAGGTTACCATTTCGGCTGCTTATCCCGGTGCCTCGGCCAAGATTATTGAGGATTCGGTAACTCAGGTTATCGAGCAAAATATGAATGGTATCGATAACCTGCTTTATATGAGTTCCCAAAGTTCCTCATCGGGTGCCGCCAGCATTACCCTGACCTTTGAGGCCGGTACCGACCCGGATATTGCCCAGGTGCAGGTGCAAAACAAGCTGCAGCAGGTCAGCAATCAGATTCCGCAGGTGGTGAACAAGCTGGGCATTCAGGTTGCCAAGGCCAGCAGTACTATGCTGATGGTGCTGGGCGTGGTTTCAGCAGACGGCAGCATGGACAGAAACGATCTGGCCGACTTCATGGTTTCCACCCTGAAAGACCCATTAAGCCGCACCGAGGGGGTGGGCAGTATCCGCATTTTCGGCAGTCAGTATGCCATGCGTATTTGGCTGGATCCGCATAAATTAAACAGCCACGGCCTTACTCCGGCCGATGTCTCACGGGCTATATCGGTGCAGAATAATCAGGTAAGTGTGGGTAATTTGGGCGGTTCTCCATCGGTGCTGGGCATTCAATACAGTGCTTCCATGATGGCCCAGACCATGATGACCAGCCCCGAAGAGTTTGAAAATATCATGCTTAAGGTAAGCAGTAACGGCTCGCAGGTTCGGCTGAAAGATGTGGCACGGGTGGAGATTGGCGGCGAGGACTACAGCGTTATTACCCACTATAACGGCAAGGAGGCGACCGGCATCGGCATTATGCTGGCGACCGGTGCCAATGCCCTGGAAACTGCAGAAAATGTTAGGGCTAAGGTTGCAGAATTACAGCCGTTTTTTCCGGCCGGAATTAAAATAGTTTACCCGTACGACACCACCCAGTTTATCAAGATTTCCATCGAGGAGGTCGCCCACACCCTGATTGAGGCGGTGGTGCTGGTGTTTTTGGTTATGTTTCTGTTTTTGCAAAATTTTCGAGCAACCATTATCCCCACCATTGCCATTCCGGTGGTGCTGCTCGGCACCTTTGGAGTGATGGCGGCCCTTGGATTTTCCATCAATACCCTGACCATGTTCGGGCTGGTGCTGGCTATCGGCCTGCTGGTTGATGATGCCATTGTGGTGGTGGAAAATGTCGAGCGGATTATGGATAAGGACGGCCTTTCGCCATACGAGGCCACCAAAAAATCCATGACCCAGATTACCAGTGCCTTGGTCGGTATCGCCGTGGTGCTGTCGGCGGTCTTTGTTCCCATGGCCTTTTTCGGCGGAGCAACCGGGGCCATCTACCGCCAGTTCTCCATCACCATTGTTACCGCCATGGCCCTTTCGGTGGTGGTGGCAATTGTTTTAACCCCCGCCCTTTGTGCCACCATGCTAAAGCCTAAAAAAACCGGCGGCCATGCTGCCAAAAAAGGCTTTTTCGGCTGGTTTAACCGTATGTTTACCAAGGGTACCAATGCCTATGGCAGCAGCGTGGCCTTGGTCCTCAAGCGGAGCTTTATTTTCAGCATTATTTTCCTGATACTTTTCGGCTCCCTGCTCTATCTTTTCAAGCGTCTGCCGACCTCTTTTCTGCCCAATGAGGATCAGGGGGTGATGATTTCCATGACCATGCTGCCTGCCGGAGCCTCGCTGGAGAGAACCGAGGCGGTTATGGAAAAAATCCAGAATTATTATCTGCACGGGGAAAAAGAGGCGGTTGAATCAATATTTACCATTTCCGGCTTTAGCTTTGCCGGCAATGGGCAGAATATGGGCTTGTCCTTTATCAAGCTAAAGGATTGGGATCAGCGTCTTGCCCCCAATTTGTCGGTGGATGCGGTAATCGGTAGATCTTACGGCTTTTTCTCCACCATCAAGGAGGCGATGGTTTTTGCCTTTAACCTACCGCCCATTATCTCGCTGGGCAATTCCACCGGATTTGACCTGTTTTTGCAGGATCGGGGCGGGATTGGTCATAAAAAGCTCATTGAGGCCAGAAACATGCTGCTGGGCATGGCCGCTCAAGACCCGCGTCTGACTGCCGTGCGGCCAAACGGCATGGAGGATACGCCGCAGTATATCCTTGATATTGATTATGAAAAGGCCATGGCTCTGGGTATTTCCGTGCATGATATTAACTCCACCCTGTCCACCGCCTGGGGTTCCAGTTACGTCAACGATTTTCTGCATAACGAGCGGATAAAAAAGGTCTATCTTCAGGCCGATGCCAAATATCGGATGAAGCAGGAGGATATTTATAAATGGCATGTGCGGAACAATCAGGGTGAGATGGTGCCGTTTTCTGCCTTTGTCAGCGGACATTGGGGCTACGGCTCGCCAAGGCTTGAACGCTATAACGGCAGTCCGGCCGTGCAGATTCAGGGGCAGGCGGCTCCGGGCCTGTCGAGCGGCGATGCCATGAGCGCCATAGAAGAAATCGTTGCCAAACTGCCCGGAGGCGTTGGTTTTGAATGGACGGGCAGTTCCTTTCAGGAAAAACGCTCCGGCGATCAGGCTCCGGCCCTTTATGCCTTATCTATTCTGGTGGTTTTTCTCTCGCTGGCCGCCCTTTATGAAAGCTGGTCAATTCCGTTTTCGGTTATTCTGGCTATTCCGCTGGGAGTTTTGGGGGCATTGACGGCCACCTTTCTGCGCGGTCTTGAAAACGACATCTATTTTCAGGTTGGCCTGCTAACCACCATCGGTTTGACCGCCAAAAACGCCATCCTGATTGTGGAATTCGCCAAAAAGGAGTTTGATAAAGGTAAGTCTCTGACAACCGCCGCAGTCGATGCCTGCAAACAAAGGCTCCGCCCGATCCTGATGACCTCATTTGCCTTTATTCTGGGCGTTTTACCGCTGGCCGTTAGCACCGGAGCAGGTGCCAATGCCAGACATGCAGTGGGAACCGGCGTTATCGGCGGCATGCTCTCGGCCACCGTGCTGGCAATTTTGTTTATTCCGCTATTTTTTGTGATTATCATGCGGCTGTTCAAAACCAAGCAGGTTAATCCCAAAACCATTAAGGAGGCGTAAGCCATGAAAAATTTATTGGCAATAACGGTTGCAGCCCTTTTTATGCTGGCGGGCTGTACCATGATTCCTGAATATACCAGGCCGAAAATGCCGGTGGCAGGCAGCTTTGAAAACAGCCGGATTAAAAGGCCCGCAGCGGACAAAATTGATTTAAGCACCAAAAATGCAGGAGAAATCGGCTGGCGTGAGGTCTTTATTGACCCTGATTTGCAAAGTCTTATTCAAACGGCACTGGAAAACAATAAAAATCTTCGCCAGGCAGCACTGGAACTGGCGATGTATCACGCTAAATACCGCATCCAGAAGTCGGTGCTATACCCCGGTATTTCGGCCAGTGGCTTTGCTATGAAGCAAAGAACCCTGGGCGGGGAATCCCATGTAACCAGTGAGGTTTATTCGCTGGAAGTCGGCACCGCCTCTTGGGAGCTTGATTTTTTTGGCCGCATCAGGAGCCTGAAAGAGCAGACCCTGGAGACCGCTCTGGCCAAGGAAGAATCCTTAAAAAGCGTTCAGGTCAGTCTGGTTTCAGAGGTGGCCGCCGCCTATCTGACCCTGATCGCCGACCGTGAACTACTTAGAATCTCGAAAGAAACCAAAAAGATTGAGGAAGAATCATACGAACTGGTCCGCCAGCGGGTGGAGGCAGGCGTGGCCGATCAGATGGATCTTGCCCAGGCCAGAACCGCCCTTGAATCGGTCAAGGTCAATCTGCCCATGTACCGCAGGCAGGCGGCACAGGACATCAACCGCCTGGAGCTGCTGACCGGCAGCCCCCTGCCCGAAAATCTGCTCGGCGGCGGCAAACGTTTAACTGAGCTTGCCCCTCTGGCGGTGCTGCCCTCTGCCATGTCGTCGGAAATTCTTTTACAAAGGCCGGATATTCAGGCCGCCGAACATCAGTTAAAGGCGGCCAATGCCAATATCGGAGCGGCCAGGGCGGCATTTTTCCCAAGCATCAGCCTAACCGCCGGCATAGGGCTGATCAGCAGCGAATTATCGGAGCTTTTTGATGATTCCGGCACCTACCAGGTTCGCCCGGCCATCACTCTGCCCATCTTTAATGCCGGACGGCTAAAGGCAGAACTGGATGTGGCGAAATTACAAAAAGAGGCCTCCATTGTGCAGTATGAATATGCTATCCAAAATGCCTTTCGTGAGGTCTCAGACGCACTAGCCGCCCTTGAAACCTACGATGAGCAGCTTGCCTCCCAAAAGGCCAACCTGGATGCCAATCAGCAATATTACGATCACGCCAAAAACCGCTACGAAGAAGGAGTGGACAGCTTTTTGACCCTGCTTATCGCCCAAAGATCCCTATATGCGGCAAAACAGAGCTATTTAGTAATTAAATTAAGCAATTATATCAATAAAGTTAATCTATACAAGGTGCTTGGCGGCGGCTGGGTAAAAAACGGCCCGCAGAGCGAATAAGGATGGGTTCCAAGCCGAAAAATAAATATCTTCTGCTAGATCTGCTAAGTGAGAGGATGACCGATGAGCTTTATCTGGGCATACTAACCGGCGAGCAGGTCAGGATACTGGCGGTCAGGAAATTTCTGCCTCATCTGGTTAAGGATCCTGACATGCTGGCTCATTTCACCAATGAAGCCCGGCGGGCCTCCCTGCTGCAGCATAAAAACATTGCTGCTGTCTGTGATTACGGCAAAATTGATGGCACCTTTTTCATTGCTAACGAGTATTTTTTGGGTAAAAATCTTGACCAGATTCGGATAAAGCTAAAAGAAAATGGTCAATACCTGGCCCCCGATATTGCCTTGCAGATTTTGGAACAAATTTGCAGCGGCATGGATTATGCACATAATCTCAAGGATATAAGCGGCAATTCCTTTAATCTGCTGCATGGCGGCCTGACGCCGCAGAATATTCTGGTTACCTATGAGGGAGAGGTCAAAATACTTAATTTCGGAGTTATCAGGGATAATATCATTGATAATCCGTCTGAAGATGAGACCGGCATTGCCTATATGTCTCCAGAGCAGGTAATGGGCGGAGAGCTTGACTGCCGCTCGGATATATTTGCCATGGGCATATTGTTTTATGAGATGTTAAGCGGCATCCGTTTTTATAACGGCGGTACCAGCGAGATTATTCAAAAGGCTGTCCGAGCTGATTTTCAACCGTTAAAAGGCATAATTCCCGATCTGCCGGACGATATTTATGCCCTTGCGGCAAAAGCCGTGGATTGCCGACCGGAGGCACGTTATCAAAACTGCCGGGAGCTGGCGGCAGATATTGAAAATTGCCGTAATCAGCTAGAGAACAATAACAGCTCAATCAGCCGTTTTATGCAGCAGCTTTTTGCCGTTGAATATCAGGCGGAGCGGCAGGTGATTAGCAAAATTTTACAACAGCATACTCATACACAGCAGCCTGGACTTAAAAAACAACTAAAGGGAGATAAAATGGATTTACCCAAAAAACGCAGACAGGAAACCAGAAAATATGCCCAGATCGGCATTGAAAACATCCGGGGAGCGGCTAAAAAACGGCTCCGAAAAAAGGATGATATATTCAGGATTGTTCAGTCAGCAGGTCTGGCTCTGGCGGCCGTTGCCTTGATAACAGTTGGGGTATATTATTTCAGGAATCATCCGGAAAAGGAGCTGCCGGATTATTTTATGCAGGCGGCCCCGCCCAAATGGCAAAAACTTGACCTTGCTGCCATGACCCAGAAAGAAAAGGATTTTCTTTTATTTACCTTAAATATTAAAAGCGGAGGCGCCTTGGATGAAGGCCGCTTGATTTCACCTGCTGATAAAAATGCCTTTGTCTATATCAATCAGGCCAGAAGCGTTGCCCCCGAAAATAAGGAGGTTTTGGGTAATTTGGAGCGGCTTGTTCAGCAGCTTGAGCAGCGGGCAGAGCTGGCTGTTCAGCAGGGAGAAAATAATAAGGCGGCAAAGTTTATCACCGCCGGACTAGCCATTGCTCCAGATAATCAAAAGCTAATTGCCATGAAGCAGAAACTTATTGACGGGCATTAAGGGTAAAACGCCAGGCAAGCACTATGCGGTGCAATCTCCTACATTCTATTTGCTGCGGAGGAATTAAATGATTGACGAAAAGCTGATTAAAATAATTGCCTGCCCCCAATGCAAGGGGCATGTCAAGGCAGACAAGCGGGGAATTGTTTGCGAAAAATGCCGTCTTGTTTATCCCGTGCATGAAGGAATTCCGGTGATGCTGGTGGAAGAAAGCCGCCGGATGGAGGAGTAAATATGGATGCTGTTTCCATTCAGAATTTCATGGCTTATTACCATAATCTGATTCAGGCCGACAGTAATAACCTGGTTGAGCGGCTGATTATTTTGTGTGTTTACGGTCTGTTGGCCTGGGTGGTGCATTTTTGGATCATCCGTTGGCTTAAAAAGGCGGCGGCCAAAACCAGGATGCCCTTTGACGATTTTCTCCTCAATTTTTTGCAGACCCCCTTGGCAATCACCATATTTTTGCTGGGCATGCTAAATGCCCTGTCGATCGAACCGCCCCTGAAGGTTCCCTATGATTTTACGGCCCCTGCCCTGATCAGAAGTTTCGGTATCCTGATATGGTCTGCGGCCCTGCTGAAAACCATCAATAAACTTAATGAAAAAAGTGCCGGTGTTTTGCTGAGAAGGGAAAAATTCGACCGGGATTTATTTTATCTGTTCAAAAATGTATCAAGAATTGTGGTGGTCTTTACCAGCATCCTCTGGATTTTGGTGGTATGGGGGATTGAACTGACCCCGATCTTTGCCTCGGCGGGTATTGTGGGCATTGCCATCGCCCTGGCGGCCAAGGATACCCTGGCCAATTTTTTCGGCGGTATTTCCATTTATATGGATCGGGCCTACAAGGTGGGAGAATATATCATCCTTGATTCCGGCGAGCGGGGCGAGGTGGTGGAAATCGGCATACGCTCGACCAAGCTCAAGACCCGTGATGATGTATTGATTACCATTCCCAACTCCATTATGGCTAACTCGAAAATCATCAACCAGTCGGCCCCCTTCCCTGCCTTTAGAATCAGGATTGATGTAAGTGTCGCCTACGGCAGCGACCTTGATCAGGTGGAAGAGGTCTTGCAAAAGACCGCCGTTGATCACCCTGAAGTGCTGTCCTACCCGGAACCAAGGGTCAGGGTCAGGGCCTTTGCCGATTCGGCCATCAATCTCCAGCTTCTCTGCTGGGTTGAAGATCCGCGGGTGCGGGGCCGGATGACCCATCAGCTTATTAAGGAAATATACAGAACTTTTAATGAATTAGGCATAGAAATACCCTATCCTCAGCATGATATTTACCTTAAAAATGACGGGGCCAAATACCATGATTAAAAAACACATCCGTCAAGCAATTATCGTTGACTAATAAGTAAGTATTGTTTACAGATTCAAAAAATTTTAACTTGGCAGCAAAAATCGGGGTAAAAAGTTTGCAGATGACATCCTGGCCGGTGAAAATATTCCGTTTCTATGTGGATGGCTTCAAGTCCATGACCCTGGGCAGAACGCTTTGGAAAATTATTTTTATCAAGTTATTTGTCATGTTTGCGGTATTAAAACTTTTTTTCTTTCCGAATTTTTTGACCAAAAACTTTTCAACCGATAAGCAGCGGGCCGATTATGTGCTGGAGCAGATTACCAAAACCGCTGAAGAATAAAGGAGGAGACAGGGCATGAATGAAGTTGATTTGGCTGCGGTAAACTGGGCGAGGATGCAGTTTGCCTTGACCGCATTATATCATTGGCTTTTCGTCCCGCTGACCTTGGGACTTTCGTTTTTATGTGCTTTTTTTGAAACCATCTATGTACGTACCGGCAAGGAAGAGTGGAAGAATCTGGCCAAATTCTGGATGGGCCTGTTCGGCATCAACTTTGCGATAGGGGTGGCAACCGGGATTATCCTGGAGTTTGAATTCGGCACCAACTGGTCTAATTATTCCTGGATGGTAGGAGATATTTTTGGTGCACCGCTGGCGGTTGAGGGCATTGTGGCCTTTTTCCTTGAGGCGACCTTTTTTGCCGTGATGTTTTTCGGCTGGGAGCGGGTATCGAAAAATTTTCATCTTTTGTCAACCTGGATGGTTGCCATCGGCTCGAATCTCTCCGCCCTGTGGATTCTGGTGGCTAACGGCTGGATGCAGGCCCCGACCGGCATGATGTTTAACCCCGATACCGCCCGTTTCGAAATGCAGAACTTCTGGGAGGTATTGCTTTCTCCCACCGCCGTCTCCAAATTTACCCATACAACCAGCTCCAGTTTCATGGTTGCGTCCCTTTTTGTCATCAGCATTTCTTCCTTTTATCTGATGAAAAAAAGGCATATTGAAATGGCCAAACGCTCAATTATGGTGGCCTGTGTTTTCGGCTTTCTCTCCACCCTTTATGTCGGCTTGAACGGTGATGAATCGGCCTATGTGGTCGGCAATACCCAGCCCATGAAACTTGCCGCCTTTGAGGGCCTGTGGGATGGGCAGGAAAATGCCGGCCTGGTGGCAGTTGGGCTTATAAACGGGGAAAAAAGGGCCGGTGATGACCTGGAGGACTTTCATTTCAAGATTGAGCTTCCCGGCGTCCTGTCGCTTTTGACCAACCGCGAGTTCGGCAGCTTTGTGCCGGGTATCAACGATCTGGTTTATGGTAATGAGAAATACGGCGTTGAAGGCGTAAAGGAAAAGATCGCCAAGGGACGCAAGGCGGTCAGCGAACTTGCCGCCTACAAGGAAGCCAAGAAAGCAGACGATCAGGCAGGTGCTGCCGCCGCCCTTGAAAAATTCAGGGTAAATCAAACCTACTTAGGTTATGGTTACCTTGAAAAACCCGAGGATTCCGTACCGCATGTCGCCCTGGTTTTCTACGCATTTCATATCATGGTCATCCTTGGCAGCCTGTTTTTTATTATTTTTGCATTGTTTTTCTGGTTTACCTATAAGGGAACCATCGAACAGCAAAGATGGCTTATTGCTATTCTTGGCCTGCCCTCTTTCCTGCTGGGTATGACGGCCTCACAGGCCGGCTGGATTGTTGCCGAGATGGGACGCCAGCCCTGGGCAATTCAGGATCTGATGCCGGTGCATGTTGCAACCACCAATATAGGTGCAGGCAGTGTGATGACCACCTTTATCATGTTTGCGGTGGTTTTCACCGTCCTGCTTATCGCAGAGATTAGAATTATGTGGGTACAAATCAACAAAGGACCGGAGGGCGTGTAAAATGATAGGCAATCTTGATACGGCGATCCTGCAGCAGTTATGGTGGATTCTGGGGGCGGTGGTCGGCTCTCTTTTCCTGTTTCTCAACTTTGTTCAAGGCGGGCAGACCCTGCTTTGGCAGGTCGGCAAGGACGAGACGGAAAAATCACTGATTATAAATTCCCTGGGTACTAAATGGGAGCTGACCTTTACCACTCTGGTCTTGTTTGGCGGGGCATTATTTGCAGCCTTTCCAAAGTTTTATGCCACCAGTTTCGGCGGAGCCTACTGGGTCTGGATTATCATTTTATTTACCTTCGTTATTCAGGCAGTAAGCTACGAATACCGGAAAAAACCGGGTAATTTACTGGGCGCCGGGGTTTATGAGCTGTTCATGTTTATCAATGGTTCGCTGGGCATACTGCTGATTGGTGCGGCGGTCGGCACTTTTTTTACCGGCTCAAATTTTGTGCTAAACGGCTACAATCAGGTAACCTGGACTAGCCCCTTGCGCGGACTTGAGGCGGCCTTTTCCCTGTTTAACCTTTCCTTCGGCCTGTTCCTGGTGTTCAATGCTAGGGTTCTAGGTGCCATGTATCTGGTCAACAACATTGATTTTGCGGGAATGGCGGAGTTTGAAAGCCGAATGAGAAAGGCATGTGTAACCAATCTGGTTTGTGCCTTGCCGTTTTTGCTTTATATACTGGTCAGCCTCTTGCTTATGAGCGGTTTCGGGGTGGATGAAAACGGTGTTGTCTCCATGGTAACCCGCAAATATCTGGCTAATTTGCTGGCGATGCCGATTGTTGCCGGACTGTTGCTGACTGGTCTTGCCGGAGTAATCCTTGGGGTTTATCTGACCGGCTTTACCAAAAGCGACAAGGGCATCTGGTTTGGCGGCCTGGGAACGGTGCTGGTGGGGCTGGCGGTGTTTTTTCTGGCCGGTTTCAATGGCACTGCCTTTTATCCGTCCAAGGCAGATTTGCAGTCCAGCCTGACCATCTACAATGCGTCGTCCAGCCATTTTACCTTGACCTGCATGACCTATGTGGCCATGGTCATCCCGCTGGTACTGGCCTATATTGCCTATGTCTGGTATCTGATGAATGCTAAAAAACTGTCGGTTACCGATATAATCGGCAAAAAAGCCTACTAGGGAGATCGTTATGGAAATAGTGTTGCTGATTAGCTGGGTTGCCCTGATTATAGCCACCAAAATTGCATCAGTCAGGGTTCTGGCAAAGATTGGTCTGCTTTAATCATAGAGTAAAAACATATCCGGCCCGGTTTATGCTGTCTTGCTGCAGCCCGGGCCGGAAATCAGGCTGCGGCCCCCTGAAACCTGCGTGATATGGATTTGAGTTCTGATTCTTTCCTGCAGGGCAGGCACATGAGAGATGATGCCGATTAGCTTGCCGTCCTGCTGCAGGCCGGATAATGTTTCCAGTGCCGTCTCCATGGCATCCTCATCCAGGGTGCCGAAACCTTCATCCAGAAACAGGGAATCTACCCTTACCTTTCGGCTAGCCATCTTGGAAAGCCCCAGTGCCAGGGTCAGACTGACAATAAAACTTTCCCCGCCGGACAAATTCCTGGTTGACCGGATCTCCCCGGCCTGATAGTTATCAACCACATTGAGTTCAAGCGGCTGCTCCTTATCCCTAATCAGCAGATAACGGTCAGTCATCTTTGCCAGTTGCTGGTTAGCGTGATTGACCATCAGTTCAAAGGTTAGCCCCTGGGCAAAGTTTCTATATTTTTTGCCGTCAGCAGAACCAATCAGCCGATTTAATTTTTCCCAGCGCAGGCAGTCCTTATGCTGGGCATGGATGGCATCCTGTTTATCCTGAAGCCGCTCTTTAGCGGCGTTATTTTCCTTAAGCCTATGCTGCAGACCGGCGATCGCCTGCTGCAATTTTTTCAGGGACTCTGAAGTTTCCCTTAACTGCAAGTCCAGCTCCTCAAAGGTCTTATCGGTTAGTTTTCGGTCTATTTCAGCGGCCAGCCGCTCCCGGCGGTCCTGCTGTTTAATCCTGACTGCCGCAACCGCCTCATCCAGCTCCTTTGCCCGTAAGGATAACAATTTTCTCTTTTCATCAGACATCCTCGCCTGCAGAAAGTCCTGCTGATCGGCAAATCCTGCCCGGTCAACAGCCGTATTAAAGTTATCTTCCATCTGTTTTAAGGCAGGCATTCTCTGCTCGATATGCTGCTTTAGCGATTCGATATGACTTCTTGCCCTGATCAGTTCCTGCTGATGCTCGGCATGAAGTTTTGCGGCCCCTTGTTCAGCCTGCTCGGCAGCGGCCGCCGCCCTTTGCAGGCGGGCTTCTTCATCATCAGGATTTTTACTGCCATAATATTTTTTCCGCTCATCCATGCTGGCGGACAAGTTTTTTTGCAGTTGCTCCAGATTTTCCTTTTTTTCACCCAGCATCTTAACCTGCATCCCGGCAACAGTATCAAGATGCCTGGCCTCATGCTCAAGGTCTGCAAGCTGTTTTTCCAGTTCGCCCTGCTCTTTTACCTGTGATTGCCATTTTTTCTGCCGGGCTTTCAGGGAACTAAGCAGTGACTCTGCCTTTGCTTCCGCTATATTGTCAATGCCAAGCGGTTTTAGTTTTTCCAAAACAGCTAGCTCAAGCTGTTCAAGTCCTGCCCGCAGTACCAAAAGATTATCATCTAATTGAGCCTGGTTTTGTTCAGCGGTTTTCTTGGCATTGGCGGCATTTATTTCCAGCTTCTCACAGTCATTTAGCCTGGCCCGGGCAATATTTTCTTCCTGCTCCAGTTGTTTAACCGCCTGCTCCTGCCTTTCTGCCTTATCGATCAGCCTGGTCAATACCTCTATTTTCTGCTCGATTTCATCCAAGGCCGGAACCTCAATCAGTGGATGACTGGTTGCACCGCAGAGCGGACAAGGCTGCCCTTCTTCCAGATGTTCCCGATAATCTGCCAGTTCCACTACTTTCCGGTTATTATACATTTCACGAATAAGAACTTCCTTTTCATGGCGGTATTCACCAAGTGATTTATCACCCAGCAGCCCATTCAAGGTCTCACGGCCCTGCTGGAGCCTTTTACTGGTAGCCGTCAGTTCCTGTTTTTTTAGTAAACACTGCCTGACCGCCGCCTCTAGCTGCCGATCGGCATCGGCCAATGCCTGTTCGGATTTTTTGAGCCGTCTCTTCTGCCCGATTATCTCCTGTTGTTTGGCGGCAAGACTGCCTAGCTGCTCCTCAATGCCGGCCAGTCCGCCAATCAGCCATTCATCCTGGGCGTTTTTTTGGCAATGCAGTCTTACAGCCGCCAGCCTTTTTTCCGCTGCAACTATTTCCTGCCGTTTCTTTGCCAGTTCCCGGCGGCCTTTTTCGATATTTGCCGCTTCTCCGGCATAATCATCGCCAAGTTTTTTTACCGCCCTACCCTGCTCGGCAATATTTTGGTCAAGCAGCCGGATTTTCTGAATCAATGGAGCGGCCGTTTTCAGCTTTTCTTTGGCTTGCAAGGTAATTTTTTGAGATGATTTAAGCCTTTCGGCTTGCTTGTTTGCCAGGCTTTCAAGCTCAGGTAATGCAGCTTCAGCCTGGTGAAGTGCTGACTGATCGGCGGTCTGCTGATTATTCAGAGAGTTAAAAATTGCATATTTTTCTTCAACTTGAGAAGCCTTAACCGCACGGTCAAGTTTGATTCTTGCCGGCCTAAAGGTTTCGGCCTCGCTATTGAGCCTGTCAGCCTCGCCTGCAAGACCATCCATCTCCCTTTTCAAATCCCGGATCGTGGTCAGCCAGGCAGAGGCCTTGCCGATCCTGGCTGCCTGACCGATAAATTCTGCTTCCTGCTCACGGCTGCCCGCAAGCTCATCTCTAACCGCCTGCTCCTGTTCCGGCTCCAGAATAGAAATGCCCGCAATTTCGGATTTCATCAGGTTAAGTTTTTCCTGTTCAATCCGCTGCCGCTCATGCACCCGCCGCGAGATCTCCGAATAGATTTCGGTGCCGGTAAGCTGCTCAAGCACTTTGGATTTTTGCTCCACATCGGCCTTGAGAAAGGTATCAAAACCGCCCTGTGCCAATAAAACCGAACGGGTAAAACGGTCGAAATCCATGCCGGTTTTTTCTTCAACTATCCGGCCAACCAGGCTCTTTCTGGATTCAATTATACTATTATCTGCATTATCCTCAGAAATCTGATGTTCATGATCCTGCAACTTGCCGTCCGCCTTTTTCCTTGCCCGCCGCTGCTCCCAATGACAGCGGAACCTGCCGGACTGGGAAGCAAACAAAACCTCGGCATAGCACTCACCGGTTTGGCGGGACATGATTTCATTGCTGCCCCTGGTAATCTTGCCAAGCCGCGGCGTAGCACCATAAAGGGCAAGGCAAATGGCATCCAGAACCGTTGATTTACCCGCTCCGGTTGCCCCGGTCAGAGCGAAGATGCCGCCAGTAATATATTCCGGGTCGGTAAAATCTATAATCCATTCGCCATACAAGGAATTAAGATTCTTAAAGCGAAGCTCAAGTATCTTCATAAATTACCATAAACTTGATAAAGGCTATTCTGCATTTTTATCCTCTTCTGCCAGCTCCTTGATGATTTCATTATAGGAATCAATTAGTTCCTTACGCTCTTCCCCCTGCACCTCATAGGCATCCAGACAGCGTTCAAAGACATCTCCAGCATCCAGATCGTCCAGGGTTTCATTTTCCGCCGTCCGGCAAATTATCAGGTCCATAACCAGCCGGTTTTTGATCCGCCTGATTTCCAGGGCAGAACCAGCTACCGCTTCCTCAAGCCTCTCGCAAAGATTGCCGACCATATCGCTGCCGGTATATTCAATCTCAAGCCAGGCAGAGCTTTTTGCACTTTTCAGCTCCTCCAGCCTGGTGCAAAGAAACTCAAGCGGGCCGGAAAGACGGAGCAATTCCTGAAAACAGGGTACGCTAATCTCCCGAATATTTGGACTTAAACCGTCAAAGTCGATCAACAGCACCTGCTTATCCTGACCAGCCTCGCCATAGCCCATCGGGATCGGTGAACCGCAGTAACGGATATGTTTGGTGTTGCCGACTGACTGAGGAATATGCAAATGCCCAAGGGCCAGATAATCTATGGAAGAAGGGAAGGCATCCTTGCCGATATGGGCCAGCGAACCCACATAAAGCTCGCGAACCCCATCGCCATCGGCCGTCCTGCCGCCAGAGGTAAACAGATGCCCCATGGCAATAATGGGAATATCATCATATCCGGCAGCCCTGAATCCGGCCCGTTGCTGCTCGGCAGCCGCACAGACCTCCGCATAATGATTTTTTAGGCCAAGGGCGAGCCTTGCGTTTTTATCATCAATACTTTCTCCAGGCACGGCAGTACGGATATCCTTATCCCGTAAATAGGGGACGGCACAAACTATGGCCCTTGGCTGCTCGTTCTTGTAAATAACCAGAACCTCGTCTGCCGGTTTGCCGGTCATCGCCCCCACCACATGCACATTTAAGGCACGCAGCAATTCCTGCGGAGCATTCAAAAATGACGGTGAATCATGATTGCCGGCAATGACCACCACATAACGGCAGCAGGAAGATGCAGCCCGGCAAAGAAACCGGTAATATAGCTCCTGGGCCCGATTGCTGGGCGTAGTAGTATCAAAGACATCACCGGCAACCAGCAATACATCCACCTGCTGCTCTTCAATGGTTTGAATCAGCCAGTCCAGAAAGGCAGAAAACTCACGGTAGCGTTTTCGTCCGTAGAGAGAACGGCCAAGATGCCAATCTGAGGTATGAAGAAATTTCATGACACGCCAAGCAAGGCTGACCTGGAATAATGTAGATTATTTTCGGGATATGTTGAAAAACAAGTAATGGCGGATAATGCGGACAAGTACAAGCAAAAAGAAAACAAATTATAAAAAGGTTTTACAATCAGTCTTCTTTCTGCCGTACTCATAAAATAGATGAGAAATACCCAAGCTAGAGATTAGCCATTAAGAAGTGCTTTGCGGCTCAGGCGGATCCGGCCCCGATTATCAACTTCCAGAACCTTTACCTCTATTTCATCGCCTTCATTTACTATATCGGTTACCTTGGCAACCCGCTTGGTATCCAGCTCCGAGATATGAACCATGCCGTCCGTGCCGGGCAGAATTTCCACAAAGGCACCAAAATCCTTAACCGTTTTCACCAGGCCCTTGTAAGTCGCCCCAACTTCTACTTCGGCGGTAATTTCCTTGATCCGGTCGAGAAGCTCGGCGGCCTTTTCGCCGTCTGCGGTGAAAATCTTGATCAAGCCGTCATCATCGACCTCAATCTTGGCATCATACTCAGAGGAAAGCTCCTTGATGACCTTGCCGCCGGGGCCGATAATATCGCGAATTTTATCGGGATTTATCTTATGAACCATATATTTGGGGGCAAACTCGGAAACATCTGCCCTGGCACCGGCAATACCCTTCTGCATCTCGCCAAGGATATGAAAACGCCCTTCTTTTGCCTGGGCAAGGGCGTTAGCCATAATCTCCCTGCTAACGCCGCTAATTTTAATATCCATCTGCAGGGCGGTAATGCCGTGTTCGGTGCCGACCACCTTGAAATCCATATCGCCCAAGTGATCCTCATCGCCCAGAATATCGGACAAAATAACCACCTTCTCCCCTTCCTTAATCAGCCCCATGGCAATGCCGGAAACCGAATCTGCCATGGGAATACCGGCATCCATCATCGCCATACTGCCGCCGCAGACCGTAGCCATGGAAGATGAACCGTTGGACTCAAGAATCTCGGAGACAACCCGGATGGAATAGGCAAAATCCTCCTCGGCAGGAAGCGAGCTTTTAAGTCCGCGCATGGCAAGGGTGCCGTGTCCCACATCCCTTCTGGACGGCCCGCGCATCATCCTTGCCTCGCCCACACAAAAGGGCGGGAAATTATAATGGAGCATAAAACGGTGAACTTCTTCGCCATTTAAGGTTTCCGTTCTCAATTTATCACGCTCACTGCCAAGGGTGGCCGTAACCAGGGCCTGGGTTTCTCCGCGGGTAAACAGGGCCGAACCGTGGGCTCGGGGCAAAATACCAACCTCGCAGCTAATAGGACGCACTTCATCAAATTTTCTGCCGTCAATGCGGGTTTCCTCATCGACTATCTTGCTGCGCATCACCGATTTTTTATAGGATGAAAGCAGATCACCGATTTCCTTTTCCTGCTCCCCGGCCTCGTCAAGCTGGGCGATCACCTCCTTTTTAAGCTGATCGTAGGCATTGCCCCGAGCCATCTTATCTGCGGTGGAGACCACTTTTTTCATGCCCTCGGCGGCAATTTGTTCAACCTTTGCCCTAAGCTCCTCATTTACCACCGGCGGAGTAAGCTCACGCTTCGGCTTGCCGCTGGTCTTTTGTAATTCCTCCTGCAGAACAATCAGCGGCTGTACCTGCTCATGCACGATGAAAATGGCATCAAGGATAACATCCTCGCTCAGGTTATCGGCCTGACCTTCGACCATAACCACCGCCTCTCTGGTACAGGCAACCACCAAATCCATTTTCGATTTGGTCAATTCGTCCCGGGTAGGATTAAGCACCAAACGGCCATCGACCAAGCCCACCCTGGCACCGCCCACCGGACCCTGAAAAGGGAGATCAGACAGGGTCAAGGCACAGGATGCACCAGTCAAGGCCAGCACATCGGGATTATTCTGCTGATCTGCCGACAGCACAGTGGCAATAACCTGGGTCTCCGCCCGATAACCTTCCGGGAACAAAGGACGCAGCGGCCGATCGATAATCCGGCAGGTTAAAACCTCATGATCCGCCGGTCTGCCGATTTCCCTTCGAAAATAATTACCGGGAATCCGCCCCACCGAAGCCAGTTTTTCCTGATATTCTATGGTCAACGGGAAAAAATCCGCATCAGGGCGGCTCTCCCTGGCACCAACCGCAGTAACCAGCACCATCGTACCGCCGCAGCTAATGGTTACCGAACCCGATGCCTGCTTGGCAAGTTTTCCGGTTTCAATGGTAATGATTTTACCGCCAATTTCTGTTTCCACTTTCTTAAACATATCTTCTCCAGATCTTTGCATCAGGGAAATGCCCAGCACTCCAAAATGACCGGATTATCCACCAGCCCCGTATGCCTTTTTATATAGTAATTTTCTCATCCTGCTCAGGACAAGGTTTTCTGAACTGCTCAGCGGATCTTCCGCCTGACCAAAGGTGCCGCAAACCGGGTTTTAACAAAAGCAAACCCTGCGGCACAAATTTCGTCATCCAGAAAAAAAGAAGAGGTAACAAGGAGATGTTACTTACGGATACCAAGCTCTGCAATCAGGGTTCTATACTTGCCGATGTCCCTGTTTTTCAGGTAATCAAGCAGGCTTCTTCTCTGACCGACAAGTTTCAACAGCCCCTGACGGGAATGATGATCCTTTTTATGGGTCTTGAAATGCTCGGTAAGATACTTGATCCGGTCGGTTAAAAGGGCAATCTGCACCTCCGGCGAGCCGGTATCTGAATCGTGGGTCTTAAACTTCTCGATTATCTCACTTTTTCTAACTGCTGATTGTGCCATGAAAATCTCCTGAATCTATTAAACATTTATCCAAACCAAAAACCGCATCGTCCGGCAATTATAACCAGCCTGACGAAAAAGCAGGGTGATATATCTTATAAACTGCCCAAAAACAAGCCCGTCATAACAACCCGTCATAACAACAATTAGCGGCAAACCTGCAATAACCCGGAAGCCTCTTCCACCGTTATCATCCCGGACATCAGGGTATCAAGGGCCTCCCTTTCCTGCAATGCCTGCCCTTTTACCGCATTTTTCACAGAAAAGCATCCGCTTTTTGTCCGGCGGAGCATTTTTAGATAACCGCCGCAGCCAAGCTGACGGCCAATATCATCTGCCAGGGTGCGGATATAGGTTCCCTTGCTGCAAACCACCCTGACCGTAATCTCGGCGGTATCACCAGACACGCTCGGCCGCTGATCCTGCCAGTCCAGCCTGCGGATAAAAATATCCCTGGCCGGTTTTTCAATTTTAATCCCCTGCCGTGCATAATGATACAGGGGCTTGCCCTTGTGTTTCAAGGCCGAATAGGCAGGCGGCACCTGCTTTTGCCGGCCGGTAAATCCGGCCAGGCATTCTTTTATCTTGTCCGCAGCAATTTCACCGACTGGTTGCCGGGCGGTTATACGTCCTTCCGGGTCAAAGGTTTCGGTGCTGATGCCAAGGCAAATGGTGGCCAGATACTCCTTTTCCCCCTCCATAAAAGATGAAATCATCCGGGTTGCCTTGCGTCCGACACAGATAATCAGCAACCCGGAAGCAAAGGGGTCGAGGGTACCGGCATGACCCACCTTTTTGATTCCCAAAATCCGCCTTACCCGGCTGACCATGGCAAATGATGAAATATTTTCCGGCTTGTCCACCAAAAATATTCCTGCCTCAAATTCATTGCTGCCTGTCATAGCCGAAAAATCTGATTACAAAACCTGCAAGAAAGCGGCAATAATCTCTTTTTTAACCTGTTCAAGGCTCTTGTCAGTGAAACGGCATCCGGCGGCATTACGGTGGCCGCCGCCGCCAAACTGCCCGGCAATCTCAGCGACATCACATTCACCCTTGGCCCGCAGACTGACCGAAACCATATTTTTCTCCGCCTCCTTGATCAGGACCGCCGCCTTGACTGATTTAAGGGAGCGGGGAAAATCAATCAACCCTTCCGTATCATGGTATGAGGCACCGCTTTGCTCAAACATTTCTCCGGCGGCATAGATGACTGCCAGCTGCTCATCGGCATAAAGCTCAAGGGTGGCAAGCACCATCTCCATCAGCCTAAGCCGCTCCTTGGTATAATTATCGTAAACCTTGCTGGCAACCTCCTCCGGTCTCACTCCGGCAGCCAGCAGTTCCGAGGCAATCTGCAAGGTTCTGGGGCTGGTGCATTCATAGCGAAAGGAACCAGTATCGGTAAGGATGGCCGTATAAAGATCAAAGGCGGCCTTATATGGAATTTTTGCTCCCAAAGCCCCGGCCAATTCAAAGATCATCTCGCCGGTGGATGAACAATCCGGCTCCACCCAGTTACAGCTGCCAAAATCCTGATGAGATTTATGATGATCTATCACCAGAAAGGGCCGATAATTCAACAAATCTTTTTCATACTTGCCCAGTCTGGCCGCATCGCCGCAGTCCATGGCAACAACTGCCATATTTCCTGCCGCCTCTTCGGCAAAGCTGGATACATCGTGCCAGTCATGGCTGACATTTCGGCAGTCCGGCAGAAAATCAAAAAGATGAGAAACCGGCTCCTCGGTAAAACAAAGGGCATTCTTGCCCATACCCCTTAAAATTTCGGCCAGGCCAAACATGGAACCCAAGGCATCACCATCGGGATGAACATGAGTCAGCAGCAAAAAATCCGTCTGCTCGCGGATAACCTGCAATAATTCCTCAGGCACCATGCTTTTTCCTTTCCCGTTCAATAGCAATTTCCTCAAAAATATCATCCAGTTCCCTAACCTTGTCAACGCTGTCATCATAGATGAACTGCAGGGCCGGAGTGTAACGCATATTGATAGTTTTTGCCAGATGGCTCCTCATAAAGCCTCTTGCCCCTTCCAGACCCTTCTGCACGCCGCCCCTCCTGCCGTCCAAAACGGTATAGAAGACCCGGCACAGTTTCAGGTCATCGGTCAGCTCCACCCTTGAAATGGAAACCCCGCTCAACTTTTGATCCCTGACCTTGCTGACCAAAAGTACGGCAAGCTCGTTTCTAACCGCATCGGCCACCCGAACCGAACGTTTTACAGCAGTTCGGGACAGGCCAATGCTGTCCAGAGTTTCTTTAGGATTCCATGAGGTCATCATTCATCCCCATAATCAAGAGTGGCCTCTACCTCAAGCATGATATAGGCCTCAAGCTGGTCGCCAACCTTAATGTCATTGAAATTTTCAACCCCGATACCGCACTCAAAACCGGTCAGCACCTCCTTGACATCATCCTTAAACCGTTTGAGCGAGCTAATCTTGCCGGTATAAACCACCACACCGTCCCGCATCACCCGCACCCCGGCCTTACGCTGGATTTTACCGTCAGAGACAAAACAACCGGCAATGGTGCCGACCTTGGGTACCGTAAAGGTCTCACGCACCTCGGCAGTGCCGATAACCTCTTCCTCGAAAGTCGGCTCCAGCATACCCACCATGGCCTTTTTAATATCGTCAAGGGCGTGATAAATAACCTCATAGGAGCGGACATCGACATTTTCCCGCTGGGCAAGCTCTTTTACCTTCAAGGTCGGCCTGACATTAAAACCCAGCACAATCGCTTCCGAGGCCGAAGCCAGCAAAATATCAGACTCGGTGATGGTACCGGTTCCCTCATGCAGCACCCGCACCTTGATCTCCTTGGTGGACAATTCCTCCGCCGCCTTGGCAAAGGCCTCCAGGGTACCCTGAACATCGGAACGGATAACCACCTTCAGCTCCAGTACCTCGCCCTCGTTCATCCGCTCAAATAACTTGTCCAGCGAGATTTTGGTATTGGCGCCAAGCTCCGCCTCACGGGCTTTCAGGGTTCTTGCCTGGCTGACATTTTTAGCCATTTTCTCATCGGTAACCACGATGAATTCATCACCAGCGGCCGGAACGCCGCCGATGCCCTGTACCTCGACCGGAATGGACGGCCCGGCCTCCTTGACCTTGCGTCCCTTATAATCCAGCATGGCCCGAACCTTGCCGCTAAACTGGCCGACCACAAAATAATCACCAGTACGCAGGGTTCCTTCCTGAACCAGCACGGTAGCCACTGCACCGCGCCCCTTGTGCAGCTGTGCCTCCACCACCCGGCCCTTGGCCTTGCGGTCAGGATCGGCTTTAAGTTCCAAAATCTCGGCCAGCAGCATAACGGCCTCCATCAGATCGTCAATGCCGAGCCTTTTCTTGGCCGAGGTCTCGACAAACATGGTATCACCGCCCCACTCTTCCGGGGCAAGGTTAAGCTCTGCCAGCTCCCGCTTGACCCGATCCGGGTCGGCATTGTCCTTGTCAATCTTATTGACCGCCACCAGAATGGGAACATCCGCCGCCTGGGCATGGCGGATGGCCTCACGGGTCTGATCCATCACCCCGTCATCGGCCGCCACCACCAGAATTACCAGGTCGGTTATCTGGGCGCCGCGTGAACGCATCTCGGTAAAGGCGGCATGACCAGGCGTATCGACAAAGGTTATATCACCAGCCTTCGACCGGACATGATAAGCTCCGATATGCTGGGTGATGCCGCCCGCCTCGCCGTCTGCCACATCTGTCTTTCGGATGGCATCAAGAATAGAGGTCTTGCCATGGTCAACATGACCCATCACCGTTACCACCGGCGAACGCGGCACCGCCTCACCGCCCTCCTGGGCCTCGTCCAGCATCTGGATACCGATTTCCTCGGTTATGCCCTGCTCGACCTCGTAGCCGAATTCAGAGGCAACAATCATAGCCGTTTCCACATCAACCGCCTGATTGATGGTAGCCATAACCCCCATGCCCATCAGTTTGGCAATCACTTCACTGGCCTTAACCCTCATCCGGCTGGCAAGCTCGCTGACGCTGATGGTTTCATAAACCACGATGCGTTTCTTGCTGGCCTTCATTTCCGCCGCCGGAGCCGAAGCAGATTTACTGTGCTTGCTCTTGCCCTTCTTGCCCCATTTGCCCGTCCGCTGATAATCATTGCCGAAATGAGTAAATTTTACATTCTTGCCGCCTTTTTTGGCACTTCTGGAACGGCGGCTCCGGCCCGAATCCTCATCATCATGATAACCGCCCTTCTTGCCTTTTTTCCTGCCGCCCTTGCCGGATGCCGGATCAACCGGCATCTGCTCCATCACCTTGTCGGCAACCAGAGATCTTTTATTCGAGCCGGGCCGGGCTGTTTTTTTCCTGGCCCTTGGCGGCCTTTTCTCCTCCACCGGCAGCTCAATTACCCCGACCACCTTGGCAATGCCCTTTCTGGCAGGCGGCTTAGGCTTTTCTTTCTTTTCGGGTTCGGCAGGAGTTTCCGGAATCTTTTCCGGCTGATGCTCATCCGGTGATTTTTCCTCAAATTTTTCCGGTGATTCAGCTGCCCCGGCCTTCCCGGTTTCGGCAGTATCTGCGGCGGCCGACTGCACTTCTTCCGGCCCTTCACCATCCTCCGGTGATGATTCAGGCTCTTTGGGTACATCTTTTACATCAGGCATTGCAGCAGGTTCATGCTTTTCTGCATCAGGTAAGTCAGAATTTTCACTCTCCGGTAAATCAGCCTTAGCCTTGGTTTCAGCAGGCTCGTTTTTCACCTCTGCCGCCTCCTGCACCTTTTTCCTTCTCCTGATCACCTTGATTCTTCTTCCGGGTACAACCGATCCGGCCGCCTCTTCAGCTTTCTTGGCAGGCTTTTTGTCAACCGTCTTCTTCAGCAGCTTAACCCGTATCTCATCTGCCGTTTCAGCATCAACCGTGGAACTATGCCCCTTGATGTCATAACCCGCATCAATCAGCTTCTCGGCCATTAACTTGGGGGCAATGCCAGCCTCTCTTGCCAGTTCGTAAACCCTAACCCTGCTCATCCCTTACTCCCGTTTTACCTATCTTGTCTGCAACCTTTATTACCACAGAAAATCACTCAGCCAGTTTACCACAACCCACCGCTAAAGCCTGAAAAACCTTGCCCATTTTTTCCGGTTTGTCATCAGCCTGCTGCGGCACTCATCATTCATACAGCAATAAACGCCGCGGCCAGGCCGCCTTACTTCCTGATCAGCTTCAGGCTTGCCGTCCTGCCAGGTAAACCGGTCAAGCAGAGACTGTTCCAGCTTGCTGCCGCAAGACACGCAGGAACGAATAACCCTTTTGCCGCTACTTGCCTTCTTCACCTGATGCCGGTTCCTCAGCTCCTGAAATTTCCGCCCCGCCAATTTCCGGCAGCGGCTCTTTTGCAGTTTCAGCGGCTGCTTCGCCAGGCGGCTCGGTCTCCTTAACCTTCTCACCCTCACTAGCCGAATCATTATCTGCAATCTCGGCCTTACTCTGCTCACATTCCCCGGCCAAATCAGGATAATCAGCTTTAATCTCCCTTGCTGATGCAATTAGCTGTTCGGCAAATTCTTCATTGACTGCCCTTAAAACCGCCAATTCTTCAACCGTCTTGTCGGCAAGAGCCGCCGCCGAGACTATCCCCTTGGCAAATAACTGATCGGCCAGGGCCTCCTCAATTCCTTCCACGGCCAGCAGCGACTGATAACCGGCATCCTGCAGATTAGCGTATCTCTGCTCGCTTTTTACATCAATCCGCCAGCCCATCAGTCTGGAAGCCAACCGCACATTCTGCCCCTGCCGCCCAATGGCAAGGGATAATTGATCATTCGGCACCACCACCAGCAGGGTTTTGGTATCCTCGTCCACCCTGACCATGTTCACATGGGCCGGAGCCAGGGCATTATACACATATTTAGCCGGATCAGGACTCCAGGTAACAATATCAATCCGCTCCCCCTGAAGCTCCTGCACCACATTCTGCACCCTGGAACCCTTCATGCCCACGCAGGCACCCACCGGATCCACATCGCCCTCGGACGAACTTACGGCAATTTTCGCCCGAAAGCCAGGCTCACGGCTCACGGCAATAACATTGACAATTCCTTCTTTTATCTCAGGCACTTCCATTTCAAATAATTTAGCCAGGAAATCATCACAGGTTCTGGATAATAATAACTGGTAATCACGGCTGCCTTCCCTGACATCAAGCAGATAGGCCTTGATCCGGTCTCCCTGCTTGAACGACCGCTTCGGAATTTGCTGATCCCTTGGCAGCAGGGCATCAGTCCGGCCCAGGTTCACCACCATGTTCCCCCGATCAAAACGCTGGACGATGCCGCTGACCACCTCGCCCTTCCGATCCTTGAACATGTCGAAGATAACCCCTCTTTCCGCATCCCTCATCTTGTTGATAATCACCTGTCTGGCAGACTGGGCAGCGATGCGGCCAAGGTCGGTGGAGCGTACATCCTCCATCGGCACCCCGATCACCGCACCAAGCTGAACATCAGAGGTATCAGAATCGTCATGCTCAAGCCGCAGTGCATCTTCCAGGCTGATTTCGGTCTGCTCATCGGTAACCTCTTCAACCACAGTGAAAAACTGTATTATTTCGACTAAACCAAGCCCTTCATCGTAGTAGGCCTCAATGTCTATCCGGCTGCCGAGTTTTTTTCTGGCAGCAGACTGCACAGCCTCCTCTATGGCCTCGATAAGCAGCTCCTTATCAAATCCGCGGTCCCTGCTTATCTGTTCGATTATACGCTTCAACTCTGACGACATTTCAATACCCCGAGTTCCATATTTATTTTTTAAGCCATACTATTTCAAAAAAAGACGAGCCTTGCTTATATCCTGCATGGTGAAGGACAGGCTGCCGTAATCATCGGCGGCCATGGCAATCTGACCCTCTGCCGTAACATTTTCTATCCTGCCGATAAAAACTTTCTGTCCGCCGATCGGCTGATGGAGTTTTACCTTGGCATACTCCCCCTTAAATTTCCGAAAATCATCGGCATTTCTAAGCGGCCTCTCAAGACCTGGCGAAGATACCTCAAGATGATAGGCGTGTTCAATCAGATCCTCAACCTCCAGATAAGCACTTATCTCGCGGCTTACCCCGGTGCAATGCTCAAGGCTCACCCCATCCTCACAATCTATATAAATCCGCAAGACCCAGCCCCGGTCTTCCTGACGGAACTGCACATCAAAAAGCTCAAGGCCCATAGCAGGCAGCAAATCTCCTGCATATTCACTTATCTTGTCTATAATAAGTTCGCTCATGCAATTTTACTCAAAATTGTCCAGGCATAAAAAAAAGCGGGCAAAGCCCACTTTCAAAAGCCCCGCCAAGGGGATATGCCTCTGAAATGCAGCCCCGCAGTAAGTGCCGAAGCCGCCCTGCCCTCCGCCTAGCCTCTGAAAACAGGAAAAACGAAAAACAAATCAGCCATGTAACATAAAGCAGGAAAAAGGTCAAGGATAAAGCCCATATTTTCATCCTCTTAATATGAAACTAATGTGGAACTAAAGGCAGCTCATTCAGAAAATAAAAATTGACAAAGGGACGGCATATATAATAAGAGGGAGCGTTACGGTAAACTGAAAATTATTGCCTAAACCAGCCGGATGCAAAGATGATATGACCAGTAAGACCTTGATAATAGCTGAGAAACCAAGTGTGGCCGCCGATTTGGTCAAGGTGCTGCCAGGCAGCTTCAAAAAGAGCAAAACCCACTATGAGGGAAGCAGCCACGTGGTCTCCTATGCGGTGGGACATCTTGTCTCCATCTGCTATCCCGAGGAAATTGACCCGAGGTTTCAGAAGTGGAACATGAATAATCTGCCGATTATGCCGGACAGCTTTCCGCTGAAAGGGCTGGACGGCACCAAGAGCCAGCTTAACGCCCTGCAAAAACTGATCCGCAGAAAGGATGTGGACACCATCGTCAATGCCTGTGATGCCGGACGGGAAGGCGAGCTGATCTTCAAGTATATCATTAGTTATGTCTGGAACAGTTCGGTAGCCAAAAAAAAGCTGAAAAGGCTGTGGCTGCAGTCCATGACCACAGAGGCCATCAAGGATGG
>PDQP01000070.1 GCA_002747805.1 Deltaproteobacteria bacterium
AACACTAACCTGAACGGCAGCCTTAAACCTATCGGAAAATTAATCGGCAACTTTAGCTTTTCAGCCTGCAAGACCAGCAAAGCCGTTTTTTCCTTGACCGGAACTCTTGGTTTTTGCTAGATTTTCAACATCGTGAATCTTTTAGCTGCCGCCCGTAAACCATGGCCGAAATCATCCTTGAAAATATTGAGGCAACCAGCCGTTTTGCCAAAGCGTTCGGCCAGCTCCTGCAGCCTGATGATGTGGTCTGCCTGCAGGGTGATTTAGGCAGCGGCAAGACCGCCTTTACCAGAGCCGCAGCTATCGGCATGGGCATCGACAGCCGCCTGGTTGCCAGCCCTTCCTTTGCCATTATGCACCAGTACAGCGGCAAAATTCCCCTATATCATTTTGATTTTTATCGGCTTGGTTCCGGCGGTGAAATTATTGAGCTTGGCTTTGATGAGTTGTTTTATGCCGCTGGCGTGTGTATAATTGAGTGGCCGGAAATAGCAGACGGATTTTTGCCTGAAAATCGGCTGATTATAGAATTTACCGCCCTGGATGAAAATCGGCGCCAGCTTGCCCTAAGCTCAGCAAATCAGGCATGGGAAGAAAGAATCAAACAATTTATATCAACTTATCGCTAAAGGAAACAATATGGACGTTTTTGTGGCTAGACAGCCCATTTTCACCGTTAAAAAGGAAATTTACGCCTACGAGCTTCTATTTAGAACCGGCCTGTCCAATGCCTTTCCCGATATAGACGGCAATACCGCCACCACCAGCCTGCTTTCTTCTTCCTTTTTCACGGTCGGTATCGAAAAAATATCGGGCGGCAAGCTCTCCTTTATCAATTTTACTGAAAAGCTGTTGCTGAAAAAGTACCCCGAGATGTTTCCCAAAGACAAGATTATGATTGAGGTGCTGGAAAATGTAAATCCCACGGACGAAATCGTGAACGCCTGCCGGGAAATGAAGGAAAACGGCTACTTGCTGGCTCTGGATGATTTTGTCTATGAGGAGAGTTTTACCGAGCTGATCAAGCTGGCCGACCTGATCAAGATTGATTTTATGCTCACTCCCCGCGACAAGGTGGAGCAGATGGTGGCCGCCCTGTCCAGATATAATTGCCAACTTCTTGCCGAAAAAATAGAGACCTATGAGGAGTTTGAGGCGGCGGTCAAGATGGGCTTTGTTTATTTTCAGGGCTATTTTTTCGCCAAACCGGAAATTTTGCAAAACCGCGATATTTCCCCCAACCATCTGGCCGCTGCCAAGCTGCTGGAGGAGGTAAACCGCGAGGAATTTGATACAGACCAGATCGAAAAGCTGGTCAGTCAGGATGTATCCATTTCCTATAAGCTGCTTAATTACCTGAACTCGGCCTTTTTTAACCGTCTGCAGCCGGTTTCCTCGATTAGACAGGCCATTGCCTTTCTCGGTGCCAAAAACTTACGGAAATTCATCTCCTTGGTGGTTATTGGTCAATTATCCGCCGATAAACCAGGCGAACTGATTCGTTCGTCCATCATTCGGGCCAGATTTCTGGAAATGATGGGTGAAACCGGAGGTCTGGACGGCAGCGAGCTTTTTATGCTCGGCCTCTTGTCCCAGATTGATGCCATGCTGGACAGCCCGATGGAAAATCTGGTCAAAAAGATGCCGCTTAGTGCCGATATTGAAACCGCTCTGGTTAGCAGGCAAGGGCGGCTTGCCCCCTTTCTGGTGTTGGTTGAAGCCTATGAAACCGGCAACTGGCAGCAGTTTGACCAGATTCTTGCCCAGAAAAATATTGATGACTGCCGGGTAGTTGACTGCTATGTGGAAGCGGTGGGCTGGGCGGATAATTTTTAGAAAATTTTGCTGGTCTCTGGAAAAATCTCATTGTATTGCTTTTTACGAGACTATCCATAGTGGCTGGTTCAGTTATGAAACCTACTGTATATATTGAAACTTCTATCGTTAGTTATCTTACTGCTAAATTAAGCAGTGATCTAAGAGCAGCAGCTTGTCAAAGTATAACCACAGAATGGTGGGAAAGACAGAGAAAGAATTTTGAATTGTATATTTCAGAATTTGTCATTGTTGAAGCTTCTCGCGGTGATAAAAATGCAGCAAAACTTCGTCTCGCCGCTCTTAAAGAATTAACTCAGCTAAAGGTAACAGAAGATGCGAAAATTCTAGCAAATAAATTCATTACTGAAGGAGCTTTACCTGCCAAAGCAAAAATTGATGCATTCCACGTGGCTGTTGCTGTAACAAGCGGAATAGAATATTTGCTCACTTGGAATTGTACTCATATTGCAAATGCTACGATGTATCCTAAAATCAACAAAACTTGCCGTTTGTATGGCTTTGAACCGACAATAATTTGTACTCCATCGGAATTGATAGAGGTTAAAAATGTGGAATGATCCTATTGTAAAAGAGACCAGAAAACAAAGAAACCTATATGCCGCCGAGCATAATCACGATATTGATACTATTTTTCAGGATATTCTGGAGCGTGAAAAATTATCAAAAAAGAAAATAATTGTGATGCCTTCACGTAAAATTGTTTCCCTGGATAATAACGAAGAATGTTGGAAATAATATGTTACCAATCAATAAAATCATCCTGCAGGATTGTCCCAAAAAGTTTACCGCCGATCAGGACAAGGCCCTAAGTCCTGAGGAAACCCTGAAATATTTTTATCGGCAGGCGGCGGCGATGGACCTGGAACTGATTGCCGAGGCCAAACGGATCGACCAGGGCAGGCTGGGCATTCCGGTCTTTTTCAGTGTCTGCGGGGCCGATGCAAAAGAGCTGCTCGGCACCAATAAACAGATGGGCAAGGGGGCATCTCCCGCTCAGGCGGAGGCTTCGGCCTGTATGGAGCTGGCCGAGCGGTTCTCCTTTTTTTCCTTTCGGCAGCATCCGGCCAACTTTGTTACTGGCGATTACCGGAAGATGCTAGAGGCCGGTTATCCGGTGCTGCCGCTTGAATATCTGCTTAAATCCGTGCATGATCAGGACACCCCGCCGGAAACCGCCGCCGAGCTGCTGGCGGATATTCCCCTGCGTTGGACCTGGGCAACCAATCTTACCCTGGCAAGGGAGGTGCTGGTGCCGTTTTCATGGTTTTATGCGGTGAATGAGTTTAACGGCGCCTCGGCTGGCAACACCCTGGAAGAGGCCGCCTTGCAGGGCATTTGCGAGGTGGTGGAAAGGCATGTCTGCGCCCGCATCAGCCGTGAAAAAATTGCTGCTCCCAAAATTGACCCGGCCACTGTAACCGACCCGGTGGCCCTTGACTTGCTTGGTAAATTCAAGGCCCATAATATCGAGCTTTATCTCCATGATTTTTCGCTGGATACCGGCATTTGCACGGTCGGTGCCGTTGCCGTTGACCGCTCGACCTTTCCGCAGCAAAGCGAGATTGTCTATACTGCCGGAACCACGCCCGATCCGCAAAAGGCCCTGATTAGAACCATCACCGAGGTGGCCCAGCTAGCAGGCGATTTTAATACCGGCTCCAATTATGAGGCATCCGGCCTGCCCAAACCGAAATCCATGGCCGAGCTTGCCTATATAACCGAGGCCGCCGAGACCATTTCCATCAAGGATATGAACAACTTGGCGAGCGGCAATATCAAAACCGAGGTTACAAACTGCCTCAAGGCCATCAAAAATTTGGGTCTTGAGGTGCTGGCAATAAATACTACCCATCCGCAGCTTGCCATTCCCGCCCTTTATACCATCGTCCCTGGCCTGCAATTTCGGGAGCGGCCCATCGGCAGCAGCTTCGGGCTTTTTGCCGCCCGTCTGGCCGCCGAAAAAATCAAAGACCCGCTGCGGCTGGAGACCAAACTTGAGCAGATGGAAAGGCTGCTGCCCTCGTCCTATTTCATCGATTTTTACCGCGGCAGAAACCTGTATAATATGGGCATGGCTAAAGAATCGCTGCCTTATTTTGATCGGGCCCTGGCGGGCGGGCCGGAAAAACATGACCTGCCGTCCATCTACTCCTATCAGGGCCATGCCCTGCAGGCGGCAGGCGAATATGATCAGGCCATCGCCGCCCTGAACAAGGCCGAAGAATATGACAGCCAAAGGCCGGATCTATATAATATGCTGGGGGTCTGCTATTTCAAAAAGCAGCAGTATGAACGGGCCGTAACCTGCTTTGAAAGGGCGGTGGCCCTAAATCCTGCCTCGGCCATGGATTATGCCAATCTCGGCGTTAATCACCAGCGGCTGGGGCATCATCAGGAAGCGGCACATTTTTTCACCCTGGCCCTGTCGCTTGACCCCAGCATTGATTTTGCCCGTGAGCAGCTTAAAATAATTGAGCAGGAGCAAAATTGAAATCCCTTGCCGCAAAATTAGCCTTCATCCAGGCGGCCCTGCTTGCCGCTCTCTTGCCGCTTGCCGTTCAGGCATCAGATTCCGGCTCCCTGATGAGCCAGGCCAAGAAATATTATTGGGGCCAGGGGGCAAAGCAGGATTATCAAAAGGCCCTGCAGCTCTACGAACAGGCCGCCGAAAACGGCAATCCGCTGGCCCAGTTTATTGCTGGCGGCATGTACTATACCGGCAAGGGTACCGAGGTGAACCTGCAAAAGGCCTTCGATCTGCTAAGCCGGGCGGCCGCCCAGGGCAAGACCTCGCCCGAGGCCCAGATGGCCCTTGGCACCATCTATCTGCGGGGTCAGGCCGTGCCGCAAAATTATGTCAAGGCCAAGGAGTCCCTGCATCAGGCCGCCCTGGCCGGAAATGCTGAGGCCCAAAATGAGCTTGGTTTTATGTACTTTGTCGGTAACGGGGTGGAAAAAGACTATGATCAGGCGATGAAATGGTTTGATCAGGCCGCCGGTCAGGGCCTGTCCATTGCCCAGTTTAATGTCGGGATGATGTGGTATCTTGGCAGCAGCAGCCGCGGCACCGATCTGGTTAAAGCCTATGCCTGGCTGGCCTTGGCGGAGTCCGGCGGTCATCCGGGCGCTGCGGGCCTGCTGCAGCATATCAAGCCGATGCTCCCGCCCGAAGAGCTGCGAGCTGCCCAGCAGCTTTCCTCGGAGATGTATGAACAGTATCACCGTCTCTGATATTTTTCTAATAAAATCAGTTACTTATGTAAGCGGGGGGGGGGAAAAGGGCCGGATGTCCTTATTTTTCTGTTTCAATTTCATAAAAAACAGTTATACTCACCTAAAACAAGAGTTAAACCACGGCCTTTTTGCGTTTTTTTGGTCTGGCTGGTTAATTTGCAAGCGGTAAACATCAATTAAAGGTGAAAGTTAATGGAAGACAAGCATTTTGTAGTGGGAATAGGGGCCTCGGCCGGAGGGCTTGATGCCATTTCGCAGCTTTTTGATAATATGCCCAATGATACCGGATTTGTTTTTGTCATTGTCCAGCATTTATCCCCGGATTATAAAAGCCTGATGCCGGAGCTGTTAGCCAAGCATACCCGCATGAAGATTTATACCGCAGAGGATAATCAGACCGTGGAGTCGAACTGCATCTATCTCAATCCCAAATCCAATAATCTGCTCATTCGCGGCGATAAACTTTTTCTGGCCGACAAGAGTTTAAGACCCAACCTTAACCTGCCGATTGACATATTTTTTCATACCCTGGGCGAGGAGCATAAGGATCGGGCCATCGGGGTCATCCTGTCCGGCACCGGCTCGGACGGCTCCAGAGGAATCAGAACCATTAAAGAAGCAGGCGGCACCGTCTATGTGCAGGAGCCGGAGAGTGCCCAGTTTGACGGTATGCCCAATAGTTCCATCAACACCAATCTGGTGGACTATATCCTTACTCCCGACCAGATTGCCAAGGTGCTGGTCAAGACCGAAATGAACCGGATTAAATTAAGCTCCGAAGATGACGAGCTGTTTAAGTCCAACGAGATTGCCTTCTACAAGATTATTGATGAAATTCACCGCAGTTACGGCATTGATTTTAAGCGGTATAAAAGAAACACCCTGCTCCGCCGTCTGGAAAAACGCATGAATATCAACAATCTGGAACGATTGTATGATTATTATGACTATGCGGTCAAGCATGATCTGGAGCTGGAAAAGCTAAAGCAGGATTTTCTGGTCGGCGTAACCAGTTTTTTCCGCGACAGCGAGGTCTTTGACCTGATCAAAAAAGATATAATTCCGGCTATTTGCAGAAAAAAACTTCGGGACAAGGAAGAAGAAATCCGCGTCTGGGTAGCCGGATGTTCGACCGGCGAGGAGGTCTTTAGCCTTGCCATGCTGCTTGATGACCATATCAAGACCAAAAAGCTGAAGCTGGGCTTTAAGATCTTTGCCACCGATGTCGATGAAATCGCTCTGGAAAAGGCAAGTTCCGCCATATTTTCGGCAAACTCGGTCAAGGATATTCCAGATGAATATGTTGATACCTATTTTGTTAAATTATCCAATGAGCAGTTTTCCGTAACCAAATATCTCAGGGAAAAGGTGGTCTTTTCCCAGCATAACCTGCTGAAAGACCCGCCCTTTATCAGGATGGATTTAATCTCCTGCCGCAATATGCTGATTTATTTTGAAAATGCCGCCCAGAAAAAGGTGCTGATGAATTTTCAGTTTTCGTTAAATGTGAAGGGCTATATGATTTTGGGAACCAGTGAGTCCCTTGGTTCCCAGTCCGATCATTTCAAGACCATCGATTCAAAGTGGAAGATATATCAAAACACCTTTGAAACCAAACGCCTGCCCATGCAGGATATGGATACCAACTATTCCCCATACTTGAGAAACCGTGATGCACGGGCCTTGCTGCCTAATAATGTGGCACTGCAGCACGGCGAAAATTCTGAACATACCTTTTACAAGTATATCAGTCAGGAATTCGGGCCGGTGCTGGTCTTTATCGACAGTCAGTTTAATATCCTGTTTATCAACGGCGATATTAGCGGCCGCCTGTTTATCAAGTCCGGTGTCTTTGAAAATAACCTGCTGAAAATGCTTAATACCAGCATGGTGCCGGCAGTCAGAAGCGGCATCAGAACCGTGATCAAGGAAGGTAAGGAGGTGGTGATCAAGGATGTCCGCAATATGATCGGCGATCATGAATATTGCTTTGATTTGAGTTTTAGAAAGTTAAGCGGTAATGACAGTATGCAATTTGGCGGCAAGGGGATGGAGCCGGTGTTTATCATCTGTTTTTCCGAGGATCGGGAAATAGATGAACAGACCGCCGTGGTGCTTGAACATGCCGGCACAGACGCATTAAGCAAGCAGCATATCGAGATGATGGAGGCCGAGCTTAACAAGACTAGAATTGAACTTAAAACGGTAGTGGAAGAGCTTGAGACCAGTAATGAGGAATTACAGGCATCCAACGAAGAGCTGATGGCCTCGAATGAAGAGCTGCAAAGCACCAACGAGGAGCTGCAGTCGGTCAATGAGGAGCTTTACACGGTCAACGCCGAGCTGCAGGAGAAAAACAAGGAATTATCGCTGCTTAATAACGATGTTAATAACCTGCTTAATTCCACCGATATTGGCACCCTGTTTTTAGATGTTGATTTACGGATCAGAAAGTTTACCCCGGCCCTGACCAAACACTTTAACCTGCAGGAAGGAGATTTGGGCAGATCCATCTCCAGCTTTGCCAGCACCTTTAGAGAAGAAGACCGCAAATCCATAGTTACCGACTGTAAATCAAGCCTGGAAAAACTGACTGCCGTGGAATCAGAGGTTTGGGATGAGGCCGGTTCCTGTTATCTGCGGAAAATATCACCCTTTATTACCAGCGAGAAAAAGATTGAGGGCGTGGTGGTCTCCTTTGTTGATATTTCCAATAATAAAAGGGCCGAGGAGCAGATAAGCAGGTCGGAGAAAAAATATCGGGAGCTATTTGATAATCAGCTTAGTTTGATTGCGGTTTATCAGGTTATTTACGATCAGGACGGCAAGGCGGTGGATTTGGCCTATGTGGACTGCAACGATAAGTTTGCCGAGTTTCTAGAGCTGCCCAAGTCAGAACTGATGGCCAAAAATGTTACCGAGCTTCGGCCCAATTTTATGGAGGAACAAAAGGAGCTATTTGAAAGCTATGTGCGGGTGGTGGAAACCGGTCAGTCCGAGCGGTTTGAAAATTATTTTGACTGCCTGGATTTATGGAGTGATGTTAAGGTATTCAGCTATGAAAAAGGCTTTGGCGTTACCATTGCAGATGATATTACCCAGCGTAAAAAGGCCGAAGAGCGGTTGAGGAAGAATGA
>PDQP01000016.1 GCA_002747805.1 Deltaproteobacteria bacterium
CCGGGGGCAACCACCTCATCGCCGGTCGCCATCAGGCCCACCCTTGGCCGTCTGATCACCGGCAGACTGCTGCACCCTGCTGCCGCCGCCAGCCCGATACAGCCCGGACTGACCTTTTCTCCTTGGCGGGCCACCGGTTCACCCTGCCGAATATCACTGCCGCACGGAATGACATTTCTGCCCGGTTCGGCATGAGCTGTAACCAAAATTCTCCCTTCTTCAATGCGGGTAAACTCCTCGGCTACCACAGCATTTGCCCCTTGCGGCAGCTCGGCTCCGGTCAAGATTCTTGCCGCAGTGCCGGAAACAACCGTTAAATCAGCCGTATCTCCGGCATAAATAGTTCCCGATAATTCCAGGCTGACTGGATTATCAAAGGCAGCATGTGCTATATCGCTGGAAATAACAGCAAAGCCGTCCTTGGCAGAGCCGTCAATAGATGGAGAATCAACCAAGGCAAAAACATCACTTGCCAAAATGCGGCCTGTCGCATCAGCCAGGGCAATCTCTTCGGCGGGCAGGGTTTTGATCACGGATTCACAAAGCCGCCTGGCTTCAGCAAACCCCAATTTTATCCCATGATTCATAGCGGTAAAGGAAGCGGGGAAACAATCAATCTCCCCGCTAAGATTATTAAACCATATCCTTGATAGCCTCTTTTTCAACCAGCAGTTCCTGCTCGGTTTTTCTGATCATTTCACGCTGGAAATCTCCTATCTCAAGGCCGGACACCTCTTTCCACCTGCCGTTTTCGCAAGTTACCGGAAAAGAAAACATAATATCCTCGTCCACGCCATAGGAATTTCCCTTGCTGTAAACGCTCATGCTCACCCATTCACCATCACTGCCAAGCACCCAGCTTCTCATATGGTCAATGGCAGCCGAGGCGGCAGAAGCAGCACTGGAAGCCCCGCGTGCCTTGATAATGGCGGCACCCCGCTGCTGTACAGTCGGGATAAAGGTGTTTACATACCAGTCATGATCAACCTGCTCTGCCACCGGCTTACCGTCAACGGCTGCATAGCTGATATCGGGAAACTGGGTGGCCGAGTGATTGCCCCACACCACCACCTTCTTTACCAGAGAAGAATGGCTGCCGATTTTTTCGGCAATTTGCGACTTGGAACGGTTATGATCAAGACGCATCATGGAAGTAATATTTTCCGGCTTCAGCTTGGGAGCATTTTTTAATAAAATCAAGGCATTGGTATTGGCAGGATTACCAACTACCAAAACCTTTACTTCCGGGTCGGCATGATCATTTAGGGCCTTGCCCTGGGCGGTAAAAATGGCCCCATTGGCCTGTAGAAGATCGGAACGTTCCATACCCGGCCCGCGTGGTCTGGAGCCGACCAGAATGGCATAATTGGTGTCCTTAAATGCCGCATTGGGATCATCTGTGGTTTCAATGCCTGCAACCAGAGGAAAGGCACAGTCGTTAAGCTCCATCACCACGCCTTTCAAGGCTTCCATGGCCTGGGGAATTTCCAGAAGCTGGAGAATAACCGGCTGATCCTTGCCCAGCATATCTCCAGCGGCAACACGAAAAATAAGGGAATAGCTAATCTGACCAGCAGCACCGGTAATAGCTACACGAACGGGCGGTTTCATAAAGTCTCCTTGTGATTTTAATTTACGATAAACCCAAATTTTCTGTATGATAAATCATTTTAACCTGCGGGCAAACCCATTTTTCCGCAAAATCGGCAAAAAGGCAATCCTTGCCCGAAAGCTACTGTACTAATACCTGCAGATTCATTTTATTCAAGAAGCGATAAAAATTCTTCTTCGGTAATGATTTTTTTTCCCATTTCCTCGGCCTTTTTTCTTTTGGAGCCGGGCTTTTCACCTACCACCACCAAGGTAGTTTTTTTGGTTACCGAGCTTGCGGTCTGGCCGCCGTTTTCCTTGACTATCTTTTTGGCCTCACTGCGGGAAAGGCGGCTTAAACTGCCGGTAAACAGGATTACTTCATTCTGAAAAACCAGAGAATTATCAGCAGCCTGTAGGTGTTTTCTTATCTCCACTCCGGCCCTTGAAAGCCGTTCCAGCAGCTTACACACCTCTTCATCCCGAAAATATGAGGCCAAACTTCCGGCCGCCTGCTCCCCGATGGTATCTATTTCCATCAATGCATGTTCATCTGCCCGCATAAGTTCTTCCAGGGTAGAAAAATTATTTTCAAGGGTGGCGGCAGTAACCTCGCCGATAAAACGGATGCCAAGTGCTGACAGAAACCTGCCCAGTTCGGGCCTTCGTTTTTCGTCAATGGCTGCAATCAAATTTTTGGCTGATTTTTCCCCCCAGCCCTCCAGGCCAGCTAGCTGCTCCGGTTTTAGCTCAAAAATATCAGCAATGGAGCTAACCAGCCCAAGGGAAAAAAGCTGTTCCATATTTTTTCTGCCCAGCCCGTCAATATCCAGTCCGGCCTTGGAAGTAAAATGAATCAGGGCCTTAAGCCTTTGGGCTGGACATAGGGGGTTATTGCATCTGGTTACGGCCTCTCCCGCCGGTTTTTCCAGCAGAGAGCCGCATTCCGGGCAGTTTTTCGGCATTATAATAGCCTGTTCGCTGCCGGTGCGTTTTTCCGGCACCGCCTTAACTACTTCCGGGATAACATCTCCAGCCCGTTGAATTAGCACCGTATCGCCCACATGCAGGTCTTTGCGGTCAATCTCATCCTGATTATGCAGGGTGGCCCGGCTAACGGTTACACCGTCAATATTTACCGGCTCAAGATTGGCAACCGGAGTTACCGCACCAGTCCTGCCCACCTGAAATTCCACAGAAGTTATAATACTGTTTGCCTGAGTGGCCGCAAATTTACAGGCAATAGCCCATCTAGGGGCTCTGGCCTTGTTGCCAAGGCGGTTTTGCAGGCTAAAGGAATCAACCTTGACCACCATGCCGTCTATCTCATAGGGCAGGGCCGGGCGTATTGAGGTCAGATACTCCAGATTACTGATTACCTCATCCATATTCCGGCATGATTTGACCAGCTTATTGGTAGGCAGGCCAAGTTCACGCAATCTGGCTAAAAGCTCAGTCTGGCTGGAACATGCCGAGGTGTCTGGATTAGATACCCCGTAGGCAAAGAAACTAAGCGGTCTGGCGGCGGTAATGGCCGGATCAAGCTGACGCAAGGAACCAGCGGCGGCATTTCTGGGGTTGGCAAAGATGATTTTTCCGGCGGCGGCCTGCTGCTTATTAAGCTCTTCAAAGCCGCTGCGGTTCATAAAAACCTCGCCGCGTATCTCCAGAGTATCTGAGCTGGGCGGCCTTAATTGCAGGGGGATTGCCCCGATGGTCTTGATCTGGGCGGTAATATCCTCTCCGGTCAGACCGTCCCCGCGGGTCGAGGCCAGCACCAAGCTCCCTGCCTTATAAACCAGTTCCACCGCCAAACCGTCAATTTTGGGTTCGGCAACATAACTGATTGGCTCGGCACTGCCCAGGTAATTATGCAGCCTTTTTTCAAAGTCGAGTAAATCCTGATTAGAAAAGCTGTTCTCCAGACTGAGCATGGGAAAGGAATGCTCTACTTGCGAGAATTTATCTAGTGGCCGGCCGCCTACCCTCTGGCTGGGTGAATCCAGGCGGCGAAGCTCAGGATGATTTTCTTCTATTGCCAATAATTCCTGAAAAAGTTTGTCATATTCCTGATCAGAAATTATTGGATCATCAAGTACATAATAACGATGGGCATGGTCAGCAAGCAGCCTGGTCAGCTCCGCCAGTCTTTTTTCGGGCATCTCTTCCTCTTTATCCATTTTGTTTGCCTTATTAAATGGCGGCCATTATAACGAAAACTTGCCAACAGGCAAATTGATTTCATACCTTAGGAGGAGATATGCAGATTGCAGGCTATATGTTTACCGGCCAGGAAGAGGAGCAAAGCAGACAGAAACTAAACAAGTATGCCAAGGAGCATCTGGGGCTGAAGGTGCAGAATTTTTTCATCGAGGAGCAGGCAGAAAAAAGCACTTGTTTTATCAAGCGGCCAGCGGGCCAAAGGATGCTGGCGGATTTAAGGGCAGGAGATCATCTGCTGGTTTTAGATTCCGCCTCAGTGCTTGGCAGCCGAGAGCAGGCCTTAGATCTGCTGAAAAACCTGGCCGACCGAGCCGTCTCCCTGCACTGCCTTGACCTTGGCGGCAATATCTCCACTGCCGATAAGCGGAAACTGGTGGTTTCGGAAGGGGCGGCTGATTTGGTTTTCAAACTTTTACAGGCCCTGGATTCAGGCAAGGTACAACATGATGAAGCAAGCCCCCGCCCAAAAACTCCTGCCAAAATCAGCATTCCGCCCGGCTGGGAGGCATATCAGGACGGAATACTGATAAAAATAATGAACTCGTAAAAAATCAAACATTATTTGGTCCTTTTGAAATTCAGGTGGGTAAAAACTGGTTTATGCTTGCCAAATTCAGTTTACCCTTGAGCAAGCAAACGGAAAGCAGATTATTGCTAAGCGAAGCGTAGTACCCAAAGTGCATGGCCTTTACAACAGTCGGCTTGCTGTGTATGTCGTCAATCCTGAGAAACTTTAACTTTGAACACTCCCTTTGTTTCTAAAATTATCTGAAAAAAATAAATGAAAATTTGTTTTCTCTGTATTATAATCCTTCTTCTCAAAAATTTATCAAGACCCGAGGAGAAAAAATGGTTACCTTGAACATGACCTTGATGGCTTTACTGAAATTGGTGATGAAGTTTTGCCATATTTTTGCCCTGGCTGCCGGCTGGTTTGCGGTTGCTGCAATTTTGCTGTTGTTGATATTGCTGGCCTGGGATAAACGTAATAATAGTCAAGCTATTAAAAAGATATACCTTTTTTGCCGCTCAATCCTGCAGAAAGAAAATGATGATAAGCCTTCTTGTCCGGTCTGCAATCCTGAAAACAGGTCTACTCTCCCGTCTGAGCATGTTTTTTGCTATGCCTGCGGAAAGCATTTGGAAGTTATAGCGGCTGCTGCGGAATAATCCCTGCTTAAAGACGGCGGGTCTTGCCTCGCCGTTCCTTGCTATTTTACATATTTTCATCCAGACATGCAGTGTGAAAGACTAGTAAATCTAACAAAGACCTGGTATCTGAAAGTCTGCGACGAGACCATGGCTCCGGCCAGGATGATTTCGTTTATGGAAAGACACGCCGTGGCGTGTTCAACCTGTTTGCAGGATGCCGAATTAAAAGGTGAAATAGCCAAAATCAAGGAGTTGATCCTGCCGGAATCCAAGATCCCCAAAGCGGTCCTGGCACAGCAGCAAAAAGAAGCCTATGAAGCCTCTCTGGAAGATGACGAGGAGTATGAGGACGATATTGACGGTGAAGATCTAACGTAAACCTAGCGTTTTTTACCATTTGGTTCATAGGTTGCCTGCTGACCAAACCAGACCCCGAAAAGAACCAGCAGGGCGGCCATAAACTGGCAGCCGGTAAGGGTTTCGTCTAAAACCGCCCAGCCCAGAATAAAGGTAAATACCGGAATCAGGTTGGTAAAGGATGCCGCCCGACTGGCCGCAACATATTTTAAGCCGTAATTATAAAAGCCATATGCCCCGATGGTGATAACCGCGCCCAGATAAATCACGGCAAGACAGGCCGCCGGATCCTGGGTCGGCGGCAGTTTGGCTCCGGCAGGAAAAAGCATCACAAAAAAGAAGATACACCCCAGAAAGGCTTGGGTTGCAGTCAGAAAAAGCGGGGAGTAGCGGTGAGCAAGAAAGCGCATGGCGATGGTGTAGCCGGTGGCACAAATCATGGCAACCAGTTCATAAAAATTTCCCAGCACCGGATTTGGTGCATTTTCCGCCGGTTGGCCGGTAAAGGTCAGCAGGCAAACGCCAAATACCGCCAAAAAACTGCCCGCCCAGCCTTTGATGCCGATTTTTTCCCTTAACAAAAAAACTGCCGCAGTCATCACCAGAACAGGCAAGATGGCGGTAATCATTCCAGCCTGGGAAGCAGTGGTATTTTCAAGGGCCTTTGCCTCAAAGAGGAAATAAAGGCATGGCTCACAAAAAGCCATAAATAATAATATCTTATAATCGCCTTTCCGGTATGAAAAATTTCTGAAAATGGGTTTGCAAAGCAGTAAAAAGCACAAGGTAGCCACCAGCATCCGGCCAAAAATCACCAGCATTGGATCATAATGGCGGAAGGCTATTTTCAGGGCAATAAAGGAGCTTGACCATAAAATCATGGCTATAGTCAAGCAGATAAACGGAAAATATTTTTTGGTTATTAAAATCATCACTTCCTGCCTATGGTTATTCTCAAAACCTTATAATCGGCGGCGATTATAGCGGCAGAGCGGATTTTCTGCAATTTTTTCAGGCTGTAGCTGGTAAATTGTCAGCCTATTTTGAATAAACTAAATGAAAACATTCAAAAAATTACCGCTCGGTCAGGGCGTTTTGCCTGGCCTTCAACAGCGGTTTCAGAATATAGGAAAGGATAGTTTTTTTGCCGGTGATAATATCCACCGAAACGGTCATGCCGGGAATAATCTTTAACGGCTTGTCCTTGGTGCCTAGGTCGGTTCTGGGAGTTACAATTTCCACCAGAAAATAGGTCTGGTTTCTTTCATCCTTTAAGGTATCGGCACTGATTCGTTCCACCCGCCCGGCCAGGCCGCCGTAAATAGAAAAATCATAGGCCGTTACCTTGACGGTCGCCTTTTGTCCGGGATGAAGAAAGGCAATATCAGACGGCCTGATTCTTGCTTCAATCAGCAGGTTATCCTTGAGAGGTACAATCTCCACCAGATCCATCCCCGGCTTGACCACCTGCCCCAGGGTATTGACATGAATCTGTTTAACAATACCAGCAGACGGGGCTCTGACCAGGGTGCGGCTGACCTGATCCTTGAAGGTGGCCTGTTTTTCAGCAAGCGAATCCCTTTTTCTAAGCGCCTCGCCCAGTTCCTTCTGCACTCTGGCCTTAAAGGTAATGGTCAGCTCTTCCTTTTTCTTCTCCATCTCGCTTTTCTGGCTTTCGAGATCGGGAATGGACGACACCGCCATATCTTTTTGCTCAAGAATATCCGCCTGCTTCCGCCGCAATTCCAGAAAATCGCTCTGGGATTCAATCTTTTGTTCAACCAGCGGCCTGGTAATATCGATCTGCTGCTTAAGCAAACCGGCCTTTTTATTAAGATGTTTGACCTTCAAACGAATTTTATCAATTTGCGCCTGTTTTTGCTTGATTTTTTCCTCGATGATATGCCGCTGACTATCCAGAAAACGCATATTGGAGCTATAAAGTTCCGCCTGAACACGGGCGATTTCAGGATGCTTTTTCTGCAGCTCCGGCTCAAGATGCAAGGCAGTTTCATTAAGTTCTGCCTTAAGTCTTGAAATCTCAAGCGACAGGCTGTCCAGGGTGGTCTTTGACTCATTAAAAACGCTCTCAAAACCCTGATTTTTGATCTTGAGCAATACCTGCCCGGCCGCCACCTGATCGCCGTCTCTGACCAAAAGCTCTTCGATGATTCCGCCTTCCAGATTCTGCACGGTCTGAATCTTGCCCGAAGGAACCACCACCCCCATTCCCCTAGTTACTTCATCTATGGCGGCAAACCTTGCCCAGACAATCAGCATCACCATAATCAGCACCAGGCTGACCACAATAACTCTGGAGCGGGCATAATGCTGCTCATAGACCGCCCTTTCATAGATGGAAATATAATCAAGCTGTTCCTTAGGAATTTTATCTTTCAAGAGTCTTGCCCTATTGTCTTTTTCCCTGCCGAGCCGTAAAACTTCTGGATGAAAACTTCCTTGCCGTCATCAAAGATAACCTGGCCCTTATCCATGACAATTACCCGATCCACCAGAGCCAGCAGGGCATTTTTATGGCTGGAGATAATAAGGGTTATATCTTCTACCATCGGCCTGATTTTTGCCACAAAACCCTGTTCGCTCCGGCCGTCCATAAAGTTGGTCGGTTCATCCAGAAGAGCAATTGACGGTTTACCAATAAAGGCTCTGGCGATGGCAACCGCCTGTCTCTGACCGCCTGAAAGATTGGCTCCGCCCTCGCTAATCGGCATGGCAATTCCTTGGGGACAGCCCTGAATCAGCTCTTCAAGTCCGGCAAGACGAATGGCCGCCAGCAGCTCGTCATCGGCAATATGCACATTTTTCAGGGTGAGATTGTCCCGCAAAGTGCCGGCAAACAAAAGCACATCCTGCGGCACACAGGCAATCTGCTGACGCAAAAATATCGGCGAAATTGCACTCATATCCAGCCCATCCACCAGAATACTGCCCTGCTGGGGCCGATAAAAGCCCACCATAAGCTGGTGCAGGGTGGTCTTGCCCGAACCGTTGGCCCCCAAAAGAGCCACCTTTTCCCCCGGCTTGATACGGAAAGAAATATTTTTTACGCTGGGCTGTTCCATATTGGGGTAGGCAAAGGAGACATCCTTAAACTCAATGCCGCCGTCCAGACTTTTCGGGCAAAGAAAATTATGCCCCCCTTCCAGCTCGGCCGGCATTTCCATAATATTTTTCAGGGAAGAATAGGCCACCTTGGTCTGGTCATAGGAAGAAAGCAGCCCGGCCACCTGCCCCACCGGAGAAATGGCCCTGGAAGAAAGAATCATCACCGCAATCAATCCGCCCATGGTCAGCTTACCGCTATTGATCAGGTAAACCCCGTAAATAACAATAAAAACGCTGTCAAGCTGAATCAGCATTCCCATCACCGTGTTGATGGAGCTTGATAAAAAGCGGCTCTTGATGCCCTGCCCGGCCAGCGTGCTGACCAAATGTTCCCATCTGGCCCGAAACCGGCCGGCAGCATTAAAAATCTTGATATTTTTAAGACCGGCAATGCTTTCAATCAGCAGGGCATTTTTCTGTACGCCCCCTTCAAAGGAAGCAGCAATACTGGCAAAAAGCGGTTTTCTGATTACCAGCACATAGGCCAGCAACAGCAGCATACAAATTATGGGAATCACAACCAGACTGCCGCCCACATAAAAGATGGCGGCCAGAAAGACCAGGGCAAAAGGCAGGTCGATGACAAAGAGGATCACCGAGGAACTCATAAAGTTCTTGATGGCATCAAACTCCTTGATATTAGAGGCAAAGCCGCCCACATTGGTCGGCCCGGCCTCCATCCGCAGATCCATCACCTTTTCAAAAAGCAGGGAAGATATTAAAATATCGCTTTTTTTGGTGGCAAGTTCAATGAAATTGACCCGCAGAAATTTCAGCAGGGCATCGCAAATAATAATGATAATAACCGCACTGGCCAGCACCCATAAGGTTTCAACGGCAAAATTGGGTACCACCCGGTCATAGACATTCATGGAAAACATCGGTACCGCCAGCACAAAGAGATTGACGGCCAGAGATGCCAGCAGAATATCGCGGTAAATGGGCAGCGAGACCTTGACCGCCCGCAGCAGCCAGCCCTGCTTGCTCCGCACCTCTTCATGCTCAAGGCCGGATTTACCGGATAACTTGCCCAGGAAAAAACAATAGCCTGAATAATTATCAGTTAGTTCCTGCAGGGGGATACTGCGGGTAATTCCGCCCGTGAGCAGGCATTTTGCCCGGGTATTGCCAACCTTCATACATAAACAGCCGCTGCCGTCCTTAAGAACAAGCATAACCGGCAGGGTCAGCGGATGGATCCGGTGAATATCCTCCTTGGTGAATTTTGCTAAAATCCCCGATTTTTGGGCAAAATCCACCACCAGCTCAGGAGTAACGCTTTCGGCATCGGCAGCAATGCCGAGACGGTGGCAAATGGTCTCGGTATGAACCTCCATGCCCTGCCGGGTCAAATGCTCCGCCAACAGCTTGATAACACTAAGCTTCATCTCCTAGGTAACTATAGTCCCTCGCCTCTCAGCACATATTGCATAAACTGGTTTACCCGCTTTGATTCCGGCAGAACCGGGTCTTCTTCAAAACTTCCCCAGTAAAAAACGCTTACCTTATCCGGCCCAAGACCTTTTTCGCTCAGATAATCAGTCATTAAAGCCGCCCGCTCAAGACCAAGCTGCTGATTTTTATCCGGCAGCTCATTGGAATAAAGGATGATTTCCGCCCTTCCCTGATGCTGCCGGATGGCGGTGATCACTCCGGCAAGTTTTTTGCTGTCCTTAATCCTGGCCTTGCCGTGAGCAAAGACCTTGCCCGCCACCGCATGGCTTAGATATTGAGACTTATAATCAGAGGTTTTATCGGTGAATTTCAGCCGCAGGACATTGTGGCCGCGGGCGGCATTAGTATCGGCAAAAACGAATATCCCATTGCCGATTCTATTTTGCTGCAGAATCCGTTTTAAGGTATATGCCCGCTTAATGGCTAAGGCATAATTATCATCTTCTTTATCATATTCATTAGTACTTACCGTAAGATAAAGAGGGAACTCGGTGCTGTAATCTCTGGCCTGATGCACAAGCTCCTTCATAAACCGGCTGGTCATATCGCTTGAAAGCCCGGCGCTTTTCGGTAAAAACACATCAAAATCAAAGCGGGTGTCAACATTTACCTGTAAAGGCTTTTTCTTCAGCGAATCACCAGCACTAATTACAACCTCGCTGGCACCGCTTTCCGGCCCTGCCTGCCTATAGATATAGCTGCTGTCATATTTGCTGCTAATCCCAAGTTCATTCACCTGTTCCCCGGCCAGACTGTTCATGCTGACATCAATATCATCCATAACCTGATCTTGATCAAAATCAGGTTCAAGCGGCAGTTCATCATTGCTAAACGGCACATAACCGCTATCCTTTTCAATCATGGTCTGGGCCAGCGGATTAAGCAGCCCCAGTTCCGAGAGCAAAATTCCTTCGGAGAGCAAGATCCGGTATTTTTCTATTTCCCTGGAATAAACGGTATCAATAAGCTGTTCGCTAATATGGCGGTACTCATTTTGAATATCAAGAATGTTGATCAGACTCCGCCGTCCCAAAACAAATTCCTTTTTGTAGGATTCAAGCGATTTACCGGTAAAATAAAGATTTTTCTTGAGTATGCCGATCTGGTCGGCCAAAATCTTGTGGGCAGACCAGGAAAGCTGAATATCCCTGAGCAGGGTTCTGCGGATTTGATAACTTTTTTGCTGCTCTCTGTGAACCTGGCTGACCGCAGCCTGAACCCGGTGCGGCCTGCCCGCATCAAACAGGGTATGCTGATAATGCACGCTGACGCTCGCATCTGCCCGGTAATCATCCTCGGAATCAAACTCGTTTTCCACTCCGGCAGAGCCTTCCAGGGATAAACGGCCCCAAATGTCCGCCCTTTTATTACGGTGTTCCGACCTTTTTTGAGCGGTATTATAGTAGGCTTCACGCAGCAGCGGATTAAACTTAACCTGCAGATCAAGGGCCTCTTTCAGCGATTGCGGCAGCCCGTCGGTTCCCATTTCCGGCATGGTCATATCATCAGCCACAACAAAGCGGCCCAGCATTTTATGCAGGGTGTAAACCGCCTTTTTATAATCGTTACGCCTAAGCAGCAATCTTGACCTGGCTGAAGCCAGACGGCCATTAACCCGTTCAAGATCAGAGCGTCCCTTTCTGCCCCTTTCCACCTGCAACTTCACGCTTTCAAGCAAATTTTCATGGGTCAGCACATTTTCCATGGCCAGTTCCCGCAATTCATTATACTTGAGGACATGCAAATAGGCGGCAATGGTCTCATAAGCCACCTGATTTGCCTCTCCCAGATAAGAATAAAGAGCGGCAAGCATATAGTTTTTTCTGGCTGATTTCAGGGAAGAAGTCCTGCCCCAATCGTAGAGCAACTGGCTGATGGTCAGCCTTGCATCATAGAAGCCGTCATCGGTTTCATTATCATAGTCGATTTCTTCCAGATGCTCTTTTTCTTCTTCGTCCCAGTCCTTATCCTCCCGATGATATTTATAACCGACATCACCAGAAAAAATAACCTTGGGAAAATAAAGACTTCGGGCATCTTTTTGCTCCGCAAGAGCTGCATTATAGGCCTTTTGTTTCTCCAGAATGCGGGGATTGGTGGCAACCACATCCTGCAAGACCTCATCCAGGCTAACGGCCTGCAGCCCGGCAGGTGCAGACAGAATCAGGCATACCGCACCTTTTTGACATAGACTGATAAAACTCTTCCGGTTCATTTTCTCCTCCAGTTTTTCTGTGAGATATGGGGCAAAGTGCCTTGAGTTCGTCGATGTTTTCATCAACAAAATCCCAAACAATATCTATTTTTACTCCAAAATAATTATGAATCAACTTGTCTCTCATCCCTGCAACACCATTCCACGGAATTCCGACATGTAATCCTTTGAACTCTTTTGAAATATTTTTTGCTGCTTCTCCAATAATTTCAAGGTTTCTGACTACTGCATCTTGTATTCGCTTTGATGCTTCAAGATAACATTGGATAATTTTCACGTAATTTAGCTAAAATGATATTTTTTGAGAGTTTCATGTTTTATTTCGACCAGTCATTATCTTCAAATTCGCTATGGTCCGGCTTGGGCGGTTTTTCCTCGAAAAGTCTTTGTTCCAGCCATTTTATAACCTTTGGCAGCTCGGATTTGAACTCGGCCAGGGCTTTGCCGCGGTGGCTGACCTGATTTTTTTCTTCCATACTTAGTTCGGCAAAGGTTTTGCCATATTCCTCGAAGTAAAAAAGAGGATCATAGCCAAATCCGGAGCTGCCTCTTTTTTCCCGTAAGATAATGCCTTCACATTCTGCCTCGTAGGTAAGAGCCGGGCCGGAAGGTACGGCAATGGAGAGGTTGCAGACAAACTTTGCCTTTCGGTTGCGATGATTTTCCATTTCTTTAAGGAGCTTTTGGCAATTATCATCATCAGTTGCATCTTCTCCGGCATAACGGGCAGAATAAACGCCGGGGGCTCCGTCTAAAGCCTCGACCACCAGACCGGAATCATCAGCTATGGCCGGAAGACCAAGTATTTTAGCGGCATGGGATGCTTTTATATAGGCATTATCATCAAATGTTTCCCCATCTTCCACCGGCTGGGGAAGGTTTGGAAAATCACCGATTGATTTTATTTCTATATCAAAATCACCCAGCATTTTTTGAAATTCTTTTACCTTGTTTTGGTTAGAAGTTGCCAATATTATTAGTTTTATCATCTTATTCCCCTTTTAGGGAACTTTGAATAATTAGAAATTTCAATCAAATTCGAGGCACAGGAGAAAATTTACCGCAGGCATATAGTTTAATATTCCGAGGATAAATTTTCGACTGTAACGAAGAATTTGGAAGAAAGCTCAATTATTCAAGGATCCCTTTAATTTTCTTTGTCTTTTCTTCCATCTATTATCAAACCGTTCCTGTTCACTATAAAGACAGCCGCAGTATTTTTGTCTATACATCTCCAGCCTGATAGATTCATCTATGCCATCCTGCCATCCCTTGCGGAAATCTGCATAGGCAAAATCCAGTTCATCCTTTCTGCACTCCATTTCGGCATATTTTTTGATAAAATCATGGTTTTGGTATTTTGAATAGAGCAGGGTGGTTGAAAATGCGTCAAAGCCATGATTTTTCATGTAATTTATTGAAAAGTCTATTCTTATTTGATAGCAGGAAAGGCATCTCTTGCTTTCATTATTAACAACTTTGCGGAAAAAAGTCTTTAGCTCATATTCTTCTGGAATATGCAGTCTTATATCTTTATCTTTCAGAAAATCCTTTAATGAATTTAGCCTATTACGGTATTCAGTAAAGGGGTGGATATTTGGGTTATAAAAAAGAACTTCTATCTTGTAGCCTTCCTCACCAAGTTTAATCAGAGGATAGATGGTGCATGGTGCACAACAGCTATGCAGTAAAAGTTTCATGGATTTATAAGCAGTTTTTATCCCTTTTATTTTTTCAGTGTTATTTCATGCTGGGCTGGTTTATAGCCGGAATCAGCAATAACTATAATTTCGGCAGCGTATTTTTTTTCCAGCTCATGGAGTTCCCGGCGTTTATTATTGAGCAGGTAGGCCGCTACATCAAGGGGAAAACGGCATTCAACCTGTTTGATGTTTTTTCTGCTGGCTCCGGTCTGAATGCGGCGCAAATAAAAAAGGGCCAGTGATTCCACTGATTTTATCATCCCCCGTCCCTTACAGTTTTCGCAGACACGGTAGTTGCCGTCAGCAAGGGGAGAACCCAACTTTTGCCTGGAAATCTGCATCAGCCCAAATTTTGAAATGCGGCTGAAATCCACCTTGGCCTTATCCCTCTTCATGGCTTCTTTAAGCCTTTTTTCCACCTCCCGTATATTTTTACTGCTGCGCATATCAATAAAATCAACCACAATCAGGCCGCCAAGATCGCGCAGGCGAAGCTGGCGGGCAAGTTCGGCTGCCGCCTCCATATTGGCCTGGAAGATGGAAGCCTCAAAGTTTTTCCCCTTTGAAGTGGAACCGGAATTAACATCAATTGCTACCAGGGCCTCGGTGGGATCAATGACGATGGAGCCGCCGGAAGGCAGATTTACCCTGGGCTGATAGATTGATTCTATCTGATCCTCAACACTAAACTGATTGAAAATCGGACGGCTGCCCCGATGGAGCCTGACCCGAACCTTTCGCTGGGCCTTGGGAAGCAATTCGATAAAACCCTTGACCTGGGCCAGAGCAGTTTCATCATCCACCAGAATTTCTTCTACCGCCGGATCAAAGTATTCCCGCAAAAATCTTAGTACCGCATGGTGATCCTCGTAAACCATGCCCACACCCTCTATCTGCTGCACCTTTTTTCTGGTTTCCTCCCAAAGGCGGAGCAGATATTCTACATCGCGCAGCAGGGCATTTTCGGTAATATCAATACTGGCAGTACGCACAATCCAGCCGATTCCGTCCGGAATATTCATGGCGTTCATATAATCACGCAGCCGGCGTCTTTTTTCCTCACCGGAAATTTTTCGGGAAACGCCGGTGGAATCAGAGCCGGGCATCAAGACCACGCATCGGCCCGGCAGGGATAAATAGGTAGTCATATTGGCGCCCTTTTGTCCTATTTCCTCCTTGACCACCTGAACAATCACCTCCTGGCCCTTTTGCACCACATCGGAAATGGACAATTTCCGCCACTGCCTGGTTTCGACCAGCTTTTTAATTTCATCAGGGAGATTAGGCTTAAAATATTCAGGGTGAATTTCGCTAAAGGGTAAAAAACCATTTCTGTCATTGCCGTAATCAACAAAGGCGGCCTGCAAATTCGGCTCCACAGCAACGATGCGGGCCTTGTAGATATTGTTTTTGGTCTGGGTACTGTTGACGGTGGTAACATGAAGTGATTCCAGCCGTCCGTCTTCAAGCAGTGCCAGCCTGCACTCCTCCGGCTCCTCGGCATTGATCAACAATTTACAGACCGGTTTCGGCCCCTCATCCTGCTGAACCTGTTTTTCCTGATTATCAGCAATTTTTTTTGATTTGGCGGGAGTTTTTGCGGGCGGCTTTGTATATTCAGGACAGGCTGCCGGAATTGACTTGGGCCACGGTTTTTGCAGCATCAGATAACGGTCAAAGGAAATACCGCCGGTAAGGGAAGCCTTTATCCTGGCTGTCCTTAATTGTTCCATACTGGGCGAATTACCCGTTATTATTTCGTAAATTGCCGGATTTCTAAGCCTACGGGCAATAAAGTTCGGCCTAAACCCCGATTTGGTATTTTTAGTTTTATGTTTTTCCGCATCCTCAGACTGCATATTATCTTTTTTACTGCTTGTTTTTTTGTTTGAAGCCGAAGCATCTTTTGCTTCCATATCCTCATTATTTAGTGCATCAGTACTCTTCCACCAGGCACCTTTTTGTGCCTTTCTGGCGGTTTTTTTAGCGGCAGATGAGGCATTATTTTTTTCTGAATCCATTTAATCTTCCTTATTTTCCGATCCATGCAAAATGGAGAAAAACCCTGCCGGGGCAAAGCTCCTTAATATCGTTTTGGTTAAAAACCATATCAACAGGGCGGTCAAACGCTTAGGGCCGTTTACAGCAGCAATGCCTGCCTTTGCCCAGCGTTTCAGGCTAACTCATAACTACTTTCAAGGCAAGAAAAAACCATGAAAAACAGTATTATTGCGGTCTTTTCCAGGATGGAAGCAAATAGAAAAAAACTGACTTTTATTTCATTTCCAAAGCTGGCCGCAAAGATTTTTCTTCAATCTTTCCCGATTTATTGTTCACAAATCAATTATTTCAAGTTATGCTTAGCTGCTTGGAAATGCAGCATATAACGAATTCAAATTTTTATAAGGAGTTTAAGGTGCCGTACTTTTTGCCGCAGCAAACCAGAATCAGCAGAGGACTTTTATTTTCATTAGGTTTCGGTATGATGATCTCGGCCCAGCCGGGTTTTGCCGAGGAAGTATCCACCGAGGAATGGAAAATTTCCGCCGATAAGGTTACCAGATACGATAATCCGCAGAGTATTGTTGCGGAAGGTAATATTATACTGAAAAAAATTCGTCGGCTCCCCCCGCAGCCTCCGGCAAAAAATAAAGTAACCGAATGGTCGGAACTTTTGGGAGAAAATTACGCCGAAAAAGAAAGCTCTGCCGAAGAAATTGTAAATAATAAAAAGCCGGTTGAAAAGACCGAAGTTACCATTCGTGCGGACTGGATAGCCTATGATCTGACCATGAAAAGCATCAAGGCCAGAGGCAATATCCAGATAGAAAGTGCAGAGGATACCCTTCATGCGGACAAGGCCGATATTAACTTGAGCGGAGAGACTGGCTCCTTTTCAAATGCCACCATTATCAGGCGGGAAAAGGATCTGCATTTTGAGGGGAAAAAAATCAAAAAAACCGGAGTCAACACCTATTTTATAGAAGACGGCTGGGCAATTACCTGTAAGGTGAAGGACGGGGAAGTGCCGCCCTGGAGTATTGCCAGCAGTGAAACGACCATCGAGCCGGGCGGTTATGCAGTGATGAAACATGCCCGTTTTAGAATCAGAAACATTCCGGTTTTATACAGTCCTTACCTTATTGTCCCGATCAAAAACACCCGTCAGACCGGCTTTTTGTTTCCTGAATTTTCACATTCCAGCGATAACGGCACGGGTTTTAATTTCCCGTTTTTTATCAACCTTTCCGAATCTGCTGATATTACCCTTTATCCCGAATACTACACCGGCCGCGGAGCAATGCCGGGGGCAGAATTTAGATATGTATATAGCGAGGACAGCAAGGGAACCTTTATGGGAAGTTATCTTGATGACAAGCTAAGCGATCCCAGCGAGGAAGAGTATTATGATGATACTGGTTTTACCCATACCAATAGTGATAGATATTGGTTTAGGGGCAAGGTGGATCACTCCTTTTCGCCAAGCCTGATTGCCAAGGCCGATTTAGATCTAGTCTCGGATCGGGATTATTTAACCGAATTTAACAATGGCGTAACTGGTTTTAGCAAAACCAACAAGAGATTTATAGAGGTCTTTGGCCGGGGATTTGATAACAAGACCGAAGATGAGCGGGAAAACAGCCTGAAGCTGTTAAAATCCTGGTCCGGCATGTCTCTTGAGGCCGGTTTGCTGGTAATTGATGATACCAGACCAGATGAAGGGGAATATATCATCACCACCGAAACCACCTCTGCTGATGGCGTAACTGCCACTGACAGCTATACCGCATCATCGCTTGATGATATAGTGCTTGGTACTCATATTGATCCGGTTACCGGTGAAGAGGTAACGGTTAAGGCCGCCAAGCGTACTTCATCGCCCTGGAAACTGCCTAGTCTTGAATTTACAGGCTCAAGGGATATTGGCGATACTATTTTTACCCTCGGCTGGAATACAGATTATGTGAATTTTTACCGTGAAGAGGGAGTAAGCGGGCAAAGGGTTGATCTTCATCCGGTCGTAAGTTCGGCTATTCCGGCTGGTCAATATCTTGAATCCAGGGCTGAGGTCGGTCTGCGTGAAACTTATTATTATGCCATTGATGCGAATGGTGAATCCACCTGGGATGAGAGCGGCAGTCAGAATCGGCTGCTGTTTGATCTGTTCACCGAGGTAGGAACCACCCTGGTTAAGGATTTTGGCAGCGGCAGCAACGGTTTTACCCATGAGGCAAGGCCATATATTGAATATGCCTTTATTCCTGATGTGGATCAGGACGATCTGCCTTATTTTGACCGTGTTGACCGGATAGAACAGGAAAACGGTATTACCTACGGTGTTGACAACTTTTTTAATCTGCTGGATAAATCGGAGCGTGAACTGGGTTATTTCAAAATTTATCAATCCCTTAGTTTTCTATCCGAATACTCTGATGAGCCGTTTTCAGATATCAATGCCGAGCTGGGCTGGACACCGATTGATAAAATCAATATTTCCTACAAGACCAGAATGGATATTTATGACGGCGGTTTCCCCTATCATTATTTCGGCGGCTCACTTTATAATAGCTGGGGCGATCAGTTTGCCGTTGACTACAGCTATAATGAGGATGCGGATATTGAGCAGTTAAACGGTTATGTTAAGGCCAGGCTGATGTCCAGATGGATATTTGAGGCCGGGGTTGAACATTCCATTTCAGAAGGTGAGACCAATGAGGGAAATGTTGGCTTGACCTATCAGGCCCTATGCTGGTCGCTTGAATTCAAAACCAGATACACACCCTTTGATACTACCTATATGATGACCTTTAATCTGGCTAATATCGGTGTTCCCCTTGGCATAAGTTTGTAGGTTTTATGGCTGAACACTACGATGTCTTTAACGGAGATGCAGACGGGATATGTGCCTTGCATCAGTTACGCATGGCACATTCTCCTGATTCATCAGTACTGATTACCGGAGTTAAAAGAGATATTCGGCTGCTTGAAAAAATTAAAAATCTTCGGGACTGCCGGGTTACGGTTCTGGATATTTCAATGGCGGCCAACCATGATGCCTTAACCCTTATCCTGCAAAACCGTAATCAGACGGTTTATTTTGATCACCATTTTGCCGGTGAGATACCGGATTCTCCATTTCTGCGGGCTTATATTGATCCATCCCCTGATATATGTACCTCATTGCTGGTCAATGATTATCTGGGCGGCCGTTATTTGCTTTGGGCAATATGCGGTGCCTTTGGCGACAATCTTCATGAACAGGCCTTAAAGCTGGCTGCAAATAATGATTTAAGTCAGGAAAAAATTGATATATTACAGGAGATTGGCGAGCTTATTAACTATAATGGTTATGGCAGTACCATAGAAGACCTGCATTTTGCCCCGGATGAACTTTATCGCCAGGTTCACCTTTTTCAGGATCCATTTGCTTTTTATCGGGAAAACAAGGCATTAGCTATACTTCGGGCCGGATATGATTCGGATTTGGCTAAATGTCTTGACCTTAACCCCCTTTTTCCCAGGGAGAAAAACCGGATTTTTCAACTTCCTGATGAAAGCTGGGCAAGAAGGATTTCCGGTATATTCGCCAATCTAAAGGCCAGAGAAAAGAGGGAGGCTGCCCATGCCTTAATGACCAAAAATAACGATAAAACCTGGCGGATAAGCGTTAGGGCACCGTTAAACAATAAAAAAAATGCTGATAACCTGTGCAAATCCTTTCCCACCGGCGGCGGACGAGCGGCCGCAGCGGGAATCAATTACTTGCCGGAAGAAAAACTGGAGGATTTTTTTAAGGCATTTAATAAAACATATCCATAGCTTAGCAGTCTTCAATTATGAAAAAAATCATAATATTATCAGTATTTTTTATATTTGTTATCGGGTTAAGCGGCTGTCCGCACCCCGCAAAGACTGTCCCACCGCCTCATATTCCGAAATTTACTGACAAGGGCAGTAAGGAAGGTTTGATTACCGCCCTTGAGCAGCATATCAGCTTTTTAGCCAAACTTTCCCCGCATAAAAAAATCAGGGTTGGAAACAATCTTTATCCGGCCTCATGGATGCTGGAAAGCTGCCGATTTTTTCTGCAGTTGGTACGAACCGCTCCTGCCGGGCAGCTTGCGGCCATGGTGCAGAAAAATTTTGATATTTATCCGGTTTCAGGAGGAAAAAATGGGCTGCTGGTTACTGGTTATTATGAACCGCTGCTTACGGGAAGCCTAACCCCCAAGTCCCCGTTTATCTATCCGCTTTATGCGGTGCCGGATAATCTGATTATCAACCGGAAGGGAGAGGTGGTCCGTAAAACGGCATCCGGCCTGCTTCGGCCATATTGGTCAAGAAGGGAAATTGAAGAGAAAAATCTGCTTAGGGGATATGAACTGGTTTATTTGAAAGATCCGGTGGATGCCTTTAGCCTGCATATTCAGGGATCTGGTAAAATCCGGCTTGAAGACGGCAGTATCCGTTCAATAAGATATGCAGGTTCAAACGGGCTTGAATACCGCAGCATCGGCAAACTGCTGGTTGATCGGGGCATTATGTCCCTTAAAGAGGTCAGTATGCCTAAAATCAGAAAATATTTGGCAGCTAACCCGAAGCAGCTAAAAAATATTCTCTACCATAATCAAAGATATATCTTTTTTGCATGGGCAAAAAATAATCGGCCGCCGCTTGGCAGTACCGGAGTAATGCTGACACCGGAGCGTTCCATCGCCATTGACCGTAAAGTCTTGCCAACCGGAGCGGTTGCCTATCTCAGCACCCGGCGGCCGGTGATAGACAGGGACGGAAAAATCACTTCCTGGCAGCCATTTGAGCGTTTTATGCTGCCGCAGGATTCCGGTTCGGCGATCAAAGGGGAAGGCAGGATAGATATTTTCTGGGGAAGCGGCGAAAAGGCCAAGCTAACCGCCGGGACTATGCACGAACAAGGCCGCATCTTTTTTCTGGTCAAAAAAGGTTATAAATCCAAATAAATTGCGGTTGTTTTTTCCAGCAAGGCCTCTCTCATCACCTCAATCGGTGCCGGTTTTTCCGTCCATAATTCAAATTGGGCGGCTCCCTGATATAAAAGCATTTCCAGGCCGTTAATGGTTTTGCAGCCAGCCTTTTCCGCCTCTTGCAGCAATCTGGTTTGCAGGGGGGAATAGACAATATCCATCACAGCAGCATAATTTTTTAGGCTACTGCTGTTTATCGGCATAAGGCTATCCTCGGGTGCCATGCCGACCGGTGTTGCATTGACCAGAATATCCGCCTTGGCGGAGTTTGCCGCAGTGAGAGGCTCCCACCGGCAGGCAAGCAAATCGGCCAGCTTCCGGCCGGAGCTTTCTGTTCTTGAACAAATTTTTACCGAGGCTCCTTGTTTGAGCAGGCCAAAACCAATGGCCCGGGCGGAGCCGCCTGCTCCAAGAATTACCACAGTTTTTCCATGTAAGTTTATTTGAGCAGACAGGGCTAGACTTGCCCCAAGCCAGTCGGTATTGCTGCCGTGCAGCCTGCCATTTTTAAGCTGTATGGTGTTTACCGCCCCGATCTTCTCGGCATTAGGCTCAATATCATCCAGCCATGCCATCACCTGCTGTTTATAAGGAATGGTAACGCTTAATCCTTCTATGCCAAGAGCCTTCATGCCCTTTACCGCATGTTCTGCATCCGCCGTGCAAAATGGCAGATAGACGCAGTTAAGACCTAAAGCGGCAAAGGCTCTATTATGCATGGCCGGACTCATGGAATGTTTGACCGGATTGCCGATAATTCCGAATAATCTGGTATCGCTGTTAATCATATTGTTTAGTGTTTTTAATAAGATAGTGTGCTTGGTAGGGCATAAAACTTGTCTGAAACAACCTAAATCCGGTTTTTGGCAGTAATCTTGAAGCCGCCCTCAACCAAGCAGCCCGTCAGCTCGGTTTTAACCCAGTCGATGACTATTTTTTCGCAATAGGCCATCAGGTTTTTATCTATAATCACCTTAAAGCCGTTAAAATCATATATTTCATCGTTTTCCTTTGCCTCTTCCGGTATAATGCCCAAATTCGGGCTGGCGGAGGCACCGGACATCAAGGCAATCCGTATGGGAAGGCTGGTGTTTTCCTCTTGTTGAAAGGCCATCAGTTTTTGTAAGCCCAGCTCGGTAATTTCAATCATAACAGGCTCCCTTAAAAAATTGTGAATGGATAAATAGCATGAATGTCAGATGGACGCCACTAGATATTATTGATTTTGAATACCTGCTTGCCCTTGACAGCAAGCAGTATCAAGAGGCCCGGCAGCACCGTCAGGCCGACCGGGATTTTTTCACGGGCCGCCTGAAGCCGTTGCTGAAAGGTGATACGGATGACCAGGCCGTGCTTGCTGCCTGGCTGCTCGAAAAACGAAAGTTATCCCAAGGGCCGCTGCCCGGCAGTATATTTAATAATTTTCAAACCCTTACCAAGGCAGTTACCATTATTACTGCCCTGCTTGCCGGGGCCGGTATAACTTCCCTGCTCCTTCGCTATGACGGCACCAGTCCGGTTAATATCTTTGGTTTTTTCTGGGTGCTGCTTATCCCCCAAATCTTGCTGCTGGCTCTTATGCCGCTGTTCTTTATTTTTAGAAAAAGAGCTGGTTATACCGCCGGTTTATACCGCCTTTTTTCAGGCTTACTGGTAAGGGGATTTACCTTTTTTGCCAGAAAATCCGGCTTGATACCGAAAGGAATGAAGCGGCTGGCCGTTGAAGGGGCGGCCGGTAAATCAAGGGTCCTGCTGAAAAGATATAATAAACTGATTTTCTGGCAAATTTTCACCCTGTTTCAACTTTTTGGAGCAGGGTTTAATCTGGCCGCCGCCCTTACCTTGCTGCTCCGGGTGCTTGGTACTGACATGGCCTTTGGCTGGCAGTCAACCATCCAGTGGGGGGAAGAGCTTATTTTCAAGGTATGTTCAGTTATTTCAATGCCATGGAGCTGGTTTATGACCAATGCCCATCCCGGCCATGAGGCAATTGCCGGCAGCCGCATTATTCTGAAAGATGGACTTTACGGCCTGACCACGCCGGATCTTGCTTCTTGGTGGCCTTTTTTGCTGATGAGCCTGCTGGTTTACGGCCTGCTGCCGCGTCTTATTCTTTTATTTATCGCTGCGGCCGGGCAAAAAAAGATGCTGGCCAAAATGACACTTGACCAGCCTCGGCATCTGGAACTGATTTACCGGCTTACCACGCCCATCGTCTCGACCCGGGCAAGGCAACCGGCTGCCAGCAGGAACAGCCTGCCGCCCAGGATGGAAAAGCCGATTGATACCGATGGTTTCCTTACCGCCACCGCCTTTATCCCGGATGAAATAATGCCGGACTGCAGGCAGGAAAAACTTGCCGCCTGCCTTGGCCAAATCCGGCTGAGACTGCTGGAAATGGTGCCGATACAGATGGATTTTGAGCATGACTGGCCATTATTTATGAATCATCTTGGCGACCATGAAAAAATCTGTTTTATTCTGCTGGAAGGCTGGATGCCGCCGATAAACGACACCTTAAGCTATCTGAGAAAATTTGCACAAACCATGCCCGAAAACAAAATCTATATAGGGCTGATTGGCAAGCCTGAAAAGGATAATATTTTCACCTCCCCCACCAGCGTGGAGCTATCAATATGGCAGACCAAAACCGGCATGCTGGATAAAGCTGCGGTGATACCGTTAATAGATGCAAATGTGTTCAATGAAAAAGAAATAAAGGAAAATAAATGAATAAGATAAGGGCACCAAGAAACCGAACCACTATTTTGACAGAAAATGATCGAGACTATTATTCAAAATTTCTGCTCACACTTGAAAGAAAAGTAACCCTGAATGAAATAATTGATAAAACCATAAATCAGGACATATATGATATAGCCGATTTTTTGCCGGATAAAAGCGTTGACTTACTGATAGCCGACCCCCCATACAATATAAACAAGAAATTTAATGGCCGTCAATTTACAAAAAAAACTTTGGATGAATACGAAGAATGGCTGGATAATTGGGTCAAGGGAATTTTGCATATATTAAAAAAAACTGCATCCATATATATATGCGGTGATTGGCAATCATCTACAGCCATACACAGGGTAATGCAAAATTATTTCAAGGTAAGAAATAGAATTACATGGGAAAGAGAAAAAGGCCGTGGAGCAAAAACAAACTGGAAAAACTGTTCTGAAGACATCTGGTTTTGTACAATGTCAGATGAATATACCTTTAATGTAGATTCTATAAAGATGAAAAGAAAGGTAATTGCACCATACAGGGATAGTAAGGGACAGCCAAAGGATTGGGCTAATACCGATACTGGAAAATTCAGAATCACCCATCCTTCTAATTTATGGACAGATATATCCATTCCTTTCTGGTCAATGCCGGAAAATACTGATCATCCGACCCAGAAACCTGAAAAACTAATCGCAAAACTTATCCTTGCTTCATCTAATGAGGGAGATGTTGTTTTTGATCCTTTTCTTGGCAGCGGGACGACTTCTGTGGCGGCAAAAAAATTAAACAGACTTTACTCTGGAGTAGAAATTGATAAGGATTATTGTTGCCTGGCAGAAAAGCGTTTATCAATGGCTGACAATGAAAAAAATATTCAGGGTTATTCAGGCGGTTATTTTTGGGAACGCAACACTCTGGCTGAACAAATAAAATCAAAAGATAACAAACCTAAAAAACAAACAAAATCATATCAAAAAACACTTTTTGATGAGGCTGCACAATGAAAAGTAGTATATTTTATTCTGAACATCATAAAATTATTGAAAATAAAGTGAAAGACCTTTTAAATAACCATGATGATTTTCTTTCACCGCAAACGGTGCAAAGTCCCAGGGCTGCAGGTGATGCCATTGAGGAAATAATCGCTGATAGTTTTGACACTATACTTAATGAAAAGTGTGCGGATTATCAAGCAGATTTTGCTCGCAGAGCTATGGCGGATCTGGCTTTTAAGGATTATGATGACTTTTATTATGTGGTTGATGTTAAAACTCATAGATTAGAAACCAAGTTTAATATGCCAAATTTAACATCTGTACAACGTTTGGCAAGATTATATGAAGATGATAGAAACTATTTTTCCCTGCTGATAATCAAATATTCCTTACAGAAAACATCTGTAAAAATATCAAGAGTTCATTTTGTTCCCATAGAATTTATTGGGTGGGATTGTTTAACCGTTGGTGCTTTGGGGTGGGGACAAATACAAATATCAAACTCAAACAACATTACCATTAACGATGGCTATTCAAGAAAAAAGTGGATGCTTGAGTTGTGTGATGTTTTGGCAGAATTTTATCCAAAAGAAATATCAAAAATATCTGAACGGGTTGATTATTTTGAGAAGGTCAGACAATTTTGGCAAAAAAAGGAGGAGAACTGAAAATTGACGGATATATAACATTTTTTTTGTTCATCTATTGCAAAATAGCAATAATTATCAAATTCACTGTTTATTTATGAAATCCAAAACAATTTATTACGGGTTTATTTTATTTGTCAGAGGATTTTGTCTTAAAGGAAAAGTATGATCCCGCAATTTGCCATAATCGGCCACCCAAATGAAGGAAAATCATCGGTATTATCAACCCTTGCCGAAGATGATTCGGTGGTTATCAGCCCCATCCCTGGTGAGACCAGGGTCTGTCGAACCTTTCCGGTGGTTATTGACGGCGAGGAAATGCTTGAATTTATTGATACTCCCGGCTTTCAAAACCCGCGTCGGCTCTTTGCCGGTCTGCGTAAAATAAAGGCATCCGGCCTTGAGGCAATCCGTCAGCTCAGGCAAGATGAAAAAGACAATCCAGAGCTTGCCGATGATTGCGAGCTTTTAGGCCCGATTATAGACGGAGCCGCCATCATCTATGTGGTTGACGGCTCCAGACCGCTAAGGCAGGTGGACAGGATAGAGATGGAGATTCTGCGGCTCTCCGGCCAACCCAGAATGGCCATCCTTAACAACAAGGAAAAAGGGGCTGATTATATTGAAGAATGGAAGGAGGAATTTAGAAAAAATTTTAATGTTTTCAGGTTATTTAATGCTCATAAGGCAACCTGTGCCGAACGTATCTCCCTGCTCGAAGCCCTGAAAGCCATCAATCAGGATTTGGAATCGGTGCTAAACAAGGTGATTGATTCCTTCAAAACTGACTGGCAAAGGCGAAATCAGCAAAGCATGGAACTAATCTGTAAGCTGCTTCAACAATGTCTGCAGCACCAGGTTGAAATGCCGGTTTCGACCGCCCCTGACCGTAAACAGGTTGAGGAAAAGCTGCATATCCAATACTGCCGGGATATAAACCGTATGGAAAAGGAAATTCATCGAAAAATCAAGGCATTATTCAAACATAATATTTTTGACTTTGAGTTTTCCAAAAACCGTATCCTGCATGAAGATCTGTTTAGCGAACAAACCTGGCAGCTTTTGGGACTGAACCGCAGCCAGATGATGGTTGTTGGCGGCATCAGCGGTGCAGGTCTTGGCGCCGCTGCCGATCTTATCGCCCACGGTGCATCCCTTGGCCTGTTTATGACGGTTGGCGGCGTGCTGGGTTCGGCCGGGGCCTTGTTTGGCGGCAAAAAAGTTTCAACCAGTGCCAAATTTATGGGCCTGCCGCTAGGCGGCAAAATCTACCGTATCGGTCCCAATAAAAATCATAACTTCCCCTTTATCATCATGGATCGGGCCTTGTTATTTTATTCATACACCATCAACTGGGCACATGGTCGGCGTGATTATCAAAGACTGAAAGAAACCGGAAAAAACCGTCAAAAACAAGGAATAACTGCCGCCATGTCCAAAAAGGAATTAAAAATTTGCAATGATTTTTTTAAGGAATTAAGAAAAAACGGTGTGCCGCCATCCGGCAGGAAGGATGATTTCACCGCCCTGCTGGAAAAATATATGAGTAACACTTCAGATGATTGAAGCATGATGACATGCAGGCGGCTTCATGTGAAGATTATTGCAGGAAAATCAAGTAGTTATAATAGTTGCTCAAAGAGGCTGGTAAAAGTTTTATATTACAAAACCGTCAATAATAAAGGAGCCATATGACTAATAACATGAAAAAAAACACTGACTATTTCTATCCTTCCGAGGAGTTTAAGGCCCAGGCAAATCTTAACGACAGCACCATTTTTGAGCGTTTTACTCTCGATAAATTTCCTGATTACTACGCCGAATTTGCCGAGCTTATCGAGTGGAAAAAGCCGTGGCAGCAGGTGTTTGATGCAGGCAATGCCCCCCACTGGCAATGGTATCTCGGCGGGACCTTAAATGCCAGCCATAACTGCATTGATCGGCATCTGCCGCATTTTGCCGACAAGACGGCGATCTCCTTTGTTCCTGAGCCGGAATCAGAAGAGATGGTGCATCTTAGTTATGGAGAACTCCATGAAAAGGTTAATGCGGCCGCCGCCATGCTGCGGGAAAATGGCGGCATCAGGCGCGGCGATCGGGTAGCTATTCACCTGCCGATGTGTGCCGAACTTCCCATCACCATGCTGGCCTGTGCAAGGCTGGGGGCGGTTCATACCGTTATCTTTGGCGGATTTTCTGCCAGTGCCTGTGCCGACCGCATTATCAACTCCCAAGCGAAAATATTTATTACCATTGACGGCTACTATAGAAGCGGCCGATTTTTAGACCATAAAGCCGTTGGTGATGAAGCTTGCACCCTCGCCGGAGAGGCCGGTCATAAGGTAGAAAAGATCTTTTTCTGGCAGCGCTTTCCCGGCAAGACCGCAGAAAACGCCGCTGTTAACGCAGGCGATGTTATCATCAATGAAGAGCTGAAAAACTATATCGGCACCCTGGTTGAACCGGAAGAGATGGATGCCAATGATCCGCTTTTTCTGATGTACACCAGCGGCACCACCGGCAAACCCAAGGGGGCGCAGCACGGCACCGGAGGGTATCTTAGCTATGTTACCGCAATGTCAAAATATATTCTTGATATTCACCCCGAAGATGTCTATTGGTGCATGGCGGATATCGGCTGGATTACCGGACATTCCTTTATTGTCTATGGGCCGCTTTCCCTTGGTGCATCGGTGGTAATCTACGAGGGGGTTCCCACCTTTCCCGATGCCGGGCGTTCATGGCGGATTGCCGAGGAATTAAATATTACCATCTTTCATACTGCACCAACGGTGATCAGGGTGCTGCGCAAACTTGGGCCGGAGGAGCCTGCGAGATATAATTTCAATTTCCGGCATATGACCACCGTTGGCGAGCCGATTGAGCCGGATGTCTGGCTTTGGTATAAGGAGGAAATCGGCAAGAACAAGGCGGTTGTCTGCGATACCTACTGGCAGACGGAAACCGGCGGGTTTCTCTGTGCAACCGTGCCGGCGTTGTTGCCGATGAAGCCGGGGAGTGCCGGCCCCGGCGTTCCCGGCATACATCCGGCCGTTATTGATGAAGAGGGGCAGATTATTTCCCCCGGCAGCGGGCAGCGGGGCAGCCTCTGTATCCGCAATCCATGGCCTGGCTGTATGCAGACCATTTGGGGCGATGATGAGCGTTTTGTCAAGGAATATTACGGCATGTATAGCGACACGGCCAGTAAAAACTGGCAGGACTGGCTCTATCTCACCGGTGATGCGGCGGTGATGGGCGAGGACGGCTATATACGGATTCTTGGCCGCATAGATGATGTGATCAATGTCTCAGGCCATCGAATCGGCTCCAAAGAGATTGAATCGGCGGCAATGACGGTACCCGAGGTGGCCGAGGCGGCAGTTGTTTCGGTAAGCAACGAAATCAAGGGGGCGGAGCCGGAGATCTATATTTCTCTGCGTCCGGGCTGCGGCGGTGATGAAAATAAAGAGAAGATTGCGGGGGCGGTGGAACAGGCAATTATCCGCGATATTGGCAAGATTGCCAAATGCCGCCGGATCTGGGTTGTTGCCGATATGCCCAAGACCCGTTCCGGCAAGATTATGCGGCGGGTTCTGGCTTCCATTTCCAATGGGGATGAGGTGGGCAATGTGATGACCCTGGCAAATCCGGAAATTGTGGATGAAATCAAGAAAATAGTGCAGTAAACCAAGGGCGTCTTGGCGGGCTGCTAGTCCGTCCGGCACCTAAAGGAGAGGGTATGCCATATTCAGCTACGGCCAAAACAACCCGCAAGGATATTTACTGGGCAGATGCCTACCTGAAAAAAAAGGTCAGGGCAAAAGAGGCTGTAGGCAAGATTCGCTCAGGTCAAAGGGTTTTTCTCGGCTCCGGCTGCGGTGAGCCTCAAAAACTTATCCAGACCCTGGTTGATGCGTCCGGCGGGTTCAGCGGCCTTGAGGTTGTCCGGCTTTTCGGGCGGGAAACCGCTTCGCTGACTGCGGTTGCCGACCGCACTCACGATACCAGCCTTAATGTCCGCTCCATCTACCTTGGAGCTACCGCCGACAGCAATATCGCCCGCCAGAAACGCTTTATTACGCCGATGAATATGTCGGATATTCCGATGCTTTTTACCAGCCGCCGGATGCCGCTTGATGCGGCGGTTGTGCAGGTTTCTCCCCCCGATGATTTCGGCTGGATGAGCCTCGGCATTGCCGTTGACGTAAGCATGGCGGCGGTGCGTTCGGCGGATATGGTGATTGTGCAGGTCAACAGCAGGATGCCGCGGATTATGGGGCAGAGTTTTATCCATGTTAATGATGTGGACTGGATTGTTGAGTGTGATGAAGAGCTGATTACCGTAACTCCCCCCGCAAACCGCAGCAGGCAGGCGCAGCAGATGGGCAAACATGCCGTTGGTCTGATTGAAGACGGTGCAACCCTGCAGATTGGGCTGGCTGCCGTGTCCCAGGCGACCATGGAAGCCCTGTCCTGTAAAAATGATTTGGGCGTCCACTCCCAGTTTATGATTGATGATATTATGCACCTCTACTCCACGGGCAATATTACCAACAAGAAAAAGGGGTTAAATGAGGGCAAGATGGTTGCCTCGATGGCAATTGGCTCCAGCAGCCTCTATGAATTTCTCCATGATAATCCGGCGGTTGATTTTCACCCCTCTGATTATGTCAACAATCCCTTTATTATTGCCCGGCATAACCGGATGGTCTCTATCAATATGGCACGGGCGATGGATATTACCGGCCAGGTATCTGCCGAGGCAACCGCTGCCACCCACTTTGGCGGGGTTTCCGGTATTCCTGATTTTGTGCGGGGGGCAAGGCAGTCGCCCGGGGGCAAATCCATCCTGCTGCTTTTTGCCGTCAATGAGACCGGGGCCGGGCTGACCAGCAATATCGTTGCCAAACTAGGCGAGCTGGAGACGGTGGTGCCGCGGGGCGATGTTCATTATGTGGTTACTGAATTCGGTGCGGTCAACCTCTTTGGTAAATCAATTCAGGAGCGGGTGATTGCGATGATTTCCATTGCCCATCCCCAGTTCAGGGAAGAACTCTTTGCCCAGGCCAAGGAGCTTGGCTATATCGGCAGTGAACGCAGCCTTGGCGAGGCGGCGCAGGCGGTCTATCCGGTTCAGCTCGAGGAGACCATCGAGCGGGACGGCGAGCAGATCCTGATCCGCCCGGCAAAGCCTGTCGATGACAGGCGTATTCAGGAGCATTATTATAACCTGCCGCAAAAGGATGTAGAATCCCGTTTTTTCTGCAAGAAAAAGATCTTTTCGCTGGATGAAATCGAAAGCCACAGCTTTGTTGATTATGTTAATGACCTGACCCTGATTGCCGTAACCGGCGAGATGGGGTTTGGCCGGGTGGTTGGTGTGGCCGAGTGTATGAAAATTGAGGCCCAGAATATGGCAGAGGTGGCCTTTTCGGTTACCGAGGAGTATCAGGGCAAGGGAATTGGGCGGTTTTTTATCCATAAACTTGCAGCCATTGCCCGGGAAAACGGGATTGCCGGACTGGTTGCCGTAACTAATCCGGGCAACAAGGCGATGATTCATCTCTTTAAGAGCCTGCCCTACAGGGTGGAGAGCGTTATTGAAGACGGTGATATGGTGCTGACCTGCCGTTTTAGTGAAATGGTTGAGAAATTTTGAGGTTTTTGCAGATTATGAATCTTGAAAATCCACACCGGAGATATAATCCGCTGCTCGATGAATGGGTGCTGGTTTCGCCGCATCGGAGCAAACGCCCCTGGCATGGGCAGCAGGAACAAACTGGTTTCACCAAAAGGATGCAATTTGCCGCAGACTGCCACCTATGCCCCGGAGCCAGGCGGGCAAGCGGGGAAATCAATCCCGATTATCAGGACACTTTTGTCTTTACCAATGATTTTTCGGCACTTCTGCCTGAGAACAATGAAACTTATAGAGAAGATTCGCCGCTGTTTAAGGCCAGGCCGGAAGTAGGAATTTGCCGGGTGGTGTGTTTTTCTCCCCGGCACGATCTTTCCATTGCTGAACTGCCGGTATCCCGCATAGAAAAAGTGGTCGAAACCTGGCAGGATGAATACCAGACCCTTGGCCGGATGAAGCAGATTGGTTATGTGCAGACCTTTGAAAATAAAGGAAAATCAATGGGATGCTCCAACCCGCATCCCCACGGGCAAATCTGGGCGACTAGCTGGATACCTAATCTTCCGGCCCAAGAGCTTGCCAGTCAGGAGCGGTATTTTCGGCTTTACAAACAATGCATGTTGTGTGATTATGTTAATATGGAGCTTCAAAAAAAAGAGCGGATAATTTTTGAGAACCGGTCATTTGCCGCCCTGGTGCCGTATTGGGCGGTATGGCCGTTTGAGGTCATGCTGCTGCCCAAGGAACATCTTGGTTCCCTGCTGGATTTTACAGGGGAACAAAAAGAGGATCTGGCCGAGGCCCTAAAGCGGATGGGTACCCGTTTTGACAACCTGTTCCAGACCTCTTTCCCCTACTCCATGGGGCTGCACCAAAGCCCGACCGATGGCGGTGAGTATTCCGGGCAGCATTTTCATATTCATTATTGCCCGCCGCTGCTCCGCTCGGCCACGGTTAAAAAATTCATGGTCGGCTTTGAAATGATGGCTATGCCGCAAAGGGACATTACCGCCGAAGCGGCGGCGGAAAGGCTTAGGAAGCAGTCAGAAATTCACTATATGATGGATTCGTAAAAACCCGGCTATGCTTCTTTTTTCCATAATCCATCTTGGTGAACTTGATTACTCTTTACGGGACTATCACTAATCATGCCAAGCCCTAAAAATTATCTTTCGCTGCTCAAAAATGGCGAATTTGATCATCAACTGGCAAAGATGTACGGCCCTAGTTCCCAGAAAGACAGATATGAGCAACTGCTGACCCTAGCTGGCACCAGCTTTCAGGGAAATGATACCATTTTGGTCAGTGCCGGCGGCAGAACAGAGTTGGGCGGCAACCACACTGACCATAGCCGCGGGCAGGTGCTGGCGGCTGGTATTCATCTTGATCATCTGGCCGCAGCGGAAAAACGGCAAGAGCTTGTTGCGGATATTTTTTCCAAAGGCTTTGACCATATTCAGGTAAATCTTGAAAATCTGGAGCCGGACAGCAAGGAATACGGCTCACCAGAGGCAATGGTTCGGGGAGTTGCGGCAGGATTTGCCAAAAGGGGCTGGCCGATCTGCGGCTTTAGGGCCTGTATCGATTCGGCCATTCCCATAGGGGCCGGGCTTAGCTCATCGGCGGCCTTGGGGGTTTTAATCTGCCTGATTATAAAAAAACTCACCGGCAACCATAAAATTTCCACCCTTGATATTGCCCGGATAGCCAAAGAGGCGGAAAACCTGCACTTTGGTAAACCATGCGGATTTATGGATCAGATTGCCTGTGCTTTTAACGGCGTGCTGCATATTGATTTTGCCGATATGGAAAATCCGGTCATTCAGCCGCTGGAGTTTGATTTTAACCAGCACGGCTACCAGCTAACCATAGTTCAAACCGGCGGCAGCCACGCCGGTCTGACCGATAAATACGCCGCCGTTCCGGTAGATATGGCTGCTGCGGCAGGCAGTCTGGGACATAAGCTGCCTACGGCGGTTTCCATGCCGGAAATAATTGAAAATGCAGCAAAAATACGGGGAGATGCTGGAGACATGGCCTTTTTGAGGCTTTATCATTTTATTGATGAAAACAAGCGGGTCAGGGAGCAGGTAAAAGCCTTGAAAAATGGCAATATAAAAGATTTTATCAAATATATGCGGGCTTCCGGCAATTCTTCCTTCAAATACCTGCAAAATTGCAGCGAAACGCTGAGTACTGACCAGCCCATCCCGGCAGCTTTGGCCATCAGCGAGTATTTGCTGCAAGGCAGGGGGGCCTGCCGGGTTCATGGCGGCGGCTTTGCCGGAACCATTCAGGCCCTGGTGCCGTTAAATGAGTTTGCAATTTACCAGAAAATTATGAATAATTGCTTTGGCGACGGGGCGGTAGTCCCCATTCATATACGTCCGGGCGGTCTTGAATATTTTTAACACTACAAAATTTATGGCACAGGTTAAACTGGAAAAAATCGTCAAAAACTACGGCAGTGTGGAGGTTGTCCACGGGGTGGATATTGCCATAGAGGACAGTGAGTTTATTGTCCTGGTTGGGCCTTCCGGCTGCGGCAAATCCACCATTCTCAGAATGATTGCAGGCCTTGAAAGCATCTCTGGCGGCAAGATTATCATCGGCGATAAGGTGGTAAACCAGGTCTCGCCAAGGGACAGAAATGTGGCTATGGTTTTCCAGAATTATGCCCTCTATCCCCATATGACCGTTCGGGAAAACATGGCCTTTTCCCTTAAAATGGCAAAGGTTCCCAAAAAACAGATTGATGAAAAGGTCGCTCTTGCCGCCGCCACCCTTGAACTGGGCGATTACCTGCAAAGAAAACCGGCAGCCCTTTCCGGCGGCCAGCGGCAGCGGGTGGCCATGGGTAGGGCCATTGTCCGCCAGCCGGATGTCTTCTTATTTGATGAGCCGCTATCAAATCTTGATGCCCAGCTTCGTACCCAGATGCGCATGGAGCTGAAAAAACTGCATTTAAAATTCAAGACCACCACCATTTATGTAACCCATGATCAGATCGAGGCCATGACCCTGGCCGACCGGATTGTAATTCTAAAAGATGGCCGTATCCAGCAGATTGGTACGCCGGTCGAGGTATTTGAACATCCGGCCAATGTATTTGTTGCCCGGTTCATCGGCAATCCGCCCATGAATATCCTGCCGGCAAAATTCCGGCTGGATGGAGGCAATCCGTCTCTGGTCATGGGAGGGCTGGTTTTGCCGCTCCCCGGAGAAAAAGGCAAAAATTTGGCAGACGGGGATGAGGTACTGATGGGGATAAGACCGGATGCCATAAAAATTCGTGATGTGGAGCATCGCTTTGCCCCCGAATGGTGCCGGGAAGCAGAGGTGATTGTGGCCGAAATACTGGGCGGCCAGTCCCTGCTGGAGCTTGATGCAGGACAAAATAAGTTGCTCGCCGAGGTAGAAGGCCGATTGCAGGCCAGACCGGGCGAGAAAATAACCGTCGGGTTTGAACTGGACCGGGTAGTTCTGTTTGATCCGGCAACGACAGAGGCAATCTGTTAAATTAACTTAAAAGAAGGAGAAGAACGGATGAAAAAAATGTTCAAAATGGCGGCCGCAGCCGCCGCAATTTGCTCCCTTGGACTTTTTCAGGGCGTGCAGGCAAAGGAGTTAAACGGAGAACTGGAGATTTTTTCCTGGTGGGCAGGAGATGAAGGCCCGGCCCTGGAGGCATTAATTGATGTTTACAAGGCCAAATATCCCAAGGTTGAGGTGGTCAACGCCACTGTAACCGGCGGCTCCGGCGTAAATGCCAAGGCGGTTCTGAAAACCCGGATGCTGGGCGGCAACCCGCCGGACAGCTTTCAGGTTCACGCTGGGCAAGAATTGATCGGCACTTGGGTTATGGCCGACCGCATGGAAGATTTAACCCCCATGTTCAAGGAGCAGGGCTGGATGGAAGTTTTCCCGGCCGGGCTTATCAAGCTGATTGGTACTGAGAAAGGAATCTGGTCAGTGCCGGTTACCATTCACCGGTCAAATGTAATGTGGTTCATCCCGGAAAACCTGAAAAAATGGGGCGTCAATCCGCCCGAAACCTGGGATGAATTTTTCAAGATTGCCCCGGAACTAAAGAAAAAGGGCATCGTGCCGCTGGCCCTTGCCCAGAACTGGACGCATAACCACCTGTGGGAATCTGTTACCCTTGCTGCCCTTGGTGCGGAAAAATGGAATCAGCTTTGGTCAGGCAAACTTGCCTTTGACAGCCCGGAGGCAATCAAGGCCTGGGAATTATTTGGCAAAGTGCTTGAGTTTACCAATGCCGATGCCTCTTCACTTAGCTGGCAGCAGGCGACTGATATGGTGGTTGATGGCCGTGCCGCCTTCAATATTATGGGAGACTGGGCAGCCGGTTATCTTGCCACCACCAAGAAACTTGCCCCCAAAACAGGCTTTGGCTGGGTGCCAAGCCCTGACACCAGCGGCGAATTTATGTTTCTTGCCGATTCCTTCGGGCTGCCCAAGGGGGTAAAAAACCTCGACAATGCCAAGGCATGGCTGGCTGTGCTTGGTTCCAAAGAAGGTTCAGACACCTTTAACCCGCTAAAGGGTTCCATTTCACCCAGAACCGACAGCGATCTCTCCAAATACAATGATTATGCCAAATCTGCCTCAGCTGATTTCGGCAAGGATGTCATAGTTGGCTCGCTGGCTCACGGCGTTACCGCCAATGAGGGCTTTATGAACGATTTTGCCTCGGTTATGGAAATGTTTCTAAAGACCAAAGACGCCAAAATGACTGCCAAGGCAGCCCAGCAAATTGCCGTTAAGAACGGCATCGGTAAATAAGCTGGAGAAGTAAAAAATCTCACCTGCTCCGCCGCGGGGCAGGTGAACATCCCTGGCAACTTATAAAACCCTGGAACGAAAAAATGCGGGAAGCATCACGCGATAAAATAATGGCATTTATCACCCTTTTGCCTTCCATGATCCTGATCGGCATTTTTGTTTACGGCTTTATCGGCAACACCCTCTGGATCTCCCTGACCAATTGGGGCGGCATGGCGGCTCTTGCTGAAAATCCGGTCAGGAATTTTATCGGCCTGGACAACTATTCTTCCCTGTTCACCGGTTTTCTGGAAGGAAGGTTCCGCCAGGATATGGTTAATGCGGTCTTTTATTCGCTGTCGCTGCTGATCGGTGCAGTTGGGCTTGGCATATTTATCGCCATCCTGCTGGATCGAAAACCAAAGGGGGAGGGTATCTGGCGGACAATTTTCCTCTATCCCATGTCCCTGTCCTTTATCGTATCGGGCACCATCTGGCGGTGGCTGCTGGCTCCGCAGGGCGGTGTAAATATTCTGCCAACCTATGCCGGAATGGAGCCGCTTGAATTCAGGTGGCTGTCGTCAAAAAGCTCTGCTCTGGTTTTTAACTGGCAGAATCTATTACAGATTTCTCTGTATGCAGCGGCCTTTATACTTATTGTCATCGGTTTTTTCATTCTTGGCAGCAACCGGAAAAAGGGCTTGAAATGGCTGCTGCCCGGGATAGTTATCGGCCTGGCCGCCTGGCTTGGCGGCGGTCTGCTGCCCAAGGCCCTGATCATTGAAGAATTACACGGCTTTAATTTTGCCACCCTTGGCATTATGGTCGCCGCTATCTGGCAGTATACCGGTTATACTATGGCCCTGTACCTTGCCGGGTTTAACGGCATCTCTCAGGACATCCACGATGCCGCCATGCTGGACGGGGCCGGCGAGGCGTCCTATTACCGGCATATTGCCATCCCGATGATGAAACCAATTACCATCAGTGCCGTTATTATTCTATCCCATATCTCCCTGAAAATGTTTGATCTTATTTTCTCGATGACCGGCCCCGACAACGCTGAAACCGGACACCCGGCCCTGAATATGTACCTGACCACTTTCCGGGCAAACGAGTTTGCCAAGGGTGCGGCTATTGCCATTGTACTGTTTATTCTGGCGGCAACCTTTATTATTCCCTACCTGATCACCTCCTATAAGCAGAGAACGGCCAGATGAAACGAGTTACTCTGAAAAATTGTATATAGTCAACCCTGAGAAACCCTATTTTTGAGTTTTCAGAGCTAATTTCTGCAAAGCCAACATGTACATTGTGCCAATAAAAAATAGGCGTAAAAAA